>JBCDFD010000052.1:0-16507 GCA_039178645.1 Pseudomonadota bacterium | reverse complement strand
CCTTTGGGTTGCAGAGCGGCTGCAACGCCGGCGATGGTACCGCCTGAGCCCACGGCGCAAATGAAGCCGTCCACTTTGCCGTCCGTTTGTTCCCAAATCTCCGGCCCCGTGCTGTCGATATGGGCTTGGCGGTTGGCCACATTGTCGAACTGATTGGCCCAAACCGCCCCGTTTGGTTCGGTTTCGTTCAGTTTGTTCGCGAGCCGTTCGGAGTAGCGCACATAATTGTTGGGGTTGCGATAGGGAGCAGCGGGAACCTGCACCAATTCCGCGCCCGCCAAGCGGATCATGTCTTTCTTCTCTTGGCTTTGGGTTTCTGGAATCACGATCACAGTCTTGAACCCCATGGAGGCCCCAACCAGTGCTAACCCGATGCCGGTGTTGCCCGCCGTACCTTCCACAATTGTTCCGCCTGGGCGCAAACGACCACTGGCCACGGCATCTTTGATGATCCAAAGCGCGGCGCGGTCTTTCACAGACTGACCGGGGTTCATAAACTCGGCTTTGCCCAGGATCTCACACCCTGTTTCATCGCTCACTTTGTTCAGTCGGATCAGCGGCGTGTTTCCAACGGCGGCGGCGAGATCGCTGTGGATGGTCATGGTGTCCCCCTTACCCAGGTGCGCCATCTCTACGGCCCGGGCCCTTGGGGTTCAAGTTCAGCCGCGCAGACGGTGCAAATTCCGTTCCAACCAGTATGCCGTCAGGATCAAGGGCCCATCGGGAATTTCATTGTTGTCGATCCGCCGCATGAGGTCACCGCGACTGATAATATGGGCGCGGATGTCTTCCCCTTCGGCCAAAACACCGCCCAAGCCCGCCGCACTGTCCGGGAGATCGGCCGTGGCTACATAGGAATAGAGATACTCGGTGAAACAGCCCGTTGACGGATAATAATCCCCTATGAAATGCAGGTCCTGCAAGGTCAGGCCCGCTTCCTCTTCGGCCTCTTTGCGTGCCGTGGTTTCGGGCGTGTCACCCGGTTCAATGCGCCCGGCAATAGGTTCCAAAATCCAAGGGGATTGATCACCACGCACCATCGGCGATGCTCGCACTTGTTCCACCAACAACACGCGATCACGGACAGGGTCATAGGGCAGAACCGTGACGGCATCTGCGGCCAGGAACACAGCCCGCAACAGCGGATCACTTTGACTGCCATCGAACTTGGTATGGGAAAAAACCACTTCTTCCACTGTGAAGAAAAGCGAATAGGGCCTGCGGTGTTCGTGTATGGTGATGTCTTTATTAGTATGACCGGACTCGGATGGTTTTGGCGTGGCGGCCATTGCTGTTGCTTTGGACGCCGCCCGGCTTAGGATTGGTCCCAGACGGTCTGCAACATCCGAAGCGCTCAAGTCCTTGCGGTAACTGAGTATTTCTTCGATGGCCAAGCTAAGGATTGCCGCCCAGCCCAGGTTTTCCGCGTCCATCCATGGCTCGGAACCTGTGGTAGACGTCTCGACAGTTGTTGTGTCGCGAAGCGTACCATCAACTGTGACTGAAACGGTTTTTGCAGACAGACCAAGTACGTCTGAAACAAATTGGAAGGTCGCGAACTGAGTGTCGGTCAACTCCAGCCATAGGCCATCCAGAGTATTGCCCGAGGCGGCAGACAAGGCCGGGACCACGCAATCGCCACCCGCAAATGCATGGTCATGCAACGTGCAAGGTATTGGGGTGATGTCATGCCCAAGAATTGCTTGCACAACACCGATTGATGCCATGGGTCCAAAGACACTCACAGTGACCATACTCGTACTCCAATACCTGACCCTAGCCCCTGTAGGACTGCCTCGCCGTGTCGGTCAACTGGTCATAGGGAGCACAGAGCGCATCCTACGCTTTCGCCACAAGACCAATTCTAGGATGCACAAATACGGCACAAAAAATGCCCAAACGTTGACGCGATCAAAGAGACCCGAGAAATCTTCGGTGTTCACTTCCCAACCATGCATTGTGACAAACCACAGGCCATAGTGAACACGGTAAATCCATGATGCCATTGCCAAAATGATCAGCCGCAAAGCCCATTCGCGGTGGGCATCATAGTCCCTCGCCATGGCCCGCTGAGCCGTTTGCCAAGCACACCAAAGCATCAAGAGCCCGTAAACTGTAAAGGCCAGCGTCATATCAGGCCCGCCAACGGTCCCTTTAACGGCCATGTAAACAAGGCCCCCGAGCGCAGTGACGATGGCGCACACAATGACGACGCGGCCTGACCACCGGTGCACCCAAGGTGCACGTCGGCGCAATGGCCCGACCGTCTGAAAAATCGCCAGCCCAGTGATCACTGCGCCAAACGCCATGTGGAGATGGATTGCGAAAGTGGCCAGCGGGGCATCGGCATGCCACAGGCGATTTGTTGTGCCGTCGTCCAGCTCCGGTCCTCCCACCGCTCGAGTCAGGGCGTGGTGAATAAAATCAGAGGCGATCAGTGCGACGCAGCCAGCCAACACCAGCCCGACCAGTAAGGGTCGCAAAGGCTGTCTTTGGTTCTGCGGTTTTGACGACATGTCACGCGATCCACTGTTTGAAATCAAAAGGTCGTACAATTCAGGCTTGGGTCAAGCGGCGGGCGCCCATCCTCTGGCAATTGCCAGGTGAAACCCCTATCCTTCGCCCATGGTAGAAAAGCTCAATATCGTTGGCGGAGGGATGGCGGGGTCTGAGGCAGCTTGGCAAGCGGCCCAGGCCGGTGTGCCCGTAGTGCTCCATGAAATGCGCCCCAGTGTGGGCACTTTTGCCCACCAAACCGGCGACTTGGCCGAAATGGTCTGTTCCAACTCATTCCGGTCTGATGACAGTGAACAGAATGCAGTGGGCTTGTTACATTGGGAAATGCGTGCGGCCGGTGGATTGATCATGGAAATTGCGGACCGCCACCGTTTGCCCGCAGGCGGAGCGCTGGCGGTGGACCGTGAAGCATTCGCCCGCGCCGTGACTGAACGGCTCCGCGCGCATCCTTTGGTGGAAGTATGCGATGGCGAGATTGCCGAATTGCCGCGGGACGGTCACTGGATTATTGCGACGGGACCGCTGACCTCTGGGGCATTGGCCGAGGCCATCCGAGAGGAAACCGGTGCGGATGCGCTGGCGTTTTTCGACGCCATTGCGCCGATTGTATATGCCGACAGCATCGACATGTCCCAAGCTTGGTTTCAGTCGCGCTACGATAAAGGCGAGACAGAAGAAGAGCGCACAGCTTACCTCAACTGCCCCATGGATCGGGATCAGTACGAGGCGTTCATCGATGCCCTGTTGGCGGCGGACAAAACCGAGTTCAAGCCAGGGGAAACCGCCGGGTACTTCGACGGGTGTTTGCCGATTGAAGTGATGGCGGAACGTGGGCGTGAAACCTTGCGGCATGGCCCGATGAAACCCGTTGGTCTGACCAACCCGCATCAGCCAGATGTCAAACCGTGGGCTGTGGTCCAGCTTCGCCGCGACAACGCTCTGGGCACACTTTTCAATATCGTTGGGTTTCAAACCAAGATGAAATACGGTGCGCAAGTTGATGTTCTCAGACAGATACCCGGCTTGGAAACTGCCCGTTTCGCGAGGCTGGGCGGCATTCACCGCAACACGTTTCTGAATTCACCCACATTGCTCGACAATCGAATGCGGCTGCGGTCTCGACCGAATATCCGGTTCGCGGGCCAGATAACTGGCGTTGAGGGCTATGTGGAAAGTGCCGCCATGGGCCTTTTGGCGGCGAAGCTTGCCGTGCGTGAAATGAATGGTGAACCGGTTTCGCCGCCTCCGCCCGAAACAGCCATGGGCGCACTTGTGCATCACATCACGGGCGGTACTGAGGCCAAAACGTTCCAACCCATGAACGTCAACTTTGGACTGTTCCCCCAAGTTGACGCCCGTGGCGGTCGCCGGGGACGCAAGGACCGGTACAAGGCTTACACGGATCGCGCAAAAGCGGCGTGGACGGCGTGGTTGCAAAATGAAACCGCGCCAACTGTGGAGGAGAAAAACCATGAACTCCAAGGAGTTCTTTGAAGAAGTTTATGCTGCTCGTACCGTCGAAGAAACACAGGCGGTGTATGCAGCACACGCCAGCCATTATGACGATACGCTGGATAAAGCGGAATACATGACGCCGCGAAGGATGGCCGAAGCTGTGGCCAACCATATCCAAGACCGTGAAATTGCGATCCTCGATTTCGGCTGTGGCACCGGTTTGTCCGGTGAAGCGCTTGCCGCCGAGGGCTTCACGCGTATCGACGGGTACGACGTTTCGCAACCCATGTTGGATCAAGCGGCGCAAAAGGCCGTTTATCAGAAACTAGTGTGCGGAGAGCCCGGAGACCCATTGCCCACCGGATACGGTCTGGTGTTCGCTTGTGGCGCCGTTAGCGTAGGCGCTGCTCCGGCCTCGGTCTTGGCAGAATTGGTTGAAACCCTCTCGCAGGGCGGCTTTCTCGCGCTTTCCTACAACGATCACACGTTACATGACCCAGCGTATTCGGGTGCCCTAAAGCAATTAACAGACGATGGGTTGCTGCGAACCATCTACGAAGAGCACGGCCCGCACCTGCCAACTCTCAACTTGAACGCCACCGTGTATCTATTTGAGAAGGCGTAAATAGATGAACTATGTACTGGCTCTATTTCTGCCACCGCTCTCAATCCTCCTCATCGGGCGCGTGTTCGTGAGCATCGTCGTTTTTCTGATCTGGATACCCGCAATCATCTTTTCAGGCGGCCTCACCCATCCAATGTTCATTCTGTTGGCGTGGATCTTGATTTTCCAAGCCGGCGCGGAAGCCAGGGCAAGACGGGATTGATGTGCCAACAAGGTTTGCACCTTCACCCACAGGGCCGCTCCACATCGGTCATGCCTTTGCCGCATTGGTCGCGGAAGACCTAGCAAAACAAGCCGGAGGAAAGTTCCTTCTCCGCATTGAAGACATCGACCAAAGCCGGGCCCGGTCCCACTGGGAAAACCAGATTTACAATGATCTGAGGTGGTTAGGCGTGACATGGTCGGAGCCGGTCATGCGCCAATCAGACCGGCTGCCCCGCTATCGAGAAGCTTTGCAACAGCTTTGGGATTTAGGTCTGCTATACCCATGCCATTGTAACAGAAAGGATATTCTCGCAGCTGCCAGCGCCCCACAGGAAGGCGCTCCGCTCCACGGACCGGACGGGATCATCTACCCAGGCACATGTCGAGACCTAAGCACACGAACTGGACCGCTGCCTGACGGCACATTGCGGTTGGATATGGCGTTGGCACTCAAACACTTAGACGAATTATCCGTTTCCTTTGAAGAAATCGGTCCGCTTAACCTGGCCCTGAAAACCCGTTGGACCAAGGAAGAGATGATCAACCAGGTTGGTGATGTCGTGATTGCACGCAGGGATATGGGGACATCCTATCATCTTTCCGTTGTCATCGATGACCATGACCAAGGCATCACCTTGGTAACGCGGGGTGAGGACCTCGCCGAAGCAACATCCATTCATGTTTTTTTACAGAGACTTCTGGGGCTCTCTTCATGTAAATACCGCCACCACAAACTGGTCCGTGACAGCGCCGGCAAACGCTTGGCCAAACGTGACGATGCGCGTGCCATTGCTCAGTTTCGCTCTGATGGACTGACCCCAGCCGACATTCGCGACCTTGTGGATTTCAAACCTCAGGTTTCATCAGCTCACGCTCCGTCCCGTCGGATACGGACGTGAAGAAACAGCTCTTGCGATTGGTATGGCAAGCTGGACCAATTTGACGCACAACTGCAAGCAAACAGTCTCTGTCACAGTCCACACGCAGATCGACCAACTCTTGTGTGTGCCCACTGGTTTCACCCTTCACCCAATATGCCTGACGTGACCTAGACCAATAGGTTACACGGCGATCTTCAAGTGTTTTGGCAACGGCATCGGCATTCATCCAAGCCATCATGAGAACCATCTCTGTGTCAGCATCTTGCGCGATCACGGGGATCAGACCCTGATCATTGTACCGCAAGGTTGATGGATCAAAGTCCATGGCAGATTTCCTTTGCATATCGAACGTTGCTGGCTATCTACTGTTAGCCAAGCCAGAGGAAAAGTCGTTGTCGGACACGGACCTGATCAAGCTCTACTCTCAGAAAATCCTCCGCCTTGCAGCGGACATTCCGCTGACGGAGCGTTTGCAAAACCCAGACGGGTCCGCATCGAAGCGCGCGCCGCTCTGCGGATCGGTGGTTTCGGTGGATGTGGGCATGGACAATGGTCGTATTGTGGCCTTCGGGCAGGATGTGAAGGCTTGCGCACTGGGCCAGGCGGCGGCGTCAGTTGTCGGAGCCAACATCATCGGCCAGACCTTTGAAACCGTGCGTGAGACCAGGGCAGCTCTTGCAAATATGCTTGAAAATCAGGGACCTGCACCTCAAGCACCTTTTGGCGATTTGGAAGTTCTGAGCGCAGCCAGCGATTTTCGCAACCGACATGCATCTATCCTCCTGTGCCTGGATGCCACCTTGTCGGCGATGGATGCCGCCGCAGAAGCCAATTGCGCCTGAACACACTTTAAGCATTCTGAAATCTGTTCTCCCTAAGGCCCGTACCGGAGGGAGAGAGACATGCGCGATTTGCAAGATGTTCAGCCAGACCATGCTGAGCCTCAGACAATTCCACAGGACCGGCTGAACGACATGGCGCAGGCTGCGTCGTCCTTGGGGTACAACATTGTTGAAATCGCGGGATTTATTGATCTGATCGACCAGAAATCCGCGGGACAAAAACCAATCCTGGTGGAAGCCCGAGACAGCGCAAATAACATCTCCAAAGCCAATTCGACCGTTCAGGACGCGATCCACTCGATCACCAAGGCCACAGAGCGTGGTTTGCAAGAAGTCGAGTCGTCGGTGGAATTTGTCCAACGTTCCAGCGCGCGCACACAGTCGGTGGCGACTTGGGTCCAGTCCTTGAACGAACGCATGGGCCAAGTCAGTGATACACTGAAAGAAGTCCGGGTGAACAACGGGGCCGTGACCTCGATTGCCAGTCAGGTCAATATCTTAGCGATCAACGCTAAAATCGAAGCCGCCCGCGCAGGCGACGCGGGCCGGGGTTTCGCTGTGGTGGCGGAAGCCGTCAACGAACTGTCCCAACGGACCACCGATGCGGCGGCGGCAATTCTTGAAAGCCTTACCTCATTGAGCGATTGGATCGAAACTCTCCGTGAAGAGGCGGAGAATGTCGCCAAAGAAGCGACTGCGGTCATTGATGTGGGCGACCAAACTGACGTTGCCCTGTCAAACATCGCCGACACCGTGCGGACCACCCATCGCGATGCGTGCGAAGTGGGCAACCAGGCCAAATCGGTGGAACGTGCTGGTGCGGAATTTCTGACCTGTTTTGATCGTATTGAAACTGCGATTTCTGAAACGGCTGAGGGAATTCACCAGGCCAGGAAGCGTGTAAATGGGCTGATCGACCAGTCGGAAGCGCTGGTTCAGCGTTCTGTTGCCATCGGTGGCGGTGGAGAAGACGCCCGTTTCATTGATTACGTGCAAAGCTGCGCTGCCCAAGTGGGGCAAGTGTTCGAAGATGCGCTAGAAGACGGAACAATCAGCCATAAAGCGCTCTTTGATTTCCGCTATACGCCAATTCCGAATACCAACCCACCGCAGTACACCACCCCGTTCCTGGCGCTAACAGATAGAATGTTGCCGCCAATCCTTGAACGTGCGTTGGAGTTCGATCCAAAGGTGGTATTTTGCGCCGCGGTGACACAGCACGGGTATCTGCCAACCCACAATCGCAAGTTCTCGCGACCGCAACGGCCCGGAGAACCGGACTGGAACGCCGCCAACTCGCGCAACCGCAGACTCTTTGATGATCGCGTGGGGCTGAAAGCGGGACGCAATCGGGACCCATTCCTTTTGCAAATCTATCGACGCGACATGGGCGGTGGCGTGTTCAAAATGATGAAAGACCTTTCGGCCCCAATTAAAGTCAATGGCACCGCATGGGGTGGGCTTCGCATGGGATTAACCTTCTGACCTTTTGCAATAAAAAAGCCGCCGCACTCATGTGAGGCGGCGGCAGGAAAGCGATCTCCACGTGTCCGGTTATTGGGGAAACCAGACAACTTCCGCCTCAGGCAGTTTCGGCGGCGGAGCTATCGCAGGCAGATGCTATGGATAGAGTGTGACAGGCTCAGTTCTGAGCCCAGCAGCGCTGATCTCTCAGATCAAACCAGTGCGGGCAAGTGCAAAAAACCAAGCACAATCACGCAAATGGCGGCCATTCCGGCCAAGTCGGCGCAGAATTGAGGTGTGATGTGGCGGGCGGTGGTGGATAACGCTTTACGCATGACGGCCTCCGTTAAACTGATGTTCTATATATGTTCCAAACCGGGGGGCTGTAAATAACTTTTTAAGAACATTTGGGCTTTTGGCTTACCCAACGTCCAGAAGAGCGATGGCTTCTTCCTGACCCATCAGCCAAAGCAGGATGCGCAGCGCCTCAGCTCTTGGTGTTTGCGCCAGCCCGGAATGCTCCAATGCGGCCCGCGCGTCCGACTGAGCAAGCGCCATTAAGTCTGCGTGGTGATCCAAATCCGCGATGCGAAAACGCGGCACACCAGACTGGGCCTGCCCAATGATGTCACCGGCCCCGCGCATGGCCATATCTTCCTCCGCCAACCGGAACCCGTCCTCGGTTTCCCGCATCAAAGATAGTCGCCGCTCGGCAGTTTCTGACAAAGGCGCTTTGTAGAGAAGGACGCAGGTTGAGGCGGCACTGCCGCGACCAACCCGACCGCGCAACTGATGGAGTTGGGCCAAACCGAAAGACTCGGCCCGCTCAATGACCATGATCGAGGCATTGGGAACGTCCACGCCGACCTCGATCACCGTGGTCGCGACCAACACAGGCGTGTCCCCAGACGCAAAGCGCGCCATCACCGTATCCTTGTCCGCACCGGGCATTTGCCCGTGCACAAGCCCGACATTCCCATGCCCCAAAGCGGCCTGAAGGTGACGCGCGCGGGCCTCGGCGGCGGTCAAATCCAAGGTTTCGGCCTCTTCGACCAACGGACAGACCCAATAGGCCTGTCGCCCCTCCGATATCGCCTTGCTCAAATGCGCCACGATTTCGTCCAACCGATCATCCGGCATGACGGCTGTTCGAATGGGCTGACGCCCGGGCGGTTTTTCATCCAAAATGGACACATCGAGATCGCCATATTGCGCCAATGCGAGCGACCGTGGAATTGGCGTTGCGGTCATGACCAGGGTGTCGACGCCCTCGCCTTTGTTGGCCAAGTCTTTGCGTTGGTTCACACCGAACCGGTGTTGCTCATCAATCACCGCGAGCCTTAGGTCTTTGAAAACCACACTCGGCTGGAACAACGCGTGTGTACCCACAAGTACATCAATATCACCATTGGCCAATTGCGCCAGCTTGGTTTGCCGAATGCCACCGGTGTCACGCCCGGTGAGAATATCTAAGGTGATGCCAGCGGTCTCCGCCAACGGTTTAAGACCTGACAAATGTTGGCGCGCCAGGATTTCGGTGGGGGCCATGAGCGCGCCCTGCCCGCCCGCCTCTACCGCTTGAAGCAATGCGAAGAATGCGACCAGAGTTTTCCCTGAGCCGACATCACCTTGCAACAGGCGGGACATGCGGTGCGTAGCCGCCATATCTGCCGTGATGTCTGCGATGGAGCGTTCCTGTGCACTGGTTAAAGTGTAGGGCAAACTCTTTCGCGCGATGGCTTGCAGCGTTCCATCGCCAGCACTTGACCGACCGCCCCGTGTCCGTTGGCGCGCCCGCGATATGGCCAGCGTCATCTGATGCGCCAGCAGTTCATCATAGGCCAGACGTTCGCGCGCCGACGACCGTGATGAAACCTCCGCCAGGCTTTCCGGCGCATGTGCCAATTGGAGCGCTTCGGACCAGGACGGCCAACGGCGCTGAGACACGAGATGGGGGTCAATCCATTCGGGCATGTCCGGCGCGCGATCCAATGCGCCAGCAATGGCTTTGCGCATGGTTTTTAGCGTGACACCGGACGTCAGCGGATAAATGGGTTCGAACAGCGGAAGGCTGTCAGCCTCTCCCGGCCCTAGGATGTGATCAGGATGAGACATCTGCGGCACGCCATCGAACAGTTCGACTTTACCCGACACGATCCGTACGGCACCGACCGGCAATCGCCGCTCCACCCAATCACTGCGCCCATGGAAGAAGACCAGCGAAAATGTGGTTTTCGCATCATCTACCTGAACGCGATGCGGCCGTCCGGGTCGTGTTGCAGAGATGTGCGCCCTGACGGTGACCTCGACCGTTGCCACCGCTGGTGCGTCCACATCAAGCACGGAGTTCCGCCGAGCGCGGTCGATACCGTCCACCGGTAGCGTGAACAGCAGGTCCCGCGGCACGTGGACATTGAGGTTAGACAGAGCATCGGCGGTCTTTGGACCGACCCCAGGCAGCCTCTTCAACTCACCAAAGAGCCCGAAAAGCGTTTCTGGACGGAGCATCACAGGCTGTCGAGCAAAGCAAGCCAGCCGTCTTCGTCGAGTGTTTCGATGCCAAGGTCAGCAGCCTTCTTGGCCTTTGAACCGGCTCCCGGTCCGGCCACAACCAGGTCTGTTTTCTTGGACACGGAACCCGAGACTTTGGCCCCCAGCGTTTCTGCCCGAGCTTTGGCCTCTGCTCTGGTCATTTTTTCCAACGTGCCAGTGAAGACGACAATTTTCCCCGCAAGGGGGCTTTCGGATTGCGACGGCGGGGCCACAGGTTGGATATCCAATTGATCCACCAAACGGAGTATGGAGGCGGCTTCGCTGTCTTGGTTGAGCGAGCGGTAAAGCGAGGCGACCATGACCTCGCCAATTCCGTCCACGCTCAGAATGTCCGCCCATGCCTCGGACCCAACGTCCGCTTGTGTCGCGCCGTCCCAGAACGCGTCCCACGTGCCATAATGCTGCGACAGTAGCTTTGCGGCGGCTTCCCCCACATGGCGGACGCCCAAGGCAAAGATAACTCGGTTGAGCGGTACGCTCCGGCTGCTGTTGATCGATGCAAAGAGATTGTTGGCCGATTTTTCGCCCCAACCTTCCCGGTTCTTCAATTGCTGAAGCCCGCTTCCGTAGCGGTCTTCAAGCGTGAAAATGTCTGCCGGTTCGGCGATCCAACCGTCTTTGAAAAACTGCTCCACTTGCTTTGCGCCGAGGCCATCGATGTCGAAGGCCGCACGTGAAACGAAATGTTTGAGTTTTTCCACCGACTGCGCCGGGCAGATCAAACCGCCAACGCAGCGCCGCACTGCATCGCCGGGTTCGCGAATGGCATCTGACCCGCATTCGGGACAGGTGCTTGGAAAGTTGAAAACTGGCGCGTGTTCGGCCCGTTTGGTCAGGTCGACATCTGCGACTTTCGGGATCACATCGCCGGCGCGATAGACCTGGACCCAGTCGCCTTCCCGTATGTCTTTACCATCGCGAATGTCGGCGCCGTTTGAGTCACGGCCCGCGATATAGTCTTCGTTGTGAAGGGTGGCGTTTGACACGACCACGCCACCAACTGTGACGGGTTCCAACCGTGCCACAGGCGACAGCGCGCCGGTTCGACCCACTTGGATGTCGATTGAAGTCAAACGTGTCCAAGCCAACTCCGCTGGAAACTTATGGGCAATGGCCCATCGAGGCGTTGTCGACCGGAACCCCAATCGGTCTTGGAGCGCGAGCACATCCACTTTGTACACCACGCCATCGATATCGTAGGGCAAGGTGGCCCGCTGTTGTTCAATGGAACGGTAGTGTGCGACCATGTCGGCGACGCTCTCACACCGCTTGGTTAGATCGTTTGTGACAAAACCCCAGGTGCGCAGGCGCTCAATTGCGTTCCACTGGGTGTCGGCGATGGGTTCGGACAATTCACCCCAGGCGTAAGCGAAAAAGCTCAAAGGGCGTGCGGCGGTGATTGTGGGGTCCAACTGGCGCAATGACCCGGCTGCCGCGTTGCGCGGATTGGCAAAGACCTTTTCACCCAGTTCGGTTTGCTTGGCATTGAGCGCAGCAAAGTCGCTGCGGTCCATGTAAACTTCACCGCGGATTTCCAAGACTTCTGAAGCGCCACTGAGAGACTTTGGAATACTATTTATTTTCAGTGCGTTGGCGGTGACGTTTTCACCTTCAGTTCCGTCACCACGGGTTGCGGCTTGTACTAAGTTCCCGTGCTCATATCGCAATGATAGAGACAGGCCGTCAATTTTGGGTTCAGCCGTGAAAGCGAGCGGAGTGTCGTCGTCCAAACCTAAGTAACGGCGGATACCTTGCACGAAATCTGACACGTCGCTGTCATCAAAGGCATTGGCCAGGGACATCATCCGTTGGGCATGCTGAACTTTCGCAAAACCTGACGTAACCGGAGCGCCGAGCCGTTCAGACACCTTCTGGGTAATGATGTTTGGAAAGGCCGCTTCTAGCTCAGCGGCACGCCTACGTAAGGCGTCATAATCGGCATCGGAAAGAATGGGGGCGTCGTCGGCGTGATACGCCTTGTCTGCCGCATTCAATTGAGCCGACAGCGCCGCCAATTCGGCGGCGGCGTCAATCTCAGTCATTTCGATAATGGCGTCGCCAAGTTTGGACACGGAGCACCCATTCATTCACCCTTGCTTAGGTGATAGGTGCGACATGGCGACCCGTCCAGGGCGTTTTAAGCGCCGAGCGCCAAAGGAGGCTCCATGCTCTTAGGCTCCGGGTCGCGCAACACATATCCGCGGCCCCAAACCGTTTCGATGTAGTTTTCGCCCCCGGTGGCGTTCGCAAGCTTCTTACGCAATTTGCAAATGAAGACATCGATGATCTTCAATTCGGGTTCATCCATCCCGCCGTACAGGTGGTTGAGGAACATTTCCTTGGTCAGCGTCGTTCCCTTGCGCAGGGAAAGCAGTTCGAGCATCTGATATTCTTTGCCGGTCAAGTGCACCGTGCTGCCATCCACATCGACGGTTTTGGCGTCCAGGTTCACGTTGATCTTGCCAGTTTTGATAACGGACTGCGAATGCCCTTTGGAGCGGCGGATTATTGCGTGGATGCGCGCCACCAACTCTTCGCGGTGGAACGGCTTGGTCAGATAGTCGTCCGCACCGAAACCGAAGCCCTTGATTTTGTTTTCCGTATCATCCGCACCGGACAGAATGAGGATGGGCGTGTCCACCTTGGCCAGACGCAACTGCCGCAACACCTCGTGACCGTTCATGTCAGGTAGATTAAGATCCAGTAGGATTAGGTCGTAGTCGTAAAGCTTCGCCAGATCGATGCCTTCTTCACCCAAATCCGTGCAGTACACGTTGAGATTTGCGTGCGTTAGCATCAACTCGATGCTCTTCGATGTTGTCGGATCGTCCTCTACCAATAGAACGCGCATCACTGTTTCTCCAATTGTGTCCGGTTATAGGGGTTAACGTGAACAATAGAGGTTAATCGCTGCTTAACGTTGCCCGGACAACTTAAGAAACAACCTAAAGTTGTCGAAACTTTTGTAAAGAAGTAGTTTTTAATGCCACCTCTCCGTGCATCTCAACGGCGGAGCGCCATGAGGCCAGTTCTTCATCTGAAAGATGGTAGGTGCTTTTCGCTTCCTCTTCGGAAATCAGGCCAAACTCCACAGCTTTCACCACGGTCGCTTTTCGGCTGGCCACCCATCTTCGTGTGCTGCTGGACGGCAAATCAGCACGGCTCAGCGTTGTGCCGTCGGGCAAACTGACGACGCGCGGGCCGTCCATTTTGCGAATATACATATTACTTCCCCTCGGTACTCACCGCCGAGGATTAAACGCCGTCGCGCTTAAAACGCTGTAAAGGGACACCTTGTAAGTGCTTGGCATTTACCTATAATGTTGTGCTTCTCACACATGATTAGGGTTTGAGATGACCGAACCGTTGAACGCTCTGGGCTTTCCCAAAGCCCCCGCTGACACCCGTGTGCTCGTGGCTATGTCCGGGGGCGTGGACAGTTCTGTGGTGGCAGCCTTGCTGCACGCCCAAGGGTTTGATGTGGTGGGCGTGACATTGCAGCTTTATGACCATGGCGCTGCTTTGGCAAAGAAGGGCGCCTGCTGTGCCGGGCGCGACATTCACGATGCAAGACGGGTCGCAGAGGACCTTGGGTTCCCGCATTACGTGCTCGACTATGAAAATGTTTTCAAAGCATCGGTGATAGACGAATTTGCCGAAAGCTATCTGGCCGGTGCCACGCCTGTGCCATGCATCCGTTGCAATGAACGGGTTAAATTCCGCGACCTTTTGGAAACAGCGCAGGACCTTGAGGCAGATTGCATGGCCACCGGTCATTATATCCAGCGCAAGGTTGGCCCCTATGGACCGGAATTGCATGCGGGCGCTGACCCACAAAGGGATCAGAGCTATTTCCTATTTTCGACCACGCCGGATCAACTGAGCTATATTCGGTTCCCGTTGGGACATTTGTCGTCGAAGGCCGAAACGCGGGCTCTGGCGGCAAAATTCGGTCTGCCTGTGGCGGATAAACCGGACAGCCAAGATATCTGTTTTGTGCCCGACGGAGATTACGCGTCGGTCATCGAAAAACTGCGCCCGGGTGCGGCGGACCCCGGTGATATTGTTGATTTGGATGGCCGGACGCTCGGCACACATCGCGGTGTGATCCACTACACCATTGGGCAGCGTCGCGGCCTTGGAATCGGGGGGTTGAGCGATCCTCTTTACGTGGTTCGGCTGAACCCTGACACGCGACAGGTGGTTGTGGGGCCGAAGGAGGCACTGGCCACGCGCACTATTCCCATCCGTGAGGTAAACTGGCTCGGCGATGGTCCCATGACGGGACAGCACAGCTGGGAGGTTCTGGCCAAGGTGCGATCCACACGGCCGCCCCGCCCGGCGATTGTGCTGCCTATCAGTGATACCGAAGCCGAAGTGGAACTGCTCACGCCGGAGGAAGGCGTCAGCCCCGGGCAAGCGTGCGTGCTCTATGCGCCGGAAGGCGGGCGCGTTCTGGGTGGAGGATGGATTTGGCGCGGGCGGTGAGTTTAGCGAAGCGCCGCTAAAACCGATTGCGCGGCTCTGTCACCGGGTGGCTCGCCTCCCCGACCCAGCCTTTCCATGGTGAGCTTGGCCGCATTCCGTTGCTCGCCCGGTTTTTCCATCACATCCAAGAGCCTCGCTGCGATGGGGCCTGGCTGACAGTTGTCGAGCAGAAACTCAGGGATCACGCGGGTTTCAGAAATAAGATTGACCAAGGTCACAGTGTCGATCAGCGCCATTCGCTCCATCATGCGATTGGTCAGCCAGTTGAACGTATAGGCAATGACCATGGGCGTGTCGGCAGCGGCCAATTCAAGACTGACGGTTCCAGAGGCTGCGAGCGCCACGTCGGCGGCGGTAAAAGCCGCGCGCTTTTCCAACGCAGCCTCGGGGGATGATGGATCCAGGATGATGGGCTTAGCCGCCCAAGTGGAGGTCAATTCCCGGACAAGCGGTGCAACGGGACCTGCGGCAGGGAGCACCATGGCGATGTCGGGTTGCGCCGCAGCCACCTGAGCGAGAGCCTCACCAAACACCGGTGCCAAACGGGTCACTTCGGACTTTCGAGAACCTGGCAGGACCAAAAGAAGTTTACGATCTCCAATGCCGTGGGCACTGCGAAATGCCCGCACATCTTCGACCCCAGCTTGGTCTTGGGCGACAATCGGATGTCCCACGAAATCGCAGGTCATGCCCGCGGCTTCCATGTAAGGCGGCTCAAACGGGAGGAGCGCCAGAACGTGGTCGATCACTTTCGCCATTTTCTGCGCACGCTTGGGCCGCCACGCCCAGACAGACGGGGCCACATAGTGGATTGTTTTGATACGCGGCTTTGCCACTTTCACCAGCTTCGCCAAGCGCAGCGAAAAGTCTGGACTGTCGATGGTGATGAGCGCGTCAGGTTGGGTGTCGATTACCCTCTGGGCGGTTTGGTGCAGGCGTTTGCGCAGGTCCAAATACTTGGGCAAAACCTCTGCCAACCCCATCACCGAAAGTTCGTCCATGGGAAAAAGGCTCGGCACACCTTCGGCCTGCATCAGTGGACCTGCGACGCCGTCAAAGGTCACTCCAGGGGCCTGTTTTCGCAGCCCTTTCGCTAACGCTGCGCCGAGGGCGTCACCCGAAGGTTCACCGGCAAGCACAAACAGCTTCGGGGTCAACTGGCCCATATTGCGATCTCCAGGCGGTTGGCCGTTTCAACCACCTCCGCAGCCTCCAGCACCATGACCTGTTCGGCGGCCAAATGAATGCCGGTCAACCGAGCACCGGCGGCGGCGACCACGGTTTGCGGGCCAATCACCGGCATGTCGACGCGCATTTCCTGGCCGACCTTGGGGCGCTTGACCATGACACCCCCATGGGATGGCTGCCGGTCGTCGCGGTGGCGGGCCACGTCCGCTAAAAGCGCGTCGGTGCCATAAATGGTTTCGATGCCCAAGCACTGCCCGCGCGCCACGATACAGGCCTGGGCCACATCTTGG
>JBCDFD010000051.1:0-16542 GCA_039178645.1 Pseudomonadota bacterium | reverse complement strand
CCCAGGTTCCCAATCTGATTTGGTCGGACCCGTTCAAGGAGCTGCGTTCAACCGACCGCGCACTTTGGCTCCCCGCATTGACGCTCTTCCGTTAGACACTCGGATTGGCCCGCCTAAGAGGGTTACACAGGGCCACCCTAGTTACGTGTCGTATTGGCGTTGGTCGTCGATGACTTTGCCGTCCTTGGGCAGCGATCCCGGATCGACCAATTGCACGTCGCCGGAAAGTTTTAGGACCTCTTTGATACTGGCGGCGTAGCGGTCCGGTTCGCACAGGCTGGTTTCAATCTGCACCACCATCCTGTCCATCTCGCCGTCCCGCTTGGCCAGCACTCGGATTTTCGAGACCTCATCATGTTTGGCCACAAGGTCGGCCACCTGTTCTGGACGCACAAACATGCCTTTGATTTTCGTGGTCTGATCAGCGCGGCCCATCCATCCTTTGATGCGCATATTGGTGCGCCCACAGGGGGAGCCACCAGGCATCACCGCCGACAGATCGCCGGTGGCAAAACGGATGAGCGGATAGTCGTGGTTCAGGACCGTGACCAGAACCTCGCCAACCTCCCCTTCGGGCACTGGATTGCCGGTGCCGGGGGTGACGATCTCCACGATAACGCCTTCGTCCACGATCATTCCCTCCATGGCCGAGGACTCGTAGGCGATCAGCCCAAGGTCCGCCGTGGCGTAGCATTGCAGGCATTCGATGTTGCGTTCGGCATATGCCGCGCGGAGCGACGGGAACAACGCGCCCCCAGACACCACAGCCTTGCTGATCCCCAAATCCAGTCCTGCCGCATCCGCAGCCTCCAGAATGACCTTCAGATAATCCGGCGTCCCCGCGTAGGCCGTCACACCCAAATCGTGTGCCGCGCGCGCCTGCAATTCGGTTTGCCCCGTGCCCGCTGGCAGAACGGCTGCCCCCACCGCGCGGGCGGCATTGTCGAACATCATGCCTGCAGGAGTCAGGTGAGAGCTGAAACAATTCTGAACCAGATCGTGGTCATTGATCCCCGCCCCATGGACGAACCGCCCCAATCGCCACCAATCCCGCACATCTCGGCCCGGCTCATAGAGCGGCCCAGGGGACTGGAATGCGTGGGTGAAACCCTGAACACCGATGGAGGTGAAGCCGCCAAAAGGTCGCCGCGCCGCCTGTGCCTTCCCCAGTGCTGACTTGCGCAAAACGGGCAATTTGGCAAGCGCATCCGCGTCGGTCACATCCCCCGCCGCTACTTGGGCAAACGCGTCCGCGTACCCCGGCAAAGTCTTCGCATGGGCCACCAGTGCCGGCAAACATTCCGCCACCGACGCCGCCCGTTCGTCCGCACTGCGGGTTTCCAACTGGTCATAGGCCGCCATGGAGCCTCTCCTTCAATGGGCGTGAATTCTTAGCCGGACGGGGCGCGCCCCAAGGGATCAAGACAGCCAGCGCTTGCGACGCCGGTAAGACCGCACATCACGGTAGCTTTTCCGTCCCTGTTCCGACATGCCCAGATAGAATTCCTTCACATCCGGGTTCTCGCGCAACTCCGCCGCGTCGCCGTCCATGACCACGCGACCGGATTCCAGGATATAGCCGTAGTGGGCATAACGCAGCGCCACCGACGTGTTTTGCTCGGCCAACAGGATGGTCACACCCTCTTTTTCATTGAGGCTTTTGACGATCTCAAAGATCTCTTCCACCAACTGCGGGGCCAGCCCCATGGACGGCTCATCGAGCAGGATCATCTGCGGGCGGCTCATCAACGCCCGCCCAATGGCGCACATTTGCTGTTCCCCGCCCGAGGTATACCCCGCCTGGCTGGTGCGCCGTTCGCGCAACCGCGGGAAGTATTCATAGACCTTCTCCAGGTCCGCCTGCACCGCCGCGCGTCCGTCTTTGCGGGTATAGGCCCCGGTCAGCAGATTTTCCTCCACCGTTAGGTGTTCAAAGCAATGGCGGCCCTCCATCACTTGGATCAGGCCGCGTTCCACCACGGCCGCTGGACTCTGACCCGCCACCGAAACACCGTCATAGGTGATCGTTCCCTTGGTGACTTCCCCACGTTCCGATTGCAGCAGATTTGAAATGGCCTTGAGAGTCGTGGTCTTTCCCGCGCCATTGCCACCCAGCAAAGCCGTGATGCCGCCCCGAGGCACGCTCAGGCTCACGCCCTTGAGCACCAGGATCACGTGGTTGTAGATGACCTCAATGTTGGTGACGTCGAGCAACGCCTCCGTACGACCTGCATCCAGCATGTCTGTTCCTCCCCTTGAGCATCCGCCCTCTGACCTGGTTCACCACAACAATGGCGCCATTCGCGCTCTAACGCAGGTGGTGATCTGTTCTGTCCAAGGTCGAAGGCGCAGCCCCTGGAGTGAGCAAAGACCATTCACTATCCGCAATCAAGGGATAGTTGCGCCCGTTCCCGTGGATCGTCAGCAAGGTCATACATAACCGCCGATCAAGTGCGACGACGTGCGCCCGGCGCTGGCCCAGGCGATGTTGATTTGGCACCCGCACCGTGGCACTCACCTGCCCGTGAAAGGACACAAGGTAAGGGTTTGTTTAGATGAAGTACCGTGGATTGGTTGGAATTGTTTCGCTGGTGGGTCTGGTCGCAGGCTGCTCAACGGTGAAAGGTCCAAGTTCCCAAGGCGTGACCGCTGAATTTGCGTCGCCCGAAGCATCGGCATTTGTCGCAGGCTTCCAGCCATCCAAGATCAATGTGACGAAGGACGGTGTGACCATTCCTGCGTCGTGCTCCATAGCGTCCGAGAAGTTTTCGGTGGCTTTCCAAGCCCCCAACACCGTCAACCTGCCCGCCTACAGCCAAGGCTCTGTTCCGGTGACACTGACCTGCACCTACGGCGAGGCATCTCAATCCATGGGCGTGGCACCAATCAACCTGTCGAAGCGCGCGCGCACCAATTCCGCCGTCGGCGTGGCCCTGCTCTGCCCAATTTGCGGCATCGGCGTCGCCGCAGCCAACGCAGGCAGCAACAAAACCAACGACATTTTCGGCTTTGCGGATATGGACATGGAATTCCCCGCGGAAAGCTAACGCAGTCAGGGCAAGCCGTCTGAGTCAAACCCTTGTGGCTTCAATTTGGTGGCGTTGCCCATGGAGGCCGTCGGGTTGAGCAGTCACGGGAAGAGCACAGCGCGAAGCCGTGTCAGTCCACCAAACGGAAGCGTTCCCCGTTGACGACTACGGGGCGGCAATCGCGGCATTTATTCAATTTCCCAAGTCCTGCGCGCGTAGGGCTGCCATGGGGGCGTTCAGGGTTCGCCGAAGCGGCATATGCTAGTTTTGGTGTCTCCGCTTCGGCTAGAGCCACAAAATCCATGATGAAACTCAGACTGAACAAGCTTAGTGGCGGAAACACCCGCGGGCATGGGCGGTGATCTGTGTTCTATAGCGCTTCCACTTTTCATTGAAGCATCTGGCATCGCTTTTTGCGTTCGAGCCAGCGAATAAGTGGTCAAGTGTAAAGTGGAAGCGCTTTAACCTCCGATTTCTTTCGACAAACATGGCGATGCAGTGATTGATTGGCAACGCTTGCGGAAACGCTACCGTTTTCGCCATACACCTTTCGGCCGACATCACCTTCGGTTTCAATGGAGGGCATGAGCTCTTCTCCATGTCCAGTCTCGATGGAACAGGACTCGATTGCGCCTAATAGTGGATTATATCACCTGACTTTTAACTTGGATCGCCAATACCCTGCACACTGCGCGTTGAAGGGCACATTGGCGGTCTTCACTGTCTCAAGTGAAAGGTCAGGCGCTGGAAGACGAGACTATATCACTCCGTCCTTGCCGCTCACTTCGGTTGAACGCGAAAAGAGCCACGGGGTGTTTTGGTTTGAGCGTGAAAGGCTTTCAGTCAACCTGGCGATTGCGTCCCAAGTGAGTCCTTTATGCCCGGCGGAGATGGCCAGAAAATGCGTTGGTCTCGCACAATAGCGTTACGACTTTTGTAACATGGTGGGTGTCTGCAAACAAAAACGCCGGGCGACCTCCCCTTCGCCCGGCGTAACCGCACTCGCTGTGACTTTGTTGGGATGACGCCCCCCGATGGGGGCACCACCGCCCGATCAGTCGTCGCAGCGCGCGGCGATGTTGTTTTCGGCAGCGAAGGCTTCGCTGTCGGCCATGACCAAAGGTTGGATCACGGCTTGGTCGCTGTCCAGGAAGTCAGTGAGCGGCTCCCAGGCACCGGCGGATGCGTTCCACTGTTGCACCAGCGCTTGGCCCGCACCACCGTGGGCTTCACAGGACACCGAGAACTCAGGCCCGATCTGTGGCACACCCGCAGCGTTCATCACGTCCGCCGTGATCGACAGCGCCTCCATCCCGTCACGCATCATCGCAGGCGTGATTTCGGCCACGCCGTGGATGCCTTGCGCAGTTTTGATCGCTTCGGCCGCCAGGAAAGCCGCGTACATGCCACGGGTGTAGAGCACCGACCCCAGGTTCGATCCGTCGCCAGCCGCGTTGCCCGCATCATGCACATGCTCTTGGATTTCGGCGAACACCGGCAGGTCGGACACCACGCGGTTCATGTTCAGCGCTTTGTAGCCGTTGGCCGCGTCACCGGCGGGGGTCACGTCATGTTCGGCTCCGGCCCACCAGTTGCCGATGAAGTTTTCCATGGGGAACCGGATGTTGGCCGCCTCTTGCAGCGCCACTTGGTTCATCACGCCCCAGCCCCACATGACCACATAGTCAGGACGCTCGCGGCGGATTTGCAGCCACTGGCTTTTCTGTTCTTGGCCCGGGTGGTCCACTGCCAAGGTGGTCAGCTCATACCCGTGCTTTTCGCTCAGCTCTTCCAACGTGCGGATGGGCTCCTTTCCGTAAGCGGAGTTGTGGTAGAGCAGCGCGACCTTCTTGCCTTCCAGCGACCCGCCGTTCTTGTCCATCAGGTAGTTCACCGCCACCGAGGCCGCATCCCAGTAGTTGGCCGGATAGTTGAAGACGTTCGAAAACACCTTGCCATTCGCCGCCGAAGTGCGGCCATAGCCCATGGTGTGGAGCGGGATGCCGTCGGCGGTCACTTTAGGGATCAACTGATAGGTGATGCCGGTGGACAGGGGCTGGTAGACCAAAGCGCCTTCGCCCTTGGTGGCCTCATAGCATTCCACGCCTTTTTCGGTGTTGTAGCCGGTTTCGCATTCAATGAGCCGGATGGGCACACCGCCGATGCCGCCGTCGCGGGCGTTCAGCAGGGCGAAATAATCCTGATAGCCGTCTGAAAACGGAATGCCGCCCGCCGCGTAAGGCCCCGTGCGGTAGCTCAGATCAGGGATCACCAGATCCGCCGCCGCGACGCCCGCGGCGCAAATACCGGCCAATGTGGTTGCCAAAAGTGTCTTCATCGTTGTCCTCCCAGACAGTCTTGTGATGGTGGGTTGACCCCCACCTGACCCGTATGCCGACCGCCTCCCCCGCGGTGCGGCGCATCAATGTGGAAACGGCCAAAGCCTCAGTTTTTCCTTCGCCAATTCCCAAAGTCGCGCGAGCCCGTGGGGTTCGACGATGAGGAAGAACACGATCAGGCCGCCCACGATCAGAAACTCAAAATGGGTGGCCAGCGAGGTGTCCCAGCCCATGCCGCCCACCAGCACGTTTTTCAGCAAAACCGGCAAAAGCACCATGAAGGCCGCGCCCGCCAGCGACCCAAAGATAGACCCCAACCCGCCGATGATGATCATAAAGAGCGCCAGGAACGATTTCTGGATGCCGAAGGCCTCGGTGACTTCCACCGCGCCCAGGTAGACCGCGAAGAACAGCGCCCCGGCGATGCCCACGAAAAACGACGACACGGCAAAGGCCGTGAGCTTGGCGCGCAGCGGGTTCACTCCGATGATTTCGGCGGCGATGTCCATGTCCCGGATCGCCATCCAGGACCGGCCCAGCGACCCACGGGTGAGGTTCCGAGCTATCCAGGCCAGCGCCACAAGGAACACCAGACAGACCATATACTTGGCCCAGGCTTCGGTGTTGGGGCCGGTGACGGCGATGCCGAACACGGTGCGTTCGGGGGCCGAAATCTGTCCCGACGCCGAGTAGTTGTAGAACCAGGATACTTTGTTGAACAACCACACCAGGAAAAACTGCGCAGCCAGAGTTGCGACGGCGAGGTAGAACCCTTTGATCCGCAGACTTGGCAGGCCAAACAGCACGCCCACCATGGCTGTGATCCCGCCCGCCAGGACGATGTGGATCAGGATCGACACCTCGGGAAAGCCGGTCATCAGTTTGTAACAGGCGTAAGCCCCCACCGCCATGAAACCGCCGGTGCCCAGGGACACCTGTCCACAATAGCCCGTGAGGATGTTGAGCCCTATGGCCGCGATCCCCCAGATCAGGAACGGCACCAACACGGCATTGGCCCAATAGTCGTTTACCACGAAGGGGATGATCAGCACGGCAACGGCAATCACCGCGTAGTAGCGGTAGCGGTCGAACGCGATCGGGAAGGTTTGGCTATCGTCCGAATAGGACGTCTTAAAGTCCCCGGCCTCACGGTAGAGCATTAGGTTGTTCCCCCGAAGAATTTATCCAAGGGCCACCAAGCCGCCGACAATGGTACGTCGGCGCGCTGCGCTATGTTCAGCGAAGCCCCTTTTTGTTCGACATCCGTGTGGCCAACACGCCAAAGCAGGCGATGGCCCCGGCGCCGTAAATCGGTGCGATGTCCACTGGACCGACCCAAGTGGCAACGAGATTGAAAAGGCCCAGTAGGGCGAAGAAGGCGGTGGCGAAACTGGGACGGTGTTTGCGGACCATGGGGGGCACTCCGTTGCAAAGCCGGGGAATTGTCCGCCTTGGGAGTGACCCAAACAGGTGTTGTCCTACGCTGGAGCGCAATCCCGGCTGCCAATGGCATGGGACCTAGGTTCGAGGTGCGCACGGCTTCTGCCGCCCTGTCATCTGACATCAAGACACGTGTTTCGGCGTCACGATGACTGCGTGGGGCGTGATCTGGCAATTGTAGCAGATTTTCGGAGTTTTTTGGCAAAAACCGACGGGTTGGTAAATCACGGCATATGCCGCGCATGATACGCTGCTGCGGACGGCTGAAGTGCGATGACCTCAAGACCGAGACAATTGCAAATTGACCACGGCGTGGCATGGTCTCGGGGCGGTCTACGACTACTGGGCCGGGTCTCAGTTCTGAGTGCCGCTCTGTACGCCGAAGGTGTATTCGTCGTCCAACCGCTGCCGTGCCCGTGCGCGACGCCCATGCATTTTCGGTGTGAACTTGAGCACTTGGGTCCGGCAGTAAAGACCGACGATCAGACCGAGTGCACAGGCCGCGGCCTCCAAAGGATGGAACAACCGTTCGCCGAACATGGCGGCGGCGATGGCGAGACCGTATGTCCAAAAGGCGGTGAAGCCCACAACGCATAGGATGGCCCAAACTTTTTTCATTGCTCGCACTCCGCTTGCCTGCGTACACACTGTGATTTTCTGCACTGCGGCACAAAAATGCTGCGGTGCGGCGGCATTGTGTCGCAGGCGTATATAACCCGACTCGGTGGGGATGCGTCAATCGCATATCTGATATGCATCTTAGGACAAGCAAACTGGCTAAACCCTCTCGATGATTTTCTCACCAAAGAGCCCTTGGGGACGGATCACCAGCACGAGCAAGGCCAGCACATAGGCGAACCAGTTTTCCGTCGCGCCGCCCACCATGGGACCGATGAGAAACTCAAACAGCTTTTCGCCGACACCGATGATCAGCCCGCCGATGATGGCCCCTGGAATGGAGGTGAACCCGCCGAGCATGAGCACAGGGAGTGCCTTCAGCGCAATGAGGCTGAGCGAGAACTGCACCCCCGATTTGGTGCCCCACATGATCCCTGCGACCAGGGCGACAAAGCCAGCGATGGACCAGACCAGAACCCAGATGAACCGCAATGAGATGCCCACGGACAGGGCCGCCTGGTGATCGTCAGCCACGGCGCGCAGAGCGCGGCCCTGCTTGGAGTATTGCGAGAAGATCATCAGCGTGAAGACCAGCGCCGCTGCAATCACGGTTGCCGCGATGTCCAGATTGTCGATGAAAAAGCCATAGCCAAAGATCTCATAGGTGGCTTGGTCGATGACATCGTTGATCCCTTGGGGGAGCCCGACGTCGAGCTTCTTGATCTCCGACCCCCACATCAGGTCACTGAGACCTTCGAGGAAGTATGCGAGCCCAATGGTGGCCATGAACAGGATTATGGGTTCCTGGTTCACCAAGTGTTTGAGCACCAGCATCTCAATGAGGATGGCCAGCCCCACCATGATCGCGACGGTCAGAAGGATCGCCAAAAGCGCGGGCGCGTTCCATCCGAAATAGTGGATGTCCGTGCCGAACATGGCGTTGATCAAGTGGGCGAAAGGCACCTGACCTTTCTGAATCCCCACCAGCGTCATCGCCGCAAAGAGCGCCATGACACCCTGGGCATAGTTGAAGATACCCGACGCCTTGAAGATCAACACGAAGCCCAGCGCCACGAGCGAATACATCACCCCCGCCATCAACCCGTTGAGCGTGACCTCCATAGCGAAAAGGAGTTGATCAGGCATGGGCGCCTCCTGGTTCGCGCGTCCGCCTTAGAGGTGAGGTAGGACGCCTCCGGCGGGAGTATTTTGGGAACAATGAAGCTAGGGGTCCTGGGCCCTGACGCACAGGATTGGTGGCATGGCACATTGGTTTTTGGGGCCCGGTCGGCGTCGCGCTCGCTTTACGGGGGCCAGAAATCAGCCATACGTTTGCCATACGTTTGCCATACGCTTGCCATACACTGGTTTTGGGGAGTTTGAGGTCACTCATGGGGCACCCCCAGATAGGCGCTGATCACCTCGGGATTGGTGCGCACGTCGTCCGGGGTGCCGTCCCCGATCTTGCGGCCATAATCCATGACCACCACGCGGTCAGACAGGTCCATGACCACCCCCATGTCATGTTCGATGAGGGCGATGGTGGTGCCAAACTCCTGATTTACCTCAAGGATGAAGCGGCTCATGTCCTCTTTTTCCTCAACGTTCATGCCCGCCATGGGTTCGTCGAGGAGGAGCAGCTTGGGTTCAGCCGCCAGAGCACGGGCCAGTTCCACGCGCTTCTTCAAGCCGTAGGGCAGCCGCCCAACGGGGGTTTTGCGGATGCGTTGAATCTCAAGGAAATCAATGATTTCCTCGACCTTTTGGCGGTTTTCGGTTTCCTCTTTTTCGGCGCGTCCCCACCAGATCGCCTGATCCAGGATTGAGGATTTCATATGGGTGAGCCGCCCGGTCATGATGTTGTCCAGGACGCTCATGCCGTCGAACAGCGCGATGTTCTGGAACGTGCGGGCGATACCGTGGCGGGCCACCTGATAGGGTTTCACGTTCTTGCGACGTTCCTGGCCCCGGAACCAGACCTCGCCCTCTTGGGCCACGTAAAAGCCGGAGATGACGTTCAACATGGATGATTTACCGGCACCGTTGGGGCCAATGATCGCGCGAATTTCGCCTTCGCGGATGTCGAAGGATATGTCCTTGATCGCCACCACTCCACCAAAGCGCAAGGTGATATTTTTCATTTCCATCAAAGGGGTAGCGAGACCGTCGAAGCTCATTGACCGATCCTTTCTTTACAGGAAAGGCGTTCACGTTCGGACCGCGTAAAATCGGCAACTGCAGAGACCCATTGCGCGAAATCGGCGTAATCCTTTGGCTTTGGTCGTGCTCTCTCTTTTGCGTTTTCAGATGCAACTGACTCGCGTTCGACCAAACGACCAAGGCAGAATTCTACACTTTGCGATAATAGCGCTGTGGTCACGATCCAAGACGACTTGTTTGTGTCAATCACTTCACTCGCCGGGCATCCACCAAACTCGGAAATGAATGGGGACAGTGAACGCCTCGCGTGGTCAAGGTGCGCAGCTGCCGTCTCATCTTCGTTTAGTGACGCATCTAGCACCGCGCATTTGATGCTAATCATGATTTCGGGGACCGTAGCCAATATGTCTTGCCGCGAAAGAGTGCTCGAACCGTCCGCCACCGCAACCGCTGGGAAGTGAGCGAACACACCAATTGCCGACAGGACGCTCCATCTCATTCCGCGGCCATCCTTGTGACCGGCGTGGGCAGCACATCGCGGATTTTGAGCGTAGCTGAGATGCTTCCTTTTCGTCCGTCTTCGTAGGTCACTTCGGTGACGGTGCTCACCTGGTTGGAGCCGTCGTAGAGTGCGGTGACCAGGTCGGCGTATTTTTCTTCGATGATGCGGCGGCGGACCTTGCGGGTGCGTGTGAGTTCACCGTCGTCGGCGTCCAATTCTTTGTGCAAAACCAAGAACCGATGGACTTGGCAACCTGACAGCATTTCGTCTTCGGCGAGGCTGGCGTTCACCGCCTCAACATGGCCTTGCATGATGTCCAGAACTTGGGGGAGGCCCGCCAATTCTTGGTAGCTTGCGTAGCCGATGTTGTTGCGCTCGGCCCAGTTGCCCACGGCTGTGAGATCGATGTTCAAGAGCGCCGTGCAGTGGTCGCGGTCTTTGCCGAACACCACGGCTTCCAAGACATCGGGGAAGAACTTCAGTTTGTTTTCAACATACTTGGGTGCAAACATGGACCCGGTCGCCATTTTGCCCACGTCCTTGGCGCGGTCTATGATGCGCAGGTGACCAGTGTCTTTTTCAATGAAGCCAGCGTCACCGGTGGCTACCCAGCCTTGCGCATCCTTGGTCGACGCTGTGCTCTCGTCGTTTTTGTAGTAGCGTTGGAAGGACCCAGGGGAGCGATAGAAAACCTCACCGCTGTCAGCGATTTTCAACTCTACGCCCGGGGTTGGCGTGCCGACAGTGTCCGATCGTACCTCGCCATCGCGTTGTTGCGTGATGAACACTGACGCCTCGGTTTGACCATAAAGCTGTTTGAGGTTGATGCCTAAAGCCCGATAGAAATCAAAGAGTTCTGGGCCAATGGCTTCGCCAGCTGTGTACCCGACCCGGACGCGGCTGAGGCCCAAGGTGTTCTTCAAGGGACCCAGCACGGCCAAATTTGCAAGCGCGTGGAGCAGCTTGTCGCCGACCCCAACCGGTTCACCATCCAACAGTTTTGGACCCACGCGCTTGGCGTGATCCAGCGCCTTGTGGAACATCCAGCGCTTGAACCGGCCCGCGTCTTCCATGCGGATCATCACTTGGGTCAACTGACTTTCAAACACCCGCGGCGGAGCAAAGTAGTAAGTCGGCCCGATTTCACGCAAGTCGTGGGCCACGGTGTCCCCGGCCTCCGGGCAGTTCACACAAAACCCACACCAGAGCGCTTGGCCCATGGAGAAAATGTAATCACCCACCCAAGCCATTGGGAGATAGGCCAAAATCTCTTCGTTGTGGCGCAGGGCGTCGAACTCCGCCGAAGCCCGAGAGGTTTCCAAAATGTTGGTGTAGGACAGAACCACACCCTTGGGGCGGCCCGTTGTGCCAGACGTGTAGAGCATCACACAGGTGTCCTCGGCGGTGAGCGTATCGGACCGGCGCGCCAACTCGTCCCCTCGGTGACCTTGCGCGCGGCGGCCTTGGTCCATCGCCTCGGCGTACGACAACAGCAGCGGATCATCGTAGCTGCGCATGCCCTTAGGATCGAGATAGATGACCCGGTGGAGCCCAGGAAGCTTTTCCCGTGCGTCTAGGATTTTATCCACTTGCTCTTGGTCGCCCGCCACCACGAAACGCGCCCCGCAATGGTCGAGAACCCATGCCACCTCTTCGGCAACGGCGTCTTGATAAAGCGGCATCGGTACCGCACCGGTTCGTTGAGCGGCCAGCATGGCCATGTAGAGCGACGGTCGGTTGCGGCCGATAATGGCCACGTGATCCCCCGGATCAACGCCTTGTTCCAGAAGGCCCAGGGCCAGAGCGTCCACTTGATCCTTGGCTTCAGCCCAAGTCCAGCTTTGCCAAATGCCCAATTCTTTTTCACGGTAGGCCGGTCGCGCACCATAGTCCCGCGCATTGCGCGCGAGCAGTTGCGGCATCGTCACCATAGCCGCCGCCGTTGCAGACGAAGCTGACACATTCCCCTCCCTGACCGGACATTTGCCGGACTTCCGCTTAAGCGGTTGAGAACATACTGAGGGCGACAAACCCGGTGGGTCAAATGGTTTTTTTGCGGCGGTGTTTGAGACCTTAGCACCATGGAGGGCGCCAACTGGGCAGCTAGCCGGTCCAATCCATGGAAGTTTGCTCAAATCTGATTGACCCATGTCATTTGCGAAAATAGGTCAAAGAGGTATCCTGATATTCACACGCCATTGCTAGGCAGGCCCCATGCACCGGATTGTTTAGTGGTCACCGGCATCTTTTGGCATCGGCGACGGGTTTGGGGGCCAACCCAAACCCACGACCGGGAGGATAGTCTGATGCACCTGTGGCTTCGCGCCGAAGAAGACGGGCAAGATGGACGAACGCCGCTTACACCCCCAGGGGCTGCCAGTTTGGTGCTTGCCGGGCTGCGCGTGACAGTGGAACGTTCTGCGCACCGATGTATTGGGCTCGATGACTATATCGCAGTGGGATGCGACGTGGCCGCCCAAGGCAGTTGGTCCAACGCCCCGCCGGATGCAGTCATTCTTGGAATAAACCCCATGGGTGATGTTCCCCACGCTTTACACCATAAGCACATCACCGCCCTTAGCGCAGAGACACCCGAAGCGATCCTGGATCGGGCCCGCCTAGGGGGCGGTGAAGTGCTGAATTTGGGACTGGCACAGTCGGTGGAAGGACAGCCGCTCGATTCCTGCAAATACTGGACTGGGTTTGTGGGGATGGCGCTGACCCTGTCGGCCTGGGCGGCGCAGGTGCAAAACCAAAACGCGCCGGTTGTGAAACCCTGGGATGACCGGCTGGACCTGCTCACCGATACCCGCAAAGCGTTGATTGGGGCGCGCAGTCTGGTCCCATCGGTTTTGATTTTGGGGTCATCCAGTCGGGCGGGTTCAGGCGCCGCTGCCTTGTGTTCCGCTGTGTCGGTATCTTGGGTGCCGTGGGAATTGCCCACACGCCGGGCCGTTGATACCAATCCAGCGCTGCACGCATACCCAATTCTGGTTTTGGCAGAGAGGTTAGGCGCCCCTTCGCCCGACGGCCCGGCTAATTTAGCGGACCAACTGGTGAAGGTTTCTCCTCGGCAAGTTCGCATGGTCGCCGACACGAGCATAGACGTCCGGCCTGCACACGGCGTGCCTTTGGCACCCGTTCACCGCATGGAGGCGTTTCCGCCTCTCACAGTTTTTGGGATCGGGAGTCTGTCTTCGCTGTTGCCCCATGCCGCGTCCGAAGATGTGTCCGAACAACTGGCACCTGCACTTATCGCCTTGGCCAATGGCGACATGCGCCCATGGCAGGCTGCCATGCCCATCGAAATGCGCCTCTGAGCGGGTTTCAGTAACCCGCCACCGTAACTTGAATTGGTACAACACTTTCAGTCGGTTGGGCGCACCCAATGCGTGTCACATCACACCGTCTTCGGCGTCGCTTGCAGATATGCCCATGGCTTCCAACCCATCCTCCAGATAGTCGGCCAGCAGCGGCATGCCGGACAGATAGGTCTGGGTCGGCGTCGTGGCTTCATCTCGCGCGGTTTGGACCGCGTCGTCAAACTCGTCGGCGGTGAAGCTTTCGCGCCCAATCCAGGCAAGCGCCACAAGGTTGAACGCGTCGTCTTCGTTCATCCCCTCAATGAATGCGCTCAATTCGGCCTGCGCCGTTGGATCGCCACTGTCTTCAGCCTCGCGGGCCAAGAGAATGACTTGCGCCACTACATCAGCGTGGATTTCGGGCATTTTGACCTCCTGTCACATGCGCGCGTGTGTATCCTGACGAACAGTGACAGAGATGAAAATGAGGTAAATCAACCTTTGGGCTGCGGCGCAAAGACCGGGTAGTAAATCGCGTCGGGCAACAGACGACCCAGGCGGAAGACCCAGGAAAACACGGTTGGGAAATTCCGTTGGAACCGGCTGCCGCCCATGAAGTTCACGAAAATCTTCGCCGCAGGTTCGGGGTCGATGATGAACGGCATGGTGAAGTCGTTCTTGTCCGTGAGCCGAGTGCGGATGAAACCAGGGTTGATCAATTGGACGTCAACGCCCGTGCCGCGCAGGTCGGCCTGGAGGCACTCGGCCAGTGACATCACACCGGCCTTGCTGGCCGAATAGCCTATGGAGCCGGGCAAACCGCGGAAACCTGACAGTGAGCCTGTGATCACAATGTGACCGCTTTTACGGGCCACCATGGCCGGTACGACTGCGCCCAGCACGCGAATTGCGCCATTGAAGTTCACCTCGGCCATGGAGAGCGCTTTGTCAGTGTCCCATTCGCCGGCTTTCATGGGCCAGTAGACCCCCGCAAGAAAAACCATGCCGTCCACGTCGCCAACCTCGGCCGCTGCTGCCGCCACGCTGTCACTATCAGCAATATCACAGGCCACGGCTTTCACGGGTCCGGGCAGTTCGGCAGCCAAGGCGTCCAACCGTTCGGCGTTGCGGGCGCTGATGATGAGATGGGCACCGAGTTTGGACAACTCGAACGCTACGGCGCGCCCAAGTCCTTCGGACGCGCCCACAAGCCAGTACGTCTGGCCGTTGAAATCTCTCACTGGATACTCCTTTGGTTGGCCCGAGGCTCAAGCCACCTGTTGTTCACCCATGGGTGCCGCAATGGGTTTGGGCCGCATGGTCGCCACCAATTCCGCCACTTGGATTCCAAACTTGCGGAACTGGCTGCGGTTGATGATGGACCCGTTTTCAATGAGGTACATCCAGTCGGTCACGTCGAGCACATGGCCACCGGAGGTCTTGGGCAGTTGGATACGGTATTTCAACTGCACGCCTGGACCTTTTTGCGATCCCGCACCGGCTCCGATCAGGTCGGGCGCCGTGGCTTGGATGCGACCCTGACTGTCCAAGGTGAGAGTCCAGCAGCGGTCTTGGGTGCTTCCATTGTCATAGCGGAATGCCTCGGTCAGGGTGCACGTCTCCCCATCCCAGGTGGCTTCCATGTCCGCCACAAAACGCGATGCCACGCGGCCTGTGGGTCCGTAGATGACACCTTCGCACTGGATGGGCCCGCTCAAGTGAGTGCGGATGTCGAACTCTGGGCCTTGGCCTGCGTAATCGTCGGGCGCCTGCGCGCTGAACGACCACAGGTTGTGCCAAACGAGCCAGGCGAGCGTGGCCAAGGCGACACCAGCAAAGATATACAATACGTATTCCATAGGTCAGCTCTCTTCTTGCAGTGGCGTCGCGGCCAAAAGCGCGATCGCGATGACTTTGAGTGCGCAGGGAACCAGCGCATAGAGGACCGTCAGAAGTTCCAGAGACGCTTGTGTTGATGTCTCTGGGCCGTCCAGCCCGGCGTATTCGAGCAAAGGCAGCAGTGTGATCGCCGCGAAGGCGAGCGTAAATTTCGACACGAAGGACCAAAGCCCGAACCCCTCCGCCGCTTGGGGTGCCACACGCGAAAGGCGAGCGGCGAAAATGGCGGGGAGCAACGTCAGGTCGGCCCCAAGTGCTATACCGCTACCTAGGCAGATCAGGGCAAAAGCAAGGGTGTCACCGGGCCCCAGAAGCGATGCACCTGCAAAAACTATCACGGCAAAGGCCATTGCCCCCAAAAGAACTGGTTTCGCACCGAACCTTTCGGCAGCTTTCCCCCAAATTCCGGCAGACGCCGCGGCGGCCACGAAAAAGATCAGCAGTAACGGCCCTTCAAAACCCGGTGCTTGTAGGCGGCTATCCACAAAATAGAGAAACAGCGTGGACGTCACCGCCATGGGCGTTGCGTTCACAAGCGCAACAATGAGGAGACGCCGCGCGATGGGGTCTTTCAGGATCAGGCCCATGCTGGAGCTTTGCTCTGCCGGTGCTGGCGCGGCGTCCCATTCGGTGCGCATGGCCCAGACTGCGAGCACCGCCAACAACACCACACACAGCGCAAACCCAGCGAAGGGCGCGCCGGTGAAGGCCAGAACCGTTGGTGCGATACTGGCGAGACAGACGCCAACCAAGGCTCCGGTCTCTCTCCATCCTGCCAGGCGTACGTGCCCGTTTGTGCCCAGTTGATCGGCCTTCTGCACCCCTTGCGCGTAGAAGGTGATGGTCAAAAACGAGTAGGCGCTGAACAGCAGCGTCAGGGTCAAAGCAAACCACAGGATCGGCGCGATGGGCGGTGCCACCGCAAAAAGCCCGACCATGGCCAGAGCCAGCACAACAACGGCAATCGTGATCGCCAGACCGCGCACCGCGCTGAGCCAGTTGCTCAGCCACCCAAAGAACGGGTCCTGGACCACATCGAACAACCGCATGAGGAACAGCGCCCCAGCCAAGGCCGTGAGGCTCACCCCGTAAGTGTCGTCGTAGAATTTCGGCGCATGCAGGTAGATCGGCAGCCCAGCCGTGGCCAGCAGACCCGCAAAGACGGCATAGCTGGCAAGATTGTCACGGTCTGGTTTCGATGCTGCCTTCTGCTCGGACACAGAGACCATCAACTGACCTCTCGCTTGGGCGGT
>JBCDFD010000050.1:0-16574 GCA_039178645.1 Pseudomonadota bacterium | reverse complement strand
TGCAGCCATTGAAACGGTCGTCGGCCAGCGGGACGAGCACCGCGTCGGCTTCGGCCAACTGTTTGAGATAGAGCGGGTAGTCTTGGAACGGCGATTGCGAGATTTGCTTCAAAAGCTTGTTCGAAAGCCCGGCGTGTCCCTCCACACCGTGGCCGATCAAAATTAGGTGGTGACTTGAGTCCTCGGCCAAAAACGCGTCCAGGACGGGTAAAACGTGTTCCAGATCACCTGCACGGCCGTCAGACCCGCTGGCGTAGGCCAGCGTGAGTCCAGGACCACGCGACACAGGAGGCTCTCCTTCGGGCAAGGGCGACAGCGTCTGCGGATCGGCGAAGTTTCGCCGGACAAAAACCGGGCGCGGCAGGAACGCACGGGCCTCTTCCGCGACCGCTTCGGTGCTCACCGAGATGGCGTCGCACGCGCCCATCAACGCCAGGATGCCCGGCGCCGCGTCACAGAAATGGCGGCTGAGCGCGGCAGGAATATGCGCGGATGCCCCAGAAATCGCGGGCACAGAAAACACAGGATCATCGATGTCGTAGATGACTTTGAGGCCCAGTCTGCGCGCCTCGTAAAGATACATCCAAGTCCGATGGTTGGGTTCCAAACGGTAGAACATCACATGACTGGCCAGTTGCAGCGCTGTGAGCGCGTCCTCGGATTGCCGCTGGTCGGCGACACTCACTTGGAAGCCAATCGCCTTGGCCAAATGTTCCATCTGATGGACGCGGTACTTCGTGCATTGCGGCAGAGCCGTTTCGGCGACAATCGCCAAATGACGCCCCGCCGCCGACTGAGGCGCGGCAAAGAACACGCCTTTTTCTGCCAAATGCGCCCAAGTGGAGCCCATCGGATATGCAGAGTTGGAGGCGCGGCCAAACCCGACCGCACGGCCCACATGCGTTTGTGCCAATTGTAAACGCCCATAGGTCGCCACCCGGTCCAACGCCGCGCGTGTGCCCTCTTCGCGCGCGATGGCCCTCAGCCGCGCCGCAAGAGGGATAGGATTGGGAACTTTATACCGCATTGCCCTATGTCACGAAAACCGCACCGCTATACACGCGCCGTCAATTCCACTAGTTTAACGCGCTGAGCGAAATAGCGCAAAACTTGCCGATGATCGCACTGCACGAGGTTTGATTGGTCCACCCATGTCGGGCATTCGCATTCTTATGTGTTCGTACAATGGAAGTGATTACCTGCGTGCGCAAATAACGAGTTTTCAAGATCAAACTTTCGGCAAATGGTCGCTGTGGGTGAGCGATGATGGCTCCTCAGACCGATCCTTGGATGTCATTCGAGACGCCCATGGGTCCGCCCCCCGAGAACTTCGCGTGTTAAATGGTCCACGCCAAGGCTTCGCTGCCAATTTTCTAAGCGGTTTATGTAGTGCCGAACTGTCGCCGGGCTGGGTTGCGCTTGCGGACCAGGACGACGTTTGGTTCCCAGACAAGTTGGAACGGGCCATGGATCGCTTGGGCGGACTTGATCCAGACGTGCCTGCGCTGGCCTGTGGTCGGACCATGCTCACAGACCGTGATCTTCGTCCGATGGGACCATCACGCTTGCATCACGATTTCAGTTTCCGAAATGCGTTGGTTCAAAATGTGGTGGCGGGGAACACGATTGTGCTGAACCCCGCCGCCCACCGGTTGGTTCGGGCCGCGGGCGTTCCCGATATCCCTTATCACGATTGGTGGATCTACCTGTTGGTCACCGCAGCCGGTGGCACGGTCGTTTATGATCCAAAGCCCTGCATGTACTACCGGCAGCATGGCCATAACGTTCTGGGCGAAAATCGTTCTTTAGGCGGGGTGATGCGGCGGGCCACGTCCTTTGGGTCACGCACCTGGCGCGGCTGGTTTGAGGCCAACATGGCCGCGCTGCACCAAAACCGCGATCTTCTGTCCGAGGACGCAAAGGCGACGCTTGACGCTCACACCGCAGCGCTCAGAACTCCGGCGTTTGCGCGGTTGAGGGCTTTGCACGCCATTGCGCCCAGGCGGCAGTACCGACACGAGACGCTGGCTCTGTATATTGGCACGGCCCTGGGGCTGGCGTGACAACAGTGCGGCTCACCCAACCCTATTTCCATCTGCGTCAATCAAAGGCGTCCCATCTTCTTTGGCATAGGGCCCCTTAGGCCATTGGTCGAGCAGGTCCAAGATCGCCTCAGATGGTCGACAAAGACGAACACCGTTCTTGCAGGCCACAATCGGGCGATTGACCAAAATCGGATGCTCGACCATCGCTTCGATCAATGCATCGTCGCTCACAGACGGATCTGTGAGCCCTAACTCTGCGGCCGGTGATTTTGACACCCGCAGCGCGTCTCGGGCCGTCAATCCTGCGGCTGCGAACAACGCTTGAAGCTGCGGACGCGTCCAGCCGAGGTCGCGATAGAGCACCACGACAGGGTCATAGCCCGCGTCCCGGATGATATGGAGAACGTTGCGAGACGTGCCGCAATCGGGATTGTGGTGAATGACGATGTCCATATCCGTGCTCCGTCGTCGCGCCCTATCAGTCAGCCGGTGCATACGTTCCAGTGCACGCTGGGTAAACGGGCTACCGAAGGCCAGTTCTCAACCGTGGCGCAGGATCAACGAACGCGATGTGAGCGATACCACTTGTGCGCTCTCGGGTGCCGTGCGACTTTTCCGTAAAACACGAGGTTACATCGCGCCCATGGCCCAAACGACGCCGAACCGTCCATTGGAGACGCCTCCCGACAGGCCCCATCAATCATTCGAGGATGCGGCGGCGGCGGTCGAAGCGCTCCAATCGCTCTACAGCGAAGCGCAGGATTTCCTTTGCCAACGGTTTGATGAAGCCCTGCGAACCGGAGACGCGCCGAAACGCTATCGGGCGTTTTATCCCGAAATTCGCGCCACAGTGTCGAGCTATGCCCCGGTGGACAGCCGTCTGAGCTTTGGTCACGTCACTGAACCTGGGCGCTATGCCACCACGATCACGCGCCCGGACCTGTTTGGAAATTACTTGCGCCAGCAAATCGGGTTATTTTTGCAAAACCACGGTGGAGGCGTCTCGATCGGCTGGTCGACCACGCCCATGCCGATCCACTTTGCCGCCGCAGGACGCAGCGTGCCCCAGGATGGGGCGCTGCAATTGCCATTGCGCGACGTGTTCGACGTGCCTGACCTGTCGACCACCAATGATGATATCGTCAACGGCTACGACACAACGCTCGAAGACGGCGCAATCCCGATGGCCCCGTTCACCGCACAGCGGGTGGATTACTCGCTTGCGCGGTTGGTGCACTACACCGCCACGGACCCGGAGCATTTCCAGAACCACGTGCTCTTCACCAACTACCAGTTTTATGTCGAAGAGTTCGAACAGATCGCCCGCGCCGCGTTGGCCGACCCAGACAGCGGATACACTGGGTTCGTGGCACCGGGCAGTGGTGTGATCACAAACGCGGATGACCCGCTGCCGCGCCTGACAAAACAACCGCAAATGCCCACCTACCATTTGCTGCGCGACGGCTCAGCGGGAATTACCTTGGTCAACATCGGCGTGGGCCCCTCCAATGCCAAGACCGCCACGGACCATATCGCTGTCCTGCGCCCACATGCGTGGTTGATGGTGGGCCATTGCGCTGGACTAAGAAACAGCCAGTCCTTGGGCGACTATGTGCTGGCGCACGCCTACCTGCGCGAAGACCATGTGCTGGACGATGACCTGCCCGTCTGGGTTCCCGTCCCTGCCTTGGCTGAAATCCAAATCGCGCTGGAACAGGCGGTGGCCGATGTGAGCCAAGTGGAAGGCTACGACCTGAAACGGATCATGCGCACCGGCACGGTTGCCACCATTGACAACCGCAACTGGGAACTGCGCGACCAGTCTGGTCCGGTGCAACGCCTGAGCCAATCGCGGGCTGTGGCGCTCGACATGGAGTCCGCCACAATCGCCGCCAACGGATTTAGGTTCCGCGTGCCATACGGGACGCTCCTGTGCGTGTCGGACAAGCCCCTGCATGGCGAGTTGAAACTCCCAGGTATGGCGTCCGAATTCTACAACACCCAGGTGCGTCGCCACTTGCAAATCGGCATTCGCGCCATGGAGATCCTGCGGGATTTACCACTGGAACGCATCCATTCCCGCAAGCTTCGGAGCTTCACGGAAACCGCTTTCCTGTGATGAGTGCGCGCAAATTCGGCAGTGCCCTGCATTACAACCCATAAAAATCGCATCTGACCGCACAAAAACCCTTTTTTTCATGGCAAAATCGGGTCAAATCGATTGTGCAGGCCGCACCGTCGGCCCTATGTTTTTGATACGAGCAGAATTAATAGGGACACGAAGATGAACAAACCTCTCACCAAAGCCCAACTTGTTGCCGAACTGGCCGATGCCATGGAAAGCGACAAGAAAACCGCCTCCAAAGCGCTTGACGCCATCACCGATGTGATCGTCGATCAAGTGAGCCAAGGCGGCTCGGTCACCCTTCCTGGGGTTGGCAAGATCTACTGTCGCGAGCGGCCCGAGCGCATGGTGCGCAATCCCGCCACCGGCGAGCAGATCAAGAAAGACGCTGACCGTCAGGTGAAGGTCACGATCGCCAAGGCGCTCAAGGACCGAGTGAACCCCGAGGCGGCCTGACCGCTACCTCGTGTATGAGTGCAGCATCGGCGGGACAGAACCAGGACCGCCGTTGCCGCGAAAGTCCTAGACTGGACAGACTATTCGGCGGCCAACGGTATGCTGGGACGCGCCAGGCTCGCCACTTCGGCGATCACTTCGGTCATCGCCTGCCGCACACGGTCAAATCCCGCATGAGGCATCAGCGTGGCCTCATCCATGTAAAGAGACCGATCAAGTTCCACTTGAACAACATGCCGGTTCTGCGATGGGCGGCCATACTCTTGGGAAATGAACGCACCGGCAAACGGAGTGTTGCGTGCCACGGTGAACCCGTGCCGGCGGAACACCAGTTCGATGGCTGACACCACATCTGCCCCGCACGACGCCCCAAAACGGTCGCCCAGGACAACTTCCGGGATTTTGCCCATTTGACGACCGTGACTTTCGATGGCCTCATGCGGCATCGAATGGCAGTCCACCAAGATCGTCCTTGGAAACTGCGCCAATTGTGAGCTGAGCAGCTCACCCAAGGCCTGGTGATAGGGATGCCAATGGCGGACCAACCGGCGGTGGGCCTCGGCCAGAGACATTTTCCCACGATAAATCGCACGGCCATTGGCAACCACCCGCGGGATCACACCCAAGCCAGAGGTGATGCGCGGGTTGTGGGACCCCCGTGGGGCACCGTCGATCAACGCAGGGTCCAACTCGTCATGGTGCCGGTTCAAATCGACATACGCGCGCGGCGTGTTGGCCAGCAGCAACGGCACGCCCAAGCCCGGTGCCGCCGCGACAAGCTCATCCACATGTGCATCTTCCGATGACCGAAGCGTGTGGGCATCCAAGGCCGATGCCCGCAAAAACGCATCACCATAGGCCCGCCCACTGTGCGGCGATGCAACAACAGCGCCAGACAGCGTTTGATGTGGTCTTCTTAGCTCGAACGACTCTGTGTGCATGAGTTCTCCCTATCCAGGTTATAGGGCAGAGAAAACTGATTTCGAAAGGGGTTGAACGCCTCACCGACTCCCATTAAGACCGCGCAACCGTCGTGGGCTGGTCCCGTGCCTGACCTTGGGGTTGTGGCGCACCGCCTCCGCAACGGGAGGGCGGTTAGCTCAGCGGTAGAGCACTACGTTGACATCGTAGGGGTCACTGGTTCGATCCCAGTACCGCCCACCATTCGCCGGATGCGATCTTGCGCGTGTCCACGTTCTCAGTAAGGCGCAGACGCGCCGCGACAAAAGGAGAGAGGCCATGAAGGTCAAGAACTCGCTCCGCTCGCTGAAGCAGCGTCACCGCGATTGCCGCGTCGTGCGCCGCAAAGGCCGCGTGTACGTGATCAACAAAACCCAGCGTCGGTTCAAAGCCCGCCAGGGCTGAGCCATTGGGCCAAGCGATCCGAAGCCGCCTCGCAGGGGCGGCTTTTTTGATGCCGTGTAAACGGGCGTCGAATTCACCTGTAGAGGGCCACGGGGGGTGACCCGCTCACCGATGCGCGGGCGACGCGCGTCCCCTTGGACCGATGACAGATGATTTCCACCCTTGCCGACGCGCTGGCTGAGCGCGGCTATGACACCCTCACCGCTGTGCAAAAGGCGGTGTCTGATCCCGATTTGAGCGCTTCCGATCTGTTGGTGTCCGCGCAAACCGGATCGGGCAAAACTGTGGGCTTTGGGCTGGCGATCGCGCAAACGCTCTTGGGCGACGAGCCTAGGTTTGGTCCCCCCGCCCTGCCCTTGGCTTTGATCGTGGCCCCCACCCGCGAACTGGCCATGCAGGTATCACGGGAACTCTCTTGGCTGTACGGAAAGGCCGGCGTGCGCATGGCCACCTGTATCGGTGGCATGGACGCCAGAACCGAACGCCGGGCGCTGGAACGTGGCGCGCATATGGTGGTGGGGACACCGGGCCGGCTGCGCGATCACATCACGCGGGGGGCACTGGACCTGTCTGACATCCGCGCCATCGTGCTCGACGAAGCGGACGAAATGCTCGACCTGGGGTTCCGTGAAGACCTGGAATTCATGCTGGGCGAGGCGCCCGAAGATCGCCGCACACTTATGTTTTCCGCCACTGTGAAGCCAGACATCGCCAAGCTCGCCGAAACCTACCAGCGTGACGCCCGACGGATTTCGACGCTCAGCGACGCCGAACAGCATTCCGACATCACCTACCAAGCGATCAAGGTCGACGCGCGGGACAGCGAGAACGCAATCATCAACTTGCTGCGGTTTCACAACGCGCCCACGTCGATTGTGTTCGCCAACACCCGCGCCGCCGTTGCGCGGCTCACCGCACGTCTGTCAAACCGTGGGTTTTCTGTGGTCAGCCTTTCGGGCGAATTGAGCCAAGACGAACGCAGCCATGCCTTGCAAGCGGTGCGTGATGGCCGGGCGCGGGTCTGTGTCGCCACCGACGTGGCCGCGCGTGGCATTGCCCTGCCCGCCTTGGACCTGGTGGTCCATGCCGATATCCCCAGTAACACCGAAGGCTTGCTGCACCGATCCGGCCGCACAGGACGCGCCGGGCGCAAGGGACTGTCGGCGTTGATCGTGCCCGGTCCAGCCACCAAGAAAGTGGCCCGGTTGCTGCGGTGGGCGAAAATCGACGCCCAATGGACGGCCCCGCCGACGCCGGAAGCCATCGCCAAAAAGGACGAAGAACTGCTCCTCGCCGATACGGCTTGGACAGACCCGGCGAACGAGGATGAAACCGAGTTTGCCGTCAAGGTGCTCACGCAGTTCACCCCAGAGCAGATCGCCATTGCCGCGCGCAGGCTCTATCTCGCACCGCTTTCCGCCGCCGAAGACGTGGCGGAAGTGTCTGCACCTGCTCCCAAGGAGCCCCGTGCGCCGTTTGGGCCATCCAGTTGGATCGCCCTGTCACAAGGTCGCAAGGACAGAGCCGAGGCGCGCTGGCTGCTGCCGCTGCTGTGTCGAACGCTCAACTTGGAGAAATCCCAAATCGGTGCGATCCGGGTATTGGAAAGCGAGACATTCGTGGAAATCGCCGACACTTCCATGGATGGCGTGCGGTCCCGGCTTGGGGCCGACGAAATGCTCGAAGGCGATCTGACCGCGCGTTTCCCCGATACGATCCCTGCGGAAGTGACCGCACCTCGGAAACCAGCGCCTAAACGGGACTTCGGAGACCGTAAGCCCCAAGGGAAGCCAAAGGGCAAGCCATATGGCGACACGCCCAAGGGCGATGCGAAATCTGAAAAGCCTTGGAAGAAGACACCAAAGCCCAAAGAACCTTGGTCGAAACCCAAGTCCAAACCCAAGGGCGATACGCAGGAGCGGCGCCAGGACAAGCCGCAGAACAGTTCGGACCAACGCAAAGGCACGCCAAAGACCAGCTTCAAACCCAAACCGGACGGCCCACCTTCCAAAGCGAAGTATGATCGCCCAGAAAAACCCCGCGGGGGATCACCCGTTGGGAAACCCAAGGGCAAGCCCACTGGCAAACCCAACAGCTACCGATCCGGCGCGGGGGATACGTCCCAACGGATGGCGCCACCCAAAGGGGCCAAGGGCAAGACGCGCTACAAACCCAAGCCTGGCCAAGACAGCGGCTCCGCGCCACCGCGTTGGAAAAGGTAAACCGATTGGACCTGCCCCTTGCGGCGCTTGGGCGATGCTCTCTATATCTGTTGGCGGGGTAAGACCGCCCCAGCCCACTGGGAGACACACATGGCGATCCTCGACACGCTCAAGCAGGCAGTGACCTGGTGGAACGGCCAGACCATTGGCACCAAGATTTTCACCTCCCGCCATGGCGAGAAGGTGGGCGAGGACGACCAAGGCAATGTGTTTTACCAAACCGCCGATGGTGCACGACGCTGGGTGATCTACAACGGTGAGGCCGAAGCCAGCCGCGTGTCCCCAGAATGGCACGGCTGGTTGCATCACACCTGGGACCAACCGCCGACCGAGGCACCGGTGCCGCGCAAGGATTGGGAAAAGCCGCACATGGAAAACCTCACGGGCACGGCCATGGCGTACGCCCCATCGGGGTCCATTCGTCAGCCGCAACCCCAACCGCGCAGTGATTATGAGGCTTGGTCGCCGGAATAACGCGACAAACCGCACCAAAGGGATATAGGGAACATGAGCCATAACGTGACCGAAGTGGCCGTTGGCGGAGCCGTTTTGGCGGTGGCTGCAGGCTTTCTTTTCTACATGATGTCGAGCACGGGCAGCGTGGGCGCGTCTGCTGGCTACGATCTCAACGCGACATTCAGAAGTGCCCAGGGCGTTTCTGTGGGCACCGACGTGCGCATGGCCGGAGTGAAGATCGGCACGGTAACCGACATGGCACTGAACCCCACGACTTTCCGTGCGGACACCACGATCAGCATCCAGGAGGGCATTGAGTTGCCCGACGACACAGCGCTCGTGATTTCGTCCGAAGGACTGTTGGGCGGAAACTTTGTGGAGGTTCTACCCGGCGGATCGCCGTTCAATCTGGAACCGGGCGATCAAGTCACCGAAACCCAAGGCGCGGTTGATCTCATTTCCTTGATGATGAAATTCGTGGGCGGCGAATGATACCTGCGGCTCTCATTGGGTTGGCTTTGGTCATGCCAATGGCTGCGCTGGCGCAACCCACAGGAAATGTGGCCGAAGCCGATGCGGCAGTGGTCCGTGCGCTTGATCGAATGTCAGGCGAGTTGACCGAATATGAAATGGCGGTGGGCGAAACCATCACCCACGGGCCGCTGTTCGTGACGCTAACCCAATGCCGGTATCCCGAGGATAATCCGTCGGGCGATGCCTATGGTCATCTAATTATCCAAGACAGCCGCGCCGAAGACCCGTCGTTTTCCGGCTGGATGGTGGCCTCGTCCCCTGCGCTCAATCCGTTGGACCACATGCGCTATGACGTGTGGTTGATCCGCTGCAAAACCTCTTGAGCCGTTGGGATCGGCGCGTCGACTTTGAAGGTTGCCCGAACCGTTAACGCGCGTCCCAGCAGGCTGCGGTAATCGCCGCGCCCCAGTTCCATGGCCCCAAGGCTGCGCAGGTGCGGCGTGACGAATTGGGTGTCAAAGAGCACGAACCCATCGCCCAAGAGCTTGCTGACCAGGTAAGCGAGTGCCACCTTGGATGCATCCGTGCGGTGGGAAAACATGCTTTCACCAAAGAACGCCCCCCCGCGGACAACGCCGTAAACACCACCCACCAGGTCGGGGCCATCCCAGACCTCCAACGAATGGGCGTGGCCCATGTCGTGCAGTTGTCCATAGAGGTCGAAGATCGTGTCGTTGATCCAGGTCTCATCCCGGTCCGCACAAGCGGCGACGGTTTCGCGAAAGGCACGGTCGACGGTGATCCGAAACCGGTCCCGCCGCAACGTTTTCGCCAACGACCGGGACACGTGAAAGGCATCGAGCGGGAGGATGCCGCGCCGTTTGGGATCCACCCAAAACACCTCTGGATCATCCCGGTGCTCGGCCATGGGAAAAACCCCCATGGCATAGGCGCGGAGCAGAATCTCGGGCGTTAAATCCATATGCTCCAGCGGGCGGACGCGAGTGACAGAACGACCTTCCTACCCTGAGGACAGCGGTCGTTTGGAAAACTTAACAGCCGTCAGCACACTTGCCCAGCGGAACCGCTCAATTTGCGGTCAACCGCCATTGATTTGGGCATCCAGCCACTGTTCCAGCCAATGGATGGTATAGTTCCCGCGCAGTATATCCGGCTCTGTCAGCAAGGCGGGGAACAAGGGAACCGTGGTGTCTATACCGTCCACGATCAGCTCGCCCAATGACCGACGCAGCCGAGCCACGGCTTCATCCCGGTCTCGCCCGTGGACGATCAGCTTGGCGATCAAGCTGTCGTAGTAGGGCGGGATCGAATAACCATCGTAAATTGCGCTGTCCATGCGGACGCCCAAACCACCGGGCGAATGGTAAGCTGTGACCTTTCCCGGGCATGGGGAAAAATCCGGTAGCCTCTCGGCATTGATACGCACTTCAATGGCGTGGCCGTTGATCGTCAGGTCCTCTTGGGAAAACGACAGTGGGAGACCGGCAGCCACACGGATTTGTTCTCGCACCAGATCGACGCCATAAATGGCCTCGGTCACCGGATGTTCCACCTGAAGCCGGGTGTTCATTTCGATGAAATAAAACTCACCATCCTCAAACAGGAACTCAATGGTGCCCGCGCCTGCGTAATTGATCCGTGCCACCGCGTCGGCGCAGACTTGGCCAATGCGCGCTCTGGTTTCTGGATCAATGGCGGGTCCAGGTGCCTCTTCGAACACTTTCTGGTGGCGCCGCTGCAATGAACAGTCCCGTTCGCCCAGATTCACCGCCTTGCCTTTGCCGTCACCGAACACTTGAACTTCGATGTGGCGCGGGCGGCCGAGATACTTTTCGATATAGACCTCATCGTTGCCAAACGCGGCTTTGGCCTCTGACCGTGCGGTCTGGAATGCCGTTTCGATGTCGTCGGAAGTCTTGGCGAGTTTCATGCCCCGCCCGCCCCCGCCCGCGGTGGCTTTCACGATCACCGGATAGCCGATGTCCTCGGATATGGATTTTGCCGCTTCCAGATCGGGCACGCCCCCATCGGACCCCGGCACGCAGGGCACCCCGAGGTTTTTCATTGTGTCCTTGGCCGTGATCTTGTCGCCCATGATGCGGATGTGCTCGGCGGTCGGTCCAATGAACGTGAGCCCGTGATCCTGGACGATTTGCACAAAATTGGCGTTTTCACTGAGGAACCCATACCCCGGATGGATGGCTTCCGCCCCGGTGATCTCACAGGCCGAGATTATGGCGGGCATCAGCAAATAGCTTTCGCTGGCAGGTGGTGCACCGATGCAGACACTTTCGTCGGCCATGCGCACATGCATGGCGTCGCTGTCAGCGGTGGAATGCACGGCCACACTGCCGATGCCCATTTCCCGGCAGGCGCGGATGATGCGCAGCGCGATCTCGCCCCGGTTGGCAATCAATACCTTGGAAAACATCGGCTCACTCGACGATCATCAAAGGTGCACCGAACTCCACCGGCGACCCGTCTTCGACCAGTATGCGTTTGACCGTGCCGCTCTTGGGTGCGGGAATTTGGTTCATGGTCTTCATCGCTTCAATGATCAGCAGTGTCTGACCTTGGGTGACGGTATCGCCCGCCGACACAAAGGACGGCGCGCCCGGTTCCGGTTGCAGGTACACGGTGCCCACCATCGGTGAGGCCACGGCACCGGGATGCGCGGCGGGATCATCTTCAGCCTCAGCGGCCGGCGCGGCAGCGGGCGCAGGGGCTGCGACCGGAGCCGCCGCCGCAACGGGTGCTGCCGGAACCGTCACAGCCATGGGCGCTTGGATCAACTCGCGCCCAATTTTCACCGTCAGACTGTCGTCTTCGGCGTATTCACGTTTCACTTCCAGGGAACTGAGATCATTTTCACGCAACAGTTTGGCCAAAGCCTCAATGAACGCCACATCGGCCCCGTGCGGATTGTCAGTCATCTGTCCCTCATGACGTTGTTTACCAGCCAGTTAATCGGCCTCTAACGCCGCGTATATTGCAGGTTTTAGGGAGTTAAAAGGCGACCGATGGGCCGCGCTGCTTGGCAAATGTCCCCTCCAGGTTGATTTCGCTCAAAGTTGAATGGGTCAATTCAGGGCAAAGTCCCTCTGCCACGTGATCGCAGAAGATGGAGAATGCCCCATGTCCAACACACCCCAGACCCCAGGTGTCGTTGCCGCACGGCTCACCGCATCCAACTACGCCACTAACTTTTCCGAAATGGGCACGCCCCTGTCCGACGCAGAGGCCGTGGCCGCCGCCGAGCAATGCCTGTCCTGCACAGACGCCCCCTGCGCGGCGGCATGTCCAACGGCAATTGATGTGCCGCTTTTCATCCGTCAGATCCGAGATGGCGAACCCATGGCTGCGGCGCGAACCATCCTTGATCAGAATATCCTGGGTGGCATGTGCGCACGGGTGTGCCCCGGGGACACGCTCTGCGAAGGGGCCTGCGCCAGCAAACGAGGCAGGAACACTCAAGTCCAAATCGCCCGACTGCAACGGTTCGCAACCGACACAATGATGGGCCAACCAGATCATCCCTATGAACGCGCGCCCGGAACCGGGCGTTCCGTGGCCGTGGTGGGAGCAGGCCCCGCCGGTTTGGCATGTGCCCACAGGTTGGCGATGCTCGGACACAGCGTGACGCTCATGGACGGACGAGACAAACCGGGCGGGCTCAATGAATACGGCATTGCGGCGTACAAGTCGCCCAAAGGCTTCGCCCAGGCCGAGGTGGACTGGCTGATGCGCATTGGTGGCATAACCTTGCGCACCGGGGTGACCATGGGCCGGGACATGACGCTTGATCAGTTGCGCAAAGACTATGACGCCGTTTTCCTGGGCCTTGGTTTGGCGGGCGTGAACGCGCTGCGCACCGAAGGCGAAGACCACGACCACGTCCATGACGCGGTGGACTTCATTGCCGGTCTAAGACAAGCAGACGGCTGGTCGGAGATCCCGGTGGGTCGCAATGTGGTGGTGATCGGTGGCGGCATGACCGCAGTGGACGCGGCGGTTCAGGCCAAGCTCTTGGGTGCCGAGCACGTGACGATGGTCTACCGCCGAGACGAAGACCACATGGGGGCGTCCGAACAACAGCGCATCCACGCGCGATCCAAAGGCGTGCGGATTATCACAGGTGCGGTGCCGACCCGGATCTTGGGCGACGGGCGCGCTGAAGCCGTGGAATTCATGTACACTGAGGCGGATGCGGCAGGATTGAAACCGGGCAAAGAGACGTTCCGCGTGCCCGCCGATCAAGTGTTCAAGGCCATTGGCCAACACTTGGAGGAAGCACCGGGGGGCCTGAGGCTCGAAGGTCGCAAAATTGCAGTGACAGCCGCCGGACAAACCTCGTTACCAGGTGTTTGGGCGGGTGGTGACTGTGCGAGTGCTGGGGCCAGCGACCTGACAGTTGTGGCCGTGGCCCAAGGCCGAGACGCTGCGGATGACATTCATGAAACGCTCTTGAACCAGCTTTCGGTGGCAGCGGAGTAACGCTCAGCTGTTGGGTTCGACCACCGTCAAGGGTTCCGGGAACCAATGTTCGTCCAGGTTGGGCGTGGCCCCGATCCGGTCGACCACGGCGAATAGTCCGGGTGCGCTCAGCGGCGTGAGGACCCCGTGCCACGTGCCACGGTGGTAATTGACCCCTTGCGCCCCGTCGGTGAGAAACGCATGCACCGCCCCCGGTCCAGCGGCGGCGGTTTCGGCCACGATCACGAGGAAAGGATGCGCGGACATGGGGACAAACGCCTGAGACCCCTCGGGATGGCGTTCCACCATGTCTAGAGTGTGCGGCAAACTGCGGGGCTCTGCATGGAACAGGCTGATCCCCGGCTGACCTTCGGAACCAAAATCAAGGTTGGCGCGGTCGTGAAATCGGCCACATAAACCTTGGTTGATGATCTTGTCGGCGTCCCCGCGGACCTCCAGCACATCGCCAAACGGGGCGAAGGCCTCCGCCGTGAGAGGTTGCGCTTCGATGATCACTCCGGCCGACCAAAGAGCCGCAGACGGCTCACACCGCCATCGGGATAGATGTTGAATCGCACATGGGTCACGGGGCCGTTAACCTCAAGCTCGTCGGTATAGCAGTGAATGGCATCCGCTTTCAGCCTTTGCTGGGTCATCAAACTGGGCCAAAACATCGAGTCGGTCACGAGCGCGTCGGTCAGACCATCCCCAAAGGCGCTCAGGTCCGCGGCCTGCAAAGAACAACGGTCGGGGAAGTTGCCTTTGAAATGGCAGGTATCCACCACAGCTTTGTGGATCACACCGCGGGCACCGAGGGCCAGGATCATCCAATCATAGCCCGGCTCGCGGCGGCGCCGCGTTTCCCAGCCATCGCCCATGTTGATCCCGCGACCCGGTGCCAGAAGGCGCATGTAGTCGCCATAATGCGCATCGGAAAACGCCAGGATCCGGCCGCCGTTCAAGGACGATACCAGGTCAATCTCTTGCCCATCCTCCGTGGCGTCCAGTTCCGGAACGCCGAACACCTTCAACCGCGCGACACCGCCATCGGGGTAAATGTGCAGCCGAATGTGGGTCCAACTTTCGAAACTGGAACAGGGCAGATAATGGTGCGCGTCAGGGCCCAGAGCCGAGTGCCGCAGGATCATGACCCATTTTGTGGACTCGTCCGGTTCCTCCCCGCTGGGAAGCGAAGCGGCCTCGATCATGGCAGCAGGGGCGTAATTGCCCGTGAAGTGCGCGGTGTCGACATCGAAGCCCAAGATCCGACCGGGTGCCGCCAGCTTGACCACAGCATGATCATGCCCCCCGTCGCGGCGGCGCTGGCTTTCCCAGCCGTCCATCCACTTTCCGTGATCGTCGAAACGGTCTGGATAGAACACCGGGCGGCTGTCGAGCAACATGCGTTCCAGCGGCGCGAAGAACTCATTGGTGGCACTCACCGCGCGCGCGCCCAGGCCTTCGGACGCAAGGTTGATGCCCGTGCGCGCAAACAGCGGCACTTCGGGGTTCAGTTTATCAATGGATGGCATTGGGCGCCCGTGGCTACATCATGTCTGTTAGCCGTAGATATGCGATGCGCTCCACCTGACGGCAAGCTTCGCGGAACTCTGTTTCGGTATCATGGGACAAACGGCGGTCGAACGCTTCCAGAATGCCCGGCTTTTTGTAGTCACGGACGGCAATGATGAAGGGAAACCCGAACTTCTGAGTGTATTCGGCATTGTACCCTTCGAAGGTCGACCGTTCCAAATCCGTGAGGGCGTCGAGACCTGCCGAGGCTTGTTCAGCGGTGGATTCCGGTGTGAGTCGTTCCGCCTGGGCCAGCTTTCCAGCTAGGTCGGGGTGAGCGCGCAGAACGGCCATGCGCTCATCGGGATTGGCCGACCGGAAAGCACGGCAGAGCGCGCTGTGCACACCCGCAACAGTGTCATGGGCCGGTCCCAACTCTAGGCCATGGGCGCGTTCGGCGACCCAACGGGAATGCTCAAACACACCGCCAAACTTGGACACAAAGGCGTCTTTGCTCATTTGAGACGGCCGCTCGGTGTGAACCGGCGGATGCGTGACGGCCCAGTGGTCCGCGATCGCTTCACGGGTGGCGTACCAGATCATGTCCTTGTTCTGGAGATACTTTAGGAAGCTTTTCACCGCCTCTGCTCGCCCGGGCCGACCCGCCAAGCGGCAGTGCAGTCCGATGGACATCATTTTGGGCTGACCGGCGATGCCTTCGTTGTAGAGCGCATCGAAACTGTCTTTGAGATACTGGAAAAACTGTTCACCCGAATTGAACCCCTGCGGCGTGGCAAAGCGCATGTCGTTGGCGTCTAAGGTGTACGGAACGATCAGCTGATCTCGGTCCTCAAATCGCGACCAGTAAGGCAGATCATCGGCATAACTGTCAGCCACATAGGCAAATCCACCCTCTTCGGCCGCAAGCCGCACCGTGTTGATGGAACACCGACCGGTGTACCAACCGCGTGGCCTCGCGCCGGTCACTTCGGTGTGCAGCCGGATCGCCTCGGCCATCTGCGCCCGTTCCTCGTCCTCGGACATGTCCTTGTGTTCGATCCACTTGAGACCGTGGCTGGCGATTTCCCAATTGGCATCTTGCATGGCCAAGACCTGATCGGGTGACCGGGCCAGCCCTGTTGCGACACCATAGACGGTCACTGGAACGTTGAACTTGGTGAACATCCGGTGGAGCCGCCAGAATCCGGCACGTGCACCGTATTCGTAGATCGTTTCCATGTTCCAGTGGCGTTGCCCTTCCCAAGCGGCGGCCCCCACAATCTCGGAAAGAAACGCTTCGGACGCCGGGTCCCCGTGCAACAGGTTGTTTTCGCCGCCCTCTTCGTAGTTCAAAACGAATTGCACCGCGATCTTGGCGCCGTTGGGCCATTGTGCGTCGGGGACGCGCGCGCCGTAACCTGCAAG
>JBCDFD010000049.1:0-16669 GCA_039178645.1 Pseudomonadota bacterium | reverse complement strand
GGGCGGTGGGATCGGTGGAATGGCCGCAGCGCTGGCTTTGGCCCTGCGTGGAGCCTCTGTCACCGTTCTAGAACAGTCGCCTGAGATCACAGAAGTGGGTGCGGGCCTTCAAATTAGCCCCAATGGTATGTCGGTACTGTCCGCTTGGGGCGTGGCTGACGCCCTAGTCGCGCGATCCGTCCCTGTGGAGCGCGTGCGATTGCGCAATCACCGCGATGGACTGGACGTTGTTGGACTGGATGTGGCCGGCGCCCAGTACAACCAACCTTGGTTGGCCGTGCACCGCGCTGACCTATTAGAAATTCTGACTGACGCCGCGCGGTCTGCTGGGGTGCAGATTGAGCTTGGTGCCTCGGTTGAAGGGGTCATCGAGGGTGGGCGCAAAGGCGTCACGCTCAGCGATGGCCGCACAGTGCGAGCCGGGGTGATTGTCGCCGCCGATGGTGTGAAATCCAATTTACGCTCTGAAGTCGAGCGTGTTCAGACACCCGCCTTCCGAGGTCAGGTGGCCTGGCGGGCCTTGGTGCCCGGAGCCGGCGAAGCTGAGCCGCCGGAGGTGTCGGTTTTCATGGGGCCGGGCAGCCACGTGGTACGGTATCCATTGCGGGCCGGCGACCTGATCAACCTCGTGGCGGTGAAAGAACGCCGGGCTTGGGCTGAGGATGGATGGAATCACTCCGATGATCCCTCTGTTCTGCGTGCCGCTTTCGAAGGCTATGCGCCTGAAATTCAGGCAGACTTGGCGAAAGTGGACGAGGTGCATCTATGGGGCCTCCACCGCCGACCGGTGGCAAAACGGTGGACCAACGGACGTGTGGCGCTGCTCGGCGATGCGGCACATGCAACTTTGCCGTTCCTGGCCCAAGGGGCTGTGATGGCCATCGAAGACGCTTGGGTGCTCGCGGACTGCTTGGTCAACAGTGACACGGTCGAAGTGGGACTCGCCTTATACGAGAGCCGTCGCAAAGCGCGTTGCCGAAAAACCGTGGCGTCCGCGGATCGCAACGCTTGGGCGTACCATTTGCGTGTTCCGGTGTTCCGTGACGTGGCTCACTTGACCTTGGGCCTGGGCGAAAAGCTGCGCCCGGGCATGGCCTTGGGGCAGTATGACTGGCTTTACCGCAAAGACGTCACTGCGCCAGGTGAGCCGTAACGCGGCCTAGCTTTCACTTGAACCTCCAACACCCTACCGCGCCGCGGAAATTAGCTGGTGGCTAATGCGTCGATGATGGCGCCAAAATCACTGGCCTTCAGCGACGCGCCACCGACCAAAGCACCGTCCACATCCTCAACCGCGAAAATCTCTGCGGCGTTACCGGGCTTCACTGACCCGCCATAGAGGATGGAGACCTCATCACCCGCGTCTCCCAAAGCCGATTTTAAATGAGCACGGATCGCAGTGTGGACTTCGGCAATTTGTTCAAGGGTTGGCGTTCGCCCAGTGCCGATGGCCCAAACCGGCTCATAGGCCACCACTAAACCATCGGTGTCGGGCAGGGAGCCTTTCAACTGTGTTTCCACCACGGATAGCGTTTTCCCAGCGTCGCGTTCCGCTTCTGTTTCGCCCACGCACACCACCGGGATCAATCCGGCGTCCAACCCAGCTTCGGCCTTCGCTTTCACCAGCGAGTCAGTTTCGCCATGGTCGGTGCGCCGTTCCGAATGGCCCACAATCACATGGCTTCCCCCGGCGTCCGCGATCATATCTGCGCTCACATCGCCGGTGTGCGCCCCACTTTTGGCCGAATGGCAGTCCTGAGCGCCGGTTTGGATAAACGTGCCGACAGTGAGGTCCGACATGGGGCTCAGAAGAGTGGCCGCGGGGCAGATGAGAACATCACAGTCCGGTTTGGGGTTTTCAAGAAGCGCGCAAACTTCGTCGAGCGCCGCTTTCAGCCCATTCATTTTCCAATTTCCCGCTGCCAACTTGCGTGCCATGCGCCTGATCCCTGCTACGAATTACACCACTTCAAGTGGGGTAGCACAGCCAGGGTGTGCGGCAAAAGCGGCAGGATGCAGCGGGTGAAACGTGTCAGATTTTGGCCGCGAGCGCGTCGTCGAATTTGATCGACTCTCCACAGCCACAGGCTTCTGACACGTTGGGATTGCGGAATTTGAAGCCGGATTCGAGAAGGGACACTTCGTAGTCGATCTCGGTGCCGAAGAGGAACATTTGCGCCATGGGGGCGATCATCACCCGCGCGCCGTCCTGTTCGACCACTTCGTCCATGGGATTGATCTCGGCCACATATTCCATGGTGTATTCCATGCCCGCGCAGCCGCCTTTTTTGACGCCAATCCGCAGGCCCTGGCTTTCATCCTCGGCCATCAGTTTGGCGATGTGCGTGGCCGCAGCCGGAGTGATCGAAACCGCTTGCTTACCTGGAATACTAAACATGGTCGTGCTCCTGTCTTACCCATAAGGTAAGTGCCAAATCCTTTCCGCTCAAGGGCGGTTTCGGCGCAATTACATAAAGCCCAGTTCGAGCTTTGCCTCGTCGGACATCATTTCCATGCCCCACGGTGGTTCCCAGGTGAGCTCCACGTCCACCTGTTTGACCCCCGGAATGGGTTCCACCGCATCGGCCACCCACCCAGGCATCTCGCCTGCCACGGGGCAGCCGGGCGCGGTGAGGGTCATAATCACACGCACAGCGTTCTCGTCGTCAATGTCAATCGTATAGACCAGTCCCAGATCATAGATATTCACTGGAATTTCAGGGTCATACACGGACCGGCAGGCTTCCACAATTTGCTCGTGCAAAGGGTGGGCGGTGCTGGACGGCTGAATGAGCGGTGCGCCCTCGATTTGGGGATCAGTGACGGACATCGGAAATCCTCTCGGTTTCGCAGAGATATAACCACTGGTGGGGCCACCGTCCAGGGGACAGCCCGATCCGCCGCGCGTGGTACGCCCTCACGCGATGGGCAAAAACTCGAAATGTGTCAGATCGAGCGTGCCGCCTGGGGATAAGATCGAGATCTCGCGGGTCCCATAGCGCACATATGTGACACCGGAGGTTCCTTCGATGTCCAGGTCCGCAAAGGACAGGACCGTGTCGGATTTGATCCGAATTTTGTCCCGGTTGGAACCGTCGGCGGTGAAATCTGTGATCACATCGCTTTCAATACTGCCCAGCGTGTCATCGGGTCCATCGCCCACAAACACGAACAGGTCCGAGTTGGCCCCGCCCGAAAGCAGGTCATTATCGGCGCCGCCTTTGATCGTGTCCCGTCCAAGGCCGCCTTCCAAAGTGTCGAAACCGGTCCCGCCGGTGATCCGGTCACGGCCATTTCCACCCAAAACCCGGTCATGACCGCCGTCGCCGCGTAGAATGTCATTGTGCGAACCGCCCGTGACCGTGTCGTTGCCCAGCCCGCCGATCACCAGATCGTTGCCGGTGCCGCCGTTGAGCAGATCGTCGCCCCTGTTGCCGCGCAAAATGTCGGAATCGCCGTCGCCGTTGAGCGTATCGTTCTTTACGCTGCCCAAGAGCACATCGTTGCCACTGCCGCCGCGCATGTCGGCTTGGACCGCCATGGCTTCGATGATGTCGTCTCCCGCCCCACCATCGGCCACTGATCGCAAGCTCAGGCTTTCGGGGATGTCCGGGTCCAAGGTCAGCCGGTCGTTGCCGTCGCCGCCGAACAGCGTGTCCCACCCTTTGCCGCCCAGGATTGTGTCATCCTCGGTGGATCCAAAGACCATGTCATCGCCGTCGCCGGCATCGAAAAACGTGCCGCTGCCCAGCACTTCGATATCGTTAAACCGCGTGCCCACCCCTTGCAGCGACACGTTTGCCACCGCGTCACTGTCGTCATTGAGCCAAACGACACCGTTGCCAGGCAGGCCAGCGACATCCAACAAATCACCGGATCCAGCGGCCAACTGCACCGGCTGTCCCAAAGGAGAAAGGGAGTGATCAAAGTGGTAGATCAGCGTCTTGCCCCCGACGCCGTCCTCTCGCACCAGGAGCTTGAAACCGCCATCGTCGGTTGTCACCGCTTCGGCCTGCATGGCACCATCAAACCCTTGCATCACAAGGATTTTGTTGCCCGTGGCTATGAGGCCCGTGTCGGGGGTGAGGTCCGTCGCCCAAAACTTGGCTGTGGATCCTTCCACAAACCCCACGAGAGCAATCATGTTGCCATCGGGCGTGGTCAGAATTTGAGCCAGAGTTTCTTCGCCATCCAATGGAGGCCGAGAGGACAGTGCCTTGGACGTGCCATCGCTGAAAAACACATCTGCCCCATCGGTTCCGGGCACATAGGCAATCACGGCGTATCGCCCATCGGGAAGCCGCGCAGCCTCGGAATACACGGCGCCCTCACTGGAGGGACGTGTGTCCATGGTCTCTCGCGCGATTTCGGCCCCGAAAATGCTGTATTCCACAACACTGAGCGTGGTGTTTCCGCCCCCATCTTGGGTCGCCAACGTCACCAGCAATGTGCCGAAAGGCCCGGTGGACAGGTGCTGAACCTCTGCGTTGTCCCCTGTGTTGATCGTGGTGGGAAAGCCGAAATTTGGCTCCCCTCGGGTGGAATACCGAAGTAACTCATAGCTGCCGGATAGGGTTTTGTGCAGTGCCGCAAAGCCGCCATCGGGCAGGTCGATCACTTGGGGCACCACGGTTAAATCAGACTGTGATCCCGGCTGCACAGGTATCCCAGAGGCGCTGAGCCCGTTGTCGCCTTTGAACACGAACGCCAGGCTATCGCCACGGTGGTAGGCCACCACCATGCGGCCATCGCGCAAGACGTCCATGTCGACCAGAGTGTTGTCAGCGGGAGCAATGAGAACCAGCGGAGCCGAAGCGACCATTTTGAAACAACCTTAGAACAAATGCATGATCCGGCGTCGCGATAGCACCGGAGCGTGTAGCATTTGCTAATGGCGGTGGGCTTTAGCCCTTGGTGCTTGCGGAAGACCGTCGCCGCGCCGGGGCAGGGCGCACGCGCTTTTCGATATCATCGAACAGATAGCCCGCCACGTTCTTACCGCTGGACCGTTCGATGCCTTCGAAACCGGGTGAGGAGTTGACCTCTAGCACCTTTGGCCCTTCGGAGGATCGCAGCAGGTCCACCCCGGCCATATTCAAGCGGAACGCTTTGGCGGCGCGGATGGCGGTGTCGCGTTCTTCCTTGGTGATGCGCACCACTTTGGCCGATCCGCCCTGGTGCAGGTTCGACCGGAACTCGCCTTCGGCCGCGGACCGTTTCATGGCGGCCACCACTTTGCCGTTGATCACGAGGCAGCGGATGTCTTCGCCGTTGGCTTCTTGAATGAAGTCCTGGACCAAAAAGTTGGCCTTCAGCCCGCGGAAAGCAGAGATCACTGACTCCGCCGCCTTTTTGGTTTCGGCCAGCACGACGCCTTTGCCTTGGGTGGATTCCAGCAATTTCACGATCAAAGGGGCTGTGCCCACCAACCCGATAAGGTTGCCGGTGTCTTTGGGCGAGGCCGCGAAGGCCGTCGACGGCATGTTGATCCGGTGGCGGGCCAACACTTGGTGGGCGTGCAGTTTGTCTCGGCTGGCGGTGATCCCGTCCGATGGGTTCACGCAGTAGGTGCCGATGGTTTCAAACTGGCGGATGACGGCGGTGCCATAAGGCGTGATCGATGCGCCAATCCGAGGGATGACCGCGTCGTAGCGGGGCAGACGTTGGCCGTCATAATGGACCTCGGGCGCGCTGGCATTGATCGCCATGTAGCACCGGGTGGTGTCGATCACCTCCACCACATGGCCGCGCAATTCGCCTTCGGTCACCAGCCGCGTGGTGGTGTAGTTCTTGGGTTCCCGGCTGAGCACCGCCACGCGCAACGTGCGGCTGGGGGCATGTCGAATGGCAGGGGAATGATAGACGTCGTAGCTGAGTTCCGGCTGACAAAAGCTCTCGGTCGCGGCCACCACCATGTCGTCTTGCAACGCTTGGCGACCCAGGAGCATCCGGTAGGCCATGGCCCCGCGGTTCGTGAGCGTCATTTCAATGGGCCAGGACCGCCCGCCGATGTCGATCTGGGTGGCGATCACATAGCGCAATTCGGTTTCACCGTTCGACGATGTCACCTCGCGCCGGTCTGCCACCGGGGCGGAGCAGGGGATCACCACATCGTCGCGGCCTGGAATGGGATGCACCCCAAACCGCACCCGCGGTTGGGACACTGGCCCGAAAGGTTCAATGTCAAACGCATGGAGCGCCGATGTCCGCGCGCCCGTGTCCACTTTGGCCTTGAGCGCGGGTAGTCCCAAGTTCGGCAAGCCCACCCATTCTTCCCAGCCCAAGCGAAATGTGTCGTCCATCGACATTGTCCTTTCCATTCACCGGGGAACCGGCGAGAAGCGCGCGGCGGATGCCACGCGGCTGGCATCTCATTTGCGCAAATCCACGGGAAACCCAAGAGTTAGTATGGACCGCTTTCACTTCTCGCTCCACCGCACGGATGGTCGGGCGCGCACCGGCGTCATTTCCACGCCTCGGGGGGAGATCCGAACGCCCGCCTTTATGCCGGTGGGGACTGCGGCCACAGTGAAGGCGATGCTGCCCGGGTCGGTGCGGGCCACGGGGGCCGACATTCTGCTGGGCAACACCTATCACCTGATGCTGCGCCCCGGTGCTGACCGGATGGAGCGTTTGGGCGGGTTGCATCAATTCATGAATTGGGACCGGCCCATTCTGACCGACAGTGGTGGTTTTCAGGTCATGAGCCTGAGCGACCTACGGAAACTGACCGAAGAGGGCGTGACTTTCCGCAGCCATATCGACGGGTCCAAACACATGCTGAGCCCAGAGACGTCGATGGAGATCCAAAGGAAGCTGGGGTCCGACATCGTCATGTGTTTCGACGAATGCCCGGCGTTGCCCGCGGATCGGGATCGGATTGCGGAGAGCATGCGACTGTCCATGCGTTGGGCGCAGCGGTCGCGCGATGCCTTTGGGGACCGTCCGGGGCATGCTCTATTCGGTATTCAACAGGGCGGGTTGGAACAAGACCTGCGCGGCGAAAGCGCGGAGGCGCTGCGATCCATCGAGTTCGACGGCTATGCGGTGGGCGGTCTTGCGGTGGGCGAAGGGCAGGAGGCCATGTTCGGCGTGCTCGACTACGCGCCGGGCATGCTTCCGGTGGATAAGCCGCGATACCTCATGGGCGTGGGCAAGCCCGACGATATCCTAGGGGCGGTGGAGCGTGGCATTGATATGTTTGACTGCGTGCTGCCGTCCCGGTCGGGACGCACTGGGCAAGCCTTCACGCGCCGTGGTGTCGTGAATATCAAAAACGCCCGGCACCAGGACGATCCCCGACCTTTGGATGAGCATTGCACTTGCCCCGCCTGCACGGGCTACAGCCGCGCCTACCTTCACCACGTGTTCCGCAGTCAGGAAATTATCAGTTCGATGCTGCTCACCTGGCATAACCTGCATTACTATCAGGAATTGATGCAGGGCACCCGAGACGCCATCGCCGCCGAACGTTTTGCCGACTTTGCCGCCGAAACCCGCGCCGGTTGGGCTGAGGGTGATATTAGTGTTCTTTGAGTGACGGGGGCGGTGCTGCCGCGAACCTTTGGGGGGCGCTTGAAGCCTGCCCACCGTCCCATATGCTAAGCCACGTTGGATTGACGTCGCCAAATGGTTGCAAGTCCAAGTCCTGCGCCCAGCAATGGCAGAGTACCCGGAAGCGGGACCGGAGCCGTTGTGATCTGAACAGAGCCAGTGGCGTCGTCCGTATTGAACGCCACTTCAACGCCGTTTTCATACCGTGACGCACCCACAATGCCGGGTTGGTAGAAGAACTGGTATCGCACGCCAACATTTCCGCCGACCGTATTGACGTCTGAGAACAGCGTTTGGATGCCACCATTATTCAAGTCGTCGAGGTCCACGTCAAAAATGACGTCACCTGTCCCGTCATCGGGGTCAAACGCGTTACGGGCGACGCCCAATAGCGGTTGAAGCATTCCATTTACCACGACCTCGTCAGTGAATATCAACGTGTTCCCATTGAAAATAGACACCGAAAGCGCGGAGATGTCCGTGACATCAATGACACCCATCGTTTCGTCCGTGGCCCAGTCAATTATGATTGTGGGATCAACGATTTCACTGCCTGGCAGAGGTGTGTAGGTGATCCTCGTTTTGTAAGTGACGGCTTGGGCGGTTGCAGCCACGCAGATTAGGACCGTTGCAGTTAAGAGTGACTTCATCATGTTAATGTCCTTCGTTTTTTGTCTCCAACAGGTCTCGGGTCAGACCGCACCTTGGAGTGAATAGACCTCTTCAATGGCTTTGCCGGTTAAGAGAATTTTGCGCGTGGGCCACTGAATAACGTGAATATCACATGTGTCTGTAACGTGGTGAAGTCAGCGCCCGTGCCATCAGATGCTTCGACTACATAATATCGCAAGCATGCGGGAATCATTTGCGTTCCGCTTGAAAATTCACCGGTTGTTGGGACCCGTCGTGCTTAGGTCTGGCGGTGAATGATCCGACAAAACCTATTCTGCCCTTGCTCTGGACCCTCGTGAGGCGCACACTCCCGTGCATATGCTTTCCCGGTTGAATTCTTGCCTCGGGCGTTCTTATGTACCAAGTCTTACCGGAGAGGGCTGTTTCGCTGCCTAGTGAGGGGCGCGGCCCGATGCCAAAAGGATAGACTATGACAGAGTCACAAAACCCGTCCTATCCAGTCCTGCCATTGCGCGACATCGTGGTGTTCCCACACATGATCGTTCCGCTCTTTGTTGGACGGGAAAAATCCGTGAAGGCCTTGGAAGAGGTCATGCGCGACGACAAACAGATTCTGCTGGCCAGTCAGATTGACGCCAGCGAAGACGACCCCAGCCCCGAAGCGATCTACCGCATGGGCGTGCTGGCCAACGTGCTCCAGCTTCTCAAACTGCCCGATGGCACCGTGAAGGTTCTCGTCGAAGGGCGCGTGCGGGTTGAGGTCACGGAATACCTCGAAAACGACGCCTTCTTTGAGGCGCGCGCGGTGGAGTTGGAAGAAACCACTGGCGATCCGGCGGCGGTCGAAGCGCTGTTGCGGTCCGTGGCAGGCGAGTTCGAGAAATACGCCAAGGCCAAGAAAAACATTCCAGAAGAGGCACTTACCGCGGTGTCTGAGACCCATGATCCCGCCAAGCTGGTGGATTTGGTCGCCGGTCATCTGGGCATCGAAGTGGCCGACAAGCAAGAGTTATTGGAAACTCTGTCGGTGGCTGAACGTCTGGAAAAGGTTTACGGCCTAATGCAGGGCGAGATCAGCGTTCTGCAAGTGGAGAAGCAGATCAAGACCCGCGTGAAGTCCCAGATGGAGCGCACCCAGCGGGAATACTATCTGAATGAGCAAATGAAGGCCATTCAGAAGGAGCTGGGCGACGGCGACGATGGGGCCAACGAACTGGCCGAACTTGAAGAAAAGATCGAAGCCACCAAGCTGTCCAAGGAAGCGCGCGAAAAGGCCGACGCGGAAGTGAAGAAGCTCCGCAATATGTCGCCGATGAGCGCTGAGGCCACGGTGGTGCGCAACTATCTGGATTGGATGCTGTCCATTCCATGGGGCACCAAGTCTCGGGTCAAGAAGGACCTGGGCAAGGCGCAGAAGGTGCTCGACGACGACCACTATGGCCTGGAGAAGGTCAAAGAGCGGATTGTTGAGTATCTGGCCGTGCAGCAGCGGTCCAAGAAGCTCAAAGGTCCCATCCTGTGTCTGGTGGGCCCCCCGGGTGTTGGCAAAACCTCGCTGGGCAAGTCCGTGGCAAAAGCCACTGGGCGTGAGTTCATTCGCATTTCGCTGGGCGGTGTGCGCGACGAGTCTGAGATCCGTGGTCACCGTCGGACCTACATCGGGTCCATGCCTGGGAAAATTATCCAGGCGCTGAAGAAAGCGAAGACCACCAACCCGCTGATCCTGCTCGATGAGATTGACAAAATGGGGCAAGATTTCCGCGGCGATCCCGCCTCTGCGATGTTGGAAGTGTTGGATCCCGAACAGAATGGCACATTCGTGGACCACTACTTGGAAGTGGAATACGACCTTTCAAACGTGATGTTCCTGACCACTGCGAACTCCTACAACATGCCCGGACCACTGTTGGACCGGATGGAGATCATTCCTGTCGCGGGCTATACCGAGGACGAGAAAACCGAAATCGCCAAGCGCCACTTGATCCCCAAACAGGTCAAAAACCACGGGCTGCGCGAGAAGGAATTCGCCCTTGGGGATGATGCGCTGCAAGAGGTGATCCGCACCTACACTCGCGAAGCGGGCGTGCGGAGCCTGGAGCGTGAGATCGCCAAGATCGCGCGGAAAGCCATCACCAAGATCGTGAAGGGCGAAACCGAAAGCGTGACCGTGAACGCCGATGCGCTGGAGGAGTTCTTGGGCGTCAAAAAGTTCCGCTATGGTTTGGCCGAAGACGAACACCAGGTGGGTGTTGTCACTGGTCTGGCCTGGACATCCGTTGGAGGCGATCTCCTGAGCATCGAAGCTGTGAAGCTGCCCGGCAAAGGTCGAATGAAGACCACCGGTAAGCTTGGCGATGTGATGAAGGAAAGCATTGAGGCGGCGTCGAGCTTCGTGCGGTCGATCTCGCCCCAGATCGGGGTGAAACCGCCGCGTTTTGAGAAGGTCGACATCCACGTGCACGTGCCGGAAGGGGCCACGCCCAAGGATGGCCCGTCAGCCGGCGTGGCCATGGTGACGTCGATCGTGTCGGTGCTCACGGGCCTCCCGGTGCGCAAGGACATTGCCATGACAGGTGAGGTCACGTTGCGCGGCAATGTTTTGGCCATCGGCGGTCTGAAAGAGAAGCTCCTTGCGGCGCTGCGTGGCGGCATCACTACGGTGCTGATCCCTGAGGAAAACGCCAAGGACCTGCCGGAGATCCCTGATAACGTCAAAGACGGGCTGGAGATCATCCCGGTGTCCCACGTGTCAGAAGTTTTGAAACACGCGTTGATCGCAGAACCTGACCCGGTGGAGTGGGATGAAGAGGCCGAAGAAGCCGCCGCCCAGGCGGCCCTAGCGGCCAAGTCTACGGAACCGGGCGCCACCGCGCACTGATCCAAATGGGCGGGGCCTGGTCGGCCCCGCACGACATGCTGGTGATTGGCCCGAACGCTCAGTTGAGCCTCGGGCCTTTTCTTTGGCGGGGACGGTGTGGGTCAGCCCCGGACAGGGGGGTTCACCATTCCGTGTGTCCGCGCGGCTGGATTGGGCAGCGCTGGGATCTTATTTGTTTGAGTAAGCGATCACGCCATTGGAGGTTTTGGCATGCCTTTGAAAATCCAGTCACGTCGCAAATTCCTATTGACCTCAGGTGCTTTGGCCTCGGTGGGGTGGACCGTCCCGGCCCAGGCGAAGGCGATAGCGCCGACGCGGTCCATGCGCGGTGGATCGAACAACTACCGCCCTGGCGCGCCCATTGTGGATCGCATTGGCGGTGGTGGATTTTGGATGACCGGAACTGTCCGTCGCGCCGGTGATGGTGCACCGCTGGCTGGACAGCGGATCCAGATTTGGGCCCATACCACCGAGGGCCATGAGCGCGACCAGCGCAGCCACGGTGCGACATTGACCGATGCCAACGGCGAATATCGGTTGGAAATGCCGCAGATCGTGCCCGCCTTTGGTCAGGCCCATGGTCATTTGGCCTATGACAGCGACGAATTCAAAACCGTGTTTTTGCGTCCACTGATGGATAGCCCGCGGCAAACCACTTTGGCCGCCCATTTTGTGTTGGAGCCCGCTTGAGGCAGGGCAGCTTGGGTTTGCGCGTGCTTTGGCTCGCGCTGTTTGGGGTTGTCGTTTGGGCCATTGCCGTCGCCACCCAAAGTCCGTGGCTGGCTTGGCGTGACAGCGTCTATGTCCTGGCCGGGTTCGCCGGTGTCGTTGGTCTGAGCATCTTGACGGTGCAACCCCTGTTGGCGCGAGGGCATGTGCCTAGTTTGAGCTTGCAAGTGAGCCGATGGGTTCACCGGGCGGTCGGCGGTGTCTTGGTTACCTTCGTCACCGTCCATGTGATCGGCCTGTGGATCACCAGTCCGCCCGACGTGGTGGATGCTCTGTTGTTCCGGTCGCCCACCCCGTTTTCGGCTTGGGGTGTTGTGGCCATGTGGGCCGTTCTGGCGATGCCTGTTTTGGTGGTGTTCCGGCGGCGGATCGGATGGCGTCCACAGACTTGGCGGTTGGTGCACGCTGGCTTCGGTGCCGTGGTGGTTGTGGGCACTGTGGTCCACGCATTGCTGATCGAAGGCACCATGGGGGTGGTGTCAAAGTGGACGCTGTGTGCTGCTGCGATGATGGTCACGGCGTGGTGCTTGGCCGAGGTTTGGGTCGGGCCCATTCGCAAGCGCATACAGGCCTAGGGCGATTGTTTGCGCCCTCTCATCGCGTTCGAATTCGATAAGAGATACTGGAATTTCAGGTTTAACACGATACGCGTAAATCAGCTCCACGCCTCGTCGGAGACATCCTTCCACATCCCGATTTCAAGGTCTCTGAGGTGCCATTTGCCCACCCGCGCGCGGATGAGCCTAAGGGTCGGGTGACCCACGGCAGCGGTCATGCGACGGACCTGGCGGTTGCGGCCTTCGGTGATTGTGATCTCAAGCCACTGATCTGGAATGTTTTTGCGCACACGGATGGGCGGGTCCCGTGGCCATAGGTTGTGCGGTTCCGGTATTGGCTTCACCGTCGCTGGACGGGTGCGACCGTCTTTGAGCTCGACCCCCTTGCGAAGTGCAGCAACGGCCTCGGTGGCCACAACGCCTTCCACTTGGACCCAATAGGTTTTGGGCGTCTTGAAGCGGGGTTGACTGAGGCGGGCTTGCAGACGCCCGTCGCTGGTCAGGACCATCAAACCCTCGCTGTCCTTATCGAGACGCCCGGCTGGGTACACCTCGGGCTCGTCAACGAAAGCGGACAGTGTCAGGGACGGCGACGAGGCGGTTGAACTGTCGGTGAATTGAGACAGGACGCCGAAGGGTTTGTTAAAGATCAGGGTGCGAGGCATGGTGGGTTTAGAACAGTGATGACGTGAACCATGGCGCACGGATGACGCCTTGAGGGAGTGGATATGCCGACGAAGGACTACGCGCAGACCATGGCCAAGTACAACACGTGGCAGAATGAAAGTCTGGTCACCGCGGCAAACACGCTTTCATCCGCGGAGCGGCGGATGGAGCGCGGCGCGTTCTTTGGGTCAATTGAAAAAACCCTGTCGCATATCCTGTGGGGTGACCGGATCTGGATGCACCGGTTTGCTGGAACACCTGCGCCGGACGGGGGAATTTTGGAGTCTACAAGTCTCGTGACGGACTGGGACGGGTACCGGGCGGCGCGTGCCGCGTTTGATCGAACCATTTTGGATTGGACAAAAGATGTTGCGAAGGAGTGGTTTGACGGGGACCTCAGTTGGTATTCGGGCGCAATGAAACGAGAGATTTCAAAACCCAAGAGCCTGCTGATTGTTCACTTCTTCAACCACCAGACTCACCACCGGGGACAGGTACACGCCATGCTGACAGCGGCAGGTGCGAAACCGACGGATACCGATATTCCGTTTATGCCGGACCAGTTCTTCGCCCTATGAGTTGTCGCTGCCGGATCGGCAAATTTCGATCTTGGTGATGACCCAGCTCAAAGCAAGCAGAACAGGGAACGCCCAAGAAAAAAGCCCCGGCACCCAAGGCCGAGGCTCTGATTTCATTCTCGTCGCCGGTCTTACCGGTTTTCCACATCCATGTAATCGCGAGACATCTCGCCGACGTAGAGCTGGCGTGGGCGACCGATTTTCTGTGCAGGGTCCACCAGCATTTCTTTCCACTGGCTGATCCAGCCGACGGTGCGGCTGAGCGCGAAGATCGGCGTGAACATGGAGGTTGGGAAACCCATGGCTTCCAGGATGATGCCGGAATAGAAGTCCACGTTCGGGAACAGTTTCTTGTCGGCGAAGTACGGATCGTTCAGCGCCGCCTGTTCCAATTCCTTGGCCACCTGCAAGATCGGGTTGTCTTCGACACCCAAGAGGTCGAGCACTTCGTCGGCGGACTGTTTCATCACAGTCGCCCGTGGATCGTGGTTTTTGTAGACCCGGTGACCGAAGCCCATCAGGCGGAACGGATCGTCCTTATCTTTGGCGCGCGCGATGAATTCAGGGATGCGGTCGACGGTGCCGATTTCCTTCAGCATCTCCAAGCAGGCTTGGTTCGCGCCGCCGTGGGCAGGACCCCAGAGGCAGGCGATGCCAGCGGCGATACAAGCGAAGGGGTTCGCGCCGGACGAGGATGCCAGGCGGACGGTGGAGGTCGACGCGTTCTGTTCGTGGTCTGCGTGCAGAGTGAAGATCCGGTCCATCGCGCGGCTGAGGATCGGGTTCACCTCATACTCTTCGGCGGGCACGCTGAAACACATGCGCAGGAAGTTGCCCGCGTAATCCAGGTCGTTGCGTGGGTACACGAACGGCTGACCGACCGAGTATTTATAGGCCCAGGCTGCGATGGTTGGCATTTTCGCGATCAGGCGAATGGACGCCACTTCGCGGTGCCAAGGGTCTGAAATGTCGGTGCTGTCGTGATAGAACGCGGCCATTGCGCCAACCACACCCACCATGATCGCCATGGGATGCGCGTCGCGGCGGAAACCGGAGAAGAAGTTGCGCATCTTCTCATGGAGCATTGTGTGCTTCATGACGCGGTTTTCGAAGTCTTCCAGCTGTGCGCCGGTGGGAAGTTCACCGTAAAGCAGCAGGTAGCAGACCTCTAAGTAATGTGATTTTCCAGCCAGTTGGTCGATGGGATAGCCACGGTGCAGCAACACGCCTTCCGCGCCATCGATGAACGTGATGGTGGACTCGCACGATGCGGTGGAGGTGAAACCAGGATCATAGGTGAACACGTCAGCCTGGGCATAGAGTTTGCGGATATCCAGAACGTCCGGTCCCAAGGTTGGGGACATTACGGGAAGTTCGACGGTTTTGTCACCGATGGTCAGTTGAGCCATCTTAGGTGTGTGTGACGTATCAGGCATTGGCATCCCTCCTTTGCCGACCTCTGCGCCCCAGAGGCGGCACCGGTCTTGAGTGTCATAGCGCCCGCCGGTTCAATCCCGGCCTTGGCTGGTCGCATCCGTTATCCGGGCCAGGGTTTCATCCCGGCCCAATACAAGCATCATATCGTACACGCTCGGCGTTACCGTGCGGCCTGCCAGCGCAGCCCTAAGTGGACCTGCCAGCTTTCCGAATTTCAGTTCGCGTGGTTCCATGAAGGCCGCCATGGCAACCTCCAATTCAATGCGCGACCAGCTAACATCTCGCAATTGCGGCGTCAATTCACTCAGTATACCGATGGATACCGGATCGAGCGCCTTGGCGGCTTTCGCATCTTGCTCTAAGGGCCGGTTTGTTAACACAAAATGAGCCTTGTCGAGCAATTCGGGCAAGGTTTTTGCGCGGTCTTTGAGGCAATACATCGCACGGGTGAGCCCGTCTTTCTGCGCCGCGGCTAACGGTTCTTTCGCATTTGCAGCAAGGTAGCCTTCTATTTCGGTCACCAAATCAACGTCTTCGCCTGCGGCTATGTGATGTCCGCAGATGCTTTCCAGTTTCTTGAAGTCGAACTTTGCCGGGGCTTTGTTCATGCCACCGAAATCGAACCAGTCCAACGCTTGCGCGGTGGTGAAGACCTCATCATCCCCGTGCGCCCAACCCAGCCGTGTCAGATAGTTACGCAGGCCAGCCACCGGATAGCCCATGGTTTGGTATTCTTCGACACCCAGTGCGCCGTGGCGTTTGGACAGTTTCTTGCCATCCATCCCATGGATCAGCGGTATGTGGGCCCAAACGGGCGTGTCCCAATTCATGGCGGTGTAAATCTGAGTTTGGCGGGCGGCATTGTTTAGGTGATCATCGCCTCGGATCACATGGGTGACGCCCATATCATGGTCATCCACAACCACCGCCAGCATGTAGGTTGGGGTCCCGTCCGAACGCAGCAGCACCATATCATCGAGCAATTCATTGCGGAACGTAACCTTGCCCTGGACTTGATCATCAATCACCGTCTCACCGTCACGGGGCGCCTTCAAGCGCACCGCATAGGGCGCGTCGGGTGCTCTGGACGGATCGGCATCGCGCCACGGGCTCAGGAAGAGCGTTGACCTTCCTTCGGCCTTGGCCGCCTCACGGAAGGCTGCGATCTCATCCTGAGTGCTATAGCATCGGTAAGCATGACCGTTGGCCAGCATGGCCTCCGCCACCTCTTGATGCCGCGCGACACGGGAAAACTGGCTGATCGCGTCACCGTCATAATCCAACCCCATCCACGCCATTCCGTCCAAAATGGCCTGCGTGGCAGCGTCCGTGGACCTTTCACGATCGGTGTCTTCGATGCGCAGCAGGAATTTACCACCACGGCCGCGGGCATAGAGCCAATTGAAGAGCGCCGTGCGCGCGCCCCCGATATGGAGAAACCCAGTGGGCGACGGGGCAAAACGGGTGACGACGGGGGCGCCAGACAAGGCGTCAGACATGGGGCGAACATCCTGAAAATCCGAAAGGTGCGATTGGTCGAGTCCCCGCGACAGGGAATACATGGGGCCTCCGGCTACGGTACCGTCCGCGCGCACTAGGCGATACTGCTGGGCGAGGGTACATTCCACAAACTTGCT
>JBCDFD010000048.1:0-16682 GCA_039178645.1 Pseudomonadota bacterium | reverse complement strand
GTGCTCTTGAACACATTGCTCGTAGCCCAGTTCATCTTGTGATTTCGGATTATAATATGCCTGAAATGGATGGCTTGCAACTATTGCATGCGGTAAGAAATGGAGTCCAAACAAAAGGAGTTGGCTTTATTTTAATCACTGGTCGTGCCGAACGTCAAATTATTGAACATGGAAAAAAACTTGGGATGAATAACTTTATCAAAAAACCCTTTCAACCCGATGATTTGCGGAAGTGCATTGAAGCGGTGGTTGGCCGAATATAATTCTAGCAGCTTGCGTTTTATGAGGGCTGGATGATACAAAATATATTAACTCAAGATAAATTCCTCAGAAGAGTTGCGCAGGTGCTTGAGAGCTGCTGCAAAAACTGCAGTTTGGTAGAACATGCGCTCAGCGATGTCGCAAGGTGTGAAACAAAATCATGGGATCAAGTTATAGTTGAGCTGCAAGCGTTAGATAGATTGAAGCAACAACTTGAAGACATTAAAATGGTAATGATCTCGGCCAGTACTCAGATTGATCAAAATGCAAAGATCGATTTGGAGATATTTTTAAAAGACATAAAGCTTGAGTCGGTTGCAAGCACTCTGTTGGGCTGTGTTGATTTGGGTTCATCGCAAAATGAGGTAGATTTGTTTTAGTCTTGCGGGGCTGCGTTGGAGAGCTTTGTAGAAAACAAGATTTCTCATGCCCAAGAGGAGCATTATACCGGCTTTGTGACAGGTAAGCCAAGCGCGGTTCAGCGATTAAGAACAGAGATACGGATTTCAATTTCTGAATTAACCACTGTGTAGATCAGACTTTTTGTCTGAGGAGGAAAGTTTAAGGGCATGCAAAAACAGAGGTTTTTGTCTGAGGTTGAAATCATCAGCTGTACACCTCCGACACCTTTTGCTGATGCTCTGTCGTTATGGTTCACTGTCTGCAACGGGTGGAGGGCTGCATGGCCAAGCAAGCAGGGTTCTGGAGTGTTGATGATCGTCTTGCGGAGCTTTCCGAGGGAGGCGACTCGTTGGAGATCTGAACGCAACCGTGGATTTCGAGCGGTTCCGGGCCTTGCTTGAGCACGGCACTGGTCGGCCGCGTAGCCCCAAGGGCGGACGTCCCGCGCTCGACGTGGTGCTGAAATTCGGGATGCTGGTTTTACAGAGCCCGCATGGGCTATCGCTCGAGGCGAGTGAAAAAATGGTGCGTGGCAGGCTCAATCACTTTAAGTATTTCTGCGGTCTAGGGGGCGCCGACACGGTGCTGGATGCGTACACGCTTTGGGAGTGAGGCGGACCGTGGCCCCAGTGGCGCCGCGTAAGTCCACGGACCCACATCTCGATCGACCGCCAGAACGGGGTTCGTCCGCTCACTCGGACCGGTGGCGTTCGGGGTTCACTCCGCCGGCAGTTCATTACAGATGCCGCCCGGCATGACGGTGCGCGTCTGCGCGAAGGTCTGGTGCAGACGGCCAATGCCGGGCGCCGTGTCTGGGCCGGTCGACAATGATTGCGCCAATCACTGTCCGGCAGGGCCTTGGCGTCACGCCAAAGACGTGCTTTCAGCACGACGCCAAGGTCCCGAGAGGGGGGGCAAGCACCATTGGCAACGGCTATCGTTCGGCTGAAAACGAGAGCTGGCTGGGCGCCAACGGCATGAAGAGCGAGATTCACCGTAAGAAGCCGCGCGGTCGCCCCATGTCGAAAAGCACGTCCAAAGCAAACGGTCGAAGGTCAGCCCTGCGTTCCAAGGTCGAGCATGTCTTCGGGCACCAGAAAAACCGCATGGGGCTGGTCATTCGGACCATCGGCCCGGCCCGAGCAAAGGCGACGATTACGCTGGCAGACATGGTTTACAACATGGGTTGATTTCGGTGGCTTCTCAGATCAGGTGCGCCCGCCTGACAACAAACCGGCAGAGGAACCACTAAACGACCTCAATGGGCCGAGCTAGCCAAAGCACCAAAGCGTTCAACGCCACCACCACAGATTGACGAGCAGGTTACACGAAGGTGTCCAGTTTCGTCATCCATGCTGGTCTCCCTCACCTGAAGTAACGGTGAATCACACCAGCCGAGCTTTGGGAACACCCATCCGATTCAAAGAACAACTGAGCCGCTCTAGTTGATGCGGCGTCTGGGTTGTGCCTGCTTCAAGGCGGCAAGTAATCCGCAAACCTGGATGAACGGCTGCCGGGAACAAAAATTTGCATAGGCGTTTGGTCTTGGACAAGTGCTCCGGTGCGGTTCTTGTTCCCAAACAGTAAGTCTAGGATGGTTAGAAGAGCCTCCCATGGCATTGGTTCGGGCATCGAGAGCGTCGCAGGAACTTAAGACTTTGCAATTCCGTCCAAGGCATCGCGTAGTCGCATTGCCCCAAGCGCTACTCCGGCCAGCCCCAACAGACTGAGTGTCGCGGGTAAGGGGACCGCAGCCGGTGGCGAGGCGGTTGTGGTGTATGTCCAACTTCTGGCCGTTTCTATGAAATTGAAACTGCTATCACTGAAACACCATCGGGCTGGCGATGCGGAGAGGGCGCAGGCGTTGGTGACGGGTCCGGTGATCCCATCAATGGCGGGTAGTTGTTTCACAATCGAATAGCTTTGAGACACGCGCCTTGGACCCAAGAACCTCACATCTTCGACACCGGAAAAGCTGGTGATCTCGGAAATTTGCAAAAGCCCGTCACCGTTTACGTCGTCAAATTCGATGGTGAAGCTGGTGACAGACGTGTTTGTTGCCGTGGCCGTGACTGTGGCCGCATGGGATGCAAATCCAAAACAGCTGAACAACAGGCCTACCGCCAAACGACAAGCGTTAGACTTCAGGGGCATTTTCGATCTCCGCCGTGACCCAAACTCCCATCACGGATAGCGACCAAGGGGAGGCTTCGCCCAGAAAGCTGGGCGAAGCTCGTGTCTTAGGCGTTATTCCGCCTCAGTTAGGCACTTCGCCGGAAATGCCTTCGACATAGAAGGTCATGCCCAAAAGGTCGCCGTCGCTAGCCACTTCGCCGTCGGCAAGCCATGGGGTGCCGTCCTGCTTGTTGATTGGCCCGGTGAACGGATGGTACTCGCCCGCGCCGATGGCGTCACGCAGTGCCAGAGCTTCGGCGGCCACTTCAGCAGGGACTTTGTCGGTGATCTCACCGATTTTTACCGCGCCTTCGGCGATGCCTTCCCACTTGGCGGATTGTTCCCAGGTGCCGTCGATCACGGCTTGGGTGCGTTCGACATAGTAGGGGCCCCAGTCGTCGATGATCGAGCTGATGCGCGAGGTTTCGGCGTACTGGAACATGTCGGACGCCTGACCGAAGCCCAGCACGCCGGCCTCTTCGGCTGCGGCCAGTGGCGCGGTGGAGTCGGTGTGCTGCATGATCACATCCACACCCTGTTCGATGAGCGCAGTCGCCGCGTCTGCCTCTTTGCCGGGATCAAACCATGTGTAGACCCAGACCACGACCATTTCGACGTCCGGGTTCACCTTGGCGGCGTGCAGGTAGGCGGAGTTGATCCCTTGGATCACCTCCGGGATGGGGAAAGAGGCGATGTAGCCAATTTTGCCAGTCTCGGACATGTGGCCTGCGATGGTCCCGATCACAGCGCGGCCTTCGTAGAAACGCGCATCATATGTGGCCACGTTGGGGTGTTCCCGCTTGTAGCCCGTGGCGTGTTCAAACTTCACGTCTGGGAACTTGGCCGCCACATTGTTGGTGGCATCCATATAGCCAAATGAGGTTGTGAAGATCAGGTCGTGGCCGGTCAGAGCCATCTGGGTCAGCACCCGCTCGGCATCTGCGCCTTCGGGGACGCTTTCCACATAGGTGGTTTCCACGGCGTCGCCGAAGTGTTCTTCGACCGCCAAACGGCCTTGGTTGTGTTCATAGGTCCACCCGCCGTCACCGATGGGGCCCACATAGACGAAGCCAACTTTAGTTGGATCGTCGGCGAGCGCGGACGTGACGGAGGCTACGGAGACCGCGCACCCGAGGGCGGCGGCGAGCAAGCGTGTACGGGTCATTGTGGTCCTTCCTGCTGGGGTGTTGCGGCTCTGTGTTTATGAGCGCAGATGTAATCACGGCCGCGGGCACCGCAATGACGCCCAAGCCCATGATGAGTATCAGAGAGGTGAACAAACGCCCCTCTGCGGTGATTGGATAGCTGTCGCCGTAGCCCACGGTGGTGAAGCTCACCAACGCCCACCAAGCGCTTTCGGGGATGGAGGCGAACACGTCAGGCTGCGCGGCATGTTCGAACGTGTAGATGCCCACGGCCCCCACGTAGATCGTGATTGAGGCCAGCGAGATGAATACGATCAACTCGCCCCGCGCGCGGTTCAGGGCGGCTTCCAGCCGTTCCAAAGCCCGTGACCCCCGCATCGCTTTGATCATCCGCAATAGGCTCAGAAGGCGCAAGGCACGAATGGCGGCCAGTTCCGTGCCTGCCAGTGCGATCAGAGGGAACCAGCACAGCAGGTCGACAATGCCCCAGACACTGCGGGCATAGGCCCAGCGATCTGGGGCGGCATAAAGGCGGGCGCAATATTCAAGGAAGAATATGATTAACACAGCGCGTTCCACGACCTGCATCCAGTCTCGGATGTCCGCAGAAAACGCCTGCATGGTTTCCAGGGCGATGCCGGCGCAGGAAATGAAAATGACGACGTTCAGCGCAAAGAAGACGTTTTTTCCCAGGCGGGGGTGTTTGCCCTCCAGGATGGTGTGCAGCTCTTGGCGGAAAGTGACGTCACCGGCTGGCATGGAACCCTTGTCCCAATGACCCCGGGGCGCCGGACCCGCCCCGTCCGCGATTGGCGGAAATGAGGACCAGCACCGCAATGGTGATCAGGTAGGGCGACATGGACAGAAGCTCCACCGGAACATTCACGCCCGCCGCTTGCATGTTCAGTTGCAGAACGGTGACACCGCCGAAGAGGTAGGCACCGATCAGTAGCCGCCAGGGGCGCCAGCCCGCGAACACCACCAGAGCCAGCGCAATCCACCCGGCTCCGGCGGTCATGCCGTCGGTCCATTGGGGCACGCGGATGAGGCTCAGGTATGCTCCGCCCAAACCGGCCATGGCACCGCCAAACAGGATCGCAAGGTAGCGCAGTCGCACAACCTTGTATCCCAACGCGTGGGCGGCATCGTGGTTTTCGCCCACCGCGCGTAGGATCAGACCCATGCGGCTGAATTTCAGCACCGCCCAAATGGCGGCCACAAAGATCAAGCTGATGTAGACCAGCGGGTCATGCTGGAACAGCAGAGGGCCCACCACCGGCAGGTCCGCCAAAATCGGAATGGGAAGCTCATCTGTGCCAGGTGGTTTCACGCCCACATAGTTCTGGCCCAGGAGTGAGGCAAAGCCGAGGCCAAAGAGCGTGAGCGCCAAACCGGTGGCAACTTGGTTGGACTTCAGGCTCTGGGTCAGCATGGCGAAAATCAACGACAGGGCCGCACCGCCCAGGGAGCCACATATGAAACCAAGCGCCGGACTGCCGGTTTCCACTGCGGCGATGAACCCGGTGATGGCACCGATGATCATCATGCCTTCGACGCCCAAATTCAGTACGCCCGCCCGTTCCACCACCAGCTCACCCAATCCCGCCAACAGGATTGGCGTGGAGGCGGCCATGAGGATCGGCAGAAGGTTGATCAGGGACATATCCATGGGATCACACCGCGCGCGGGCTACCGATACGCAGCCGGTAGTGGCTGAGCACATCGAAGGCCAAAAGGAAAAACAGGAGCATGCCTTGGAACGCCTGAATTGACGCGGCGGGCAGGCCCAGCATCAGCTGCGCCAACTCTCCCCCGATGTAGGTGAGCGCCATGAGCAGTCCGGCCAGCAGGATGCCCACGGGATGCAAGCGCCCCAGAAAGGCCACGATGATCGCGGTGAAGCCATAGCCCACGTTGAAATCGATACTGATTTTGCCCGCCGGCCCTGCCACCTCAAACAGACCCGCCATCCCGGCAAGCGCGCCAGAGATGCCAAGGCACAACAGGATCAGACGTGCTGGACGGACACCCGACAGGCGCGCGGCGCGGGGGGCCTCGCCACTGAGCTTGATCTGATAGCCCAGCACATGGCGCTGCATGATCACATAGGCGGCGATCACGGCGATGAAGGCGGTGAGCACACCCCAGTGCATCCCAGTGCCTGCGATGATCTCTGCATTATGCGCCGCCTCATAGGATTGCAGGTTGCGCGACCCGGGGAAGCCGCCCCCATCGGGGTCACGCAAGAAATTAACCGAGGCCGCCGCGAGGATGTTCTCGGCCACATACACCAGCAACAGCGACACAAGGATTTCGTTGGTGTTGAACCAGGTTCTGAGAAGTCCTGGGATCATCGCCCAAGCCAGCCCGCCCAGGCCACCCGCAATCACCATCAGTGGCAGCAGCCCAATGATGGAGGTCGGGTAGAACGCCAACGCCACAGCCGCCCCGCAAATCGCGCCGATGATATACTGACCTTCCGCGCCGATGTTCCAAATGCCCGCTTTGAACCCAAAGCTCAGCCCGATGGCGATCAGGATCAGCGGCCCCGCTTTGACCAGAAGCTGTGGCCGCGAATAGCTGGCGAACTGCTCCGAAAATAGCGGGTCCCAGAAAATCGTCCGTAGGGCCTCCAGTGGGTCGGTCCCCAGAACGGCAAACATGCCTGCGCCCGCGACCATGGTTGCCGCCACCGCCAACAGGGGTGTCAGCGTGGCCCAGAAGGCCGATGGGGCCGGTCGCCGTTCAAGCCGGATCATGGATTGCCTCGGTTTTTGGGGCTTTGGGTTTAGCCACTGGCGGGGACCCGCCCAGCATGAGCCCCAAGCCCTCCATCGTCAGATCGCCGGTTGGATGTGGTTCCACCAACCGGCCTTCGCACATGGCCCCGATACGGTCCGAGATTTCCAGAAGCTCGTCCAGGTCTTGGCTGATGACCACCACAGCGGCCCCTTGGCTGGCCAGTAGAACCAGTTCTTTGCGGATGCGCGCGGCGGCGGCGGCGTCCACACCCCAGGTGGGTTGATTGACGACCAGCACCTGTGGGCTCTGCATCACTTCACGGCCCACCACAAATTTCTGTAAATTGCCGCCTGACAACGCCCCCGCGGCGGTGTTTGGTCCTGGGGTCCGCACATCAAACCGTTCAATGATGGAATTGGCATAGGCCTCGGTCGCAGCCCAGTTGATCCACCCGCCCGGTGCTAGGCGCAATCGGACCATGGCGGTGAGCAGCGCGTTTTCTGTCAGCTTCATCTGAGGGGCCGCCGCATGGCCCAACCGTTCCTCCGGCGCGGCCCCCAGACCGCGCATCCGCCGTTGCCGTGGCCCCAGGTGGCCCACCGGTTCGCCTTCCAACGTCACATGGTCTGGTCTGACGGTGATCTCGCCCGAGATGACCGAGAACAACTCGTCCTGACCATTGCCCGCCACGCCGGCAATGCCGAGCACCTCGTTGGATCGCGCGTCCAGAGTGATCCCACGCAATGGCGTGCCAAACGCGCCCAGCGACGGCACTGACACATTGGTCAGCCGCAAGTATGACCCACCCGGTTTTGCAGGCAGCCGCTTTGCCGGTGTGACGGCAACGCCCACCATCATTTCCGCCATGGCGCCGGTTGTGGTGTCGCGCGGCACGCAGGTGCCCACCACTTTGCCGTGGCGCAGCACAGTGGCGTGGTCACACAGCGCTCGGATCTCATCGAGCTTGTGGGAAATATAGAGGATCGACGTGCCGTCCGCCGCCAACTGACGCAGCGTATGGAACAGAACCTCGACCTCTTGGGGCGTGAGCACCGAGGTCGGTTCGTCCATGATCAACAGTTTGGGCGATTGCAGCAGACAGCGGACGATCTCCACCCGTTGCCGTTCGCCCGCCGATAGGTCCCCAACCTGGGCCCGCGGGTCCAGCGGCAGACCATAGGTTTGGCTCACCTCTTCTATCGCTTGTTTGAGGTTCGGCTGCTTGGTGTCGAGCCCCACGGCGATGTTTTCTTCCACAGTGAGCGCGTCAAACAACGAGAAATGCTGGAATACCATGCCCACGCCCGCGGCCCGTGCGGCACTGGGCGCGGTGGGTTCATGGCTTGCGCCCTTGAACTGCATTGTGCCCGCATCCGGGGCCACCAGCCCGTATATCATTTTGACCAGGGTGGACTTGCCCGCGCCGTTCTCCCCCAGCAAAGCGTGAATTTCCCCCGGACCAATGGAAAAAGACACATCGTCACTGGCGACCACGCCGGGATACCGTTTGGTCAGCCCGTTCAGCACCAAAAGCTCGTTGTGCTTGCTCACCCCGTTTGGTCCTTCGCCCAGTCAGCCCCCACAGATTTGTCGGATCTCAAGAGCGCCGCTGCAACCCCAACCGCGATGGCTTGGGGATGCTTACCCAGCTTTGGGTCGCCGATGGGGCAAGAAATCTGAGAAATTCGTGCCTCACCATGGCCCAACTGCCTAAGTCTTGAGCGAAACCGTGCCCATTTTGTGGCCGATCCAATCAGCCCGGCAGTGTGGAAACGGTGGGACAGCAGTGCATGGCAAATCTCCAGGTCGAGCGCATGGGAATAGGTCAGCACCAGATGGTCGGCGTTTTCGGGCGCGTGCGGCACCAATAGTGCAGGGTTCTGCGCCACCAGTTGCGTGACCGAATTTGGTAGCGTTTCGGGGAAACGTTCTGCCCCTGTGTCCACCCACGTGATTGCCAGGGACGGCATGGGGTACAGCACGTCCACCAGCGCCCGGCCCACATGGCCAGCACCGTAAATCCAAAGAGGGCGTTTGGGTGTCGCGCAGGGTTCCAGCAACCAGCCAGCCTCAAACGCAACCTCGGGTGCGTGCCCTTGGCCCCGGTGCGCCGCCTCGGCACGGTGCAGGCCAATTGGTTTGTCGGCACCGCCTTCCACACGACGAATGTACAGATATTCCGGGATGGCCTCCGCCTTTGCGATGTCAAAGACTTCTGTCACCAGAACCACCGCACCGCCACAACATTGGTTGAGCGCTGGCCCCAAAGCCGCCCGCGTCACATGGGTTCCGCCCGGATTTTTGAGCATAGCCCGCGCGGCCCGTGCAGCCTCGAACTCCAACGCACCGCCCCCGATGGTGCCCGACTGTCCCTCGGCCCGAACCAGGATCGACGCACCGGGTTCACGGGGGGCAGAGCCTTTCACTTGCGCCACCACCACGCGTGCCACGGTCCCATGGGCGCGCACTGCATCTATCAGAGATAGGCGATCAAGGCTCACGGGTGTTCCACCCGGTCGATGGCCCAAAACAGCCGTTCCGGTGTGGCAGGTGCGTTCAGCGCGGGATAGTCCGATCCACAGGCCGCCACAGCATCCGACAGCGCCAGAAAGGCAGAGATGCCCAGCATGAACGGCGGTTCCCCAACGGCCTTCGACCGATAGATAGTGTCCTCTGAATTGGGTCTATCCCAAAGGTGCACGTTGAAAACTTGCGGTCGATCTGAGCAAGCAGGGATCTTGTAGGTGCTGGGCGCGTGCGTCCTCAGTCGCCCTCTGTCGTCCCAGACCAGTTCTTCCATGGTCAGCCATCCCGCGCCTTGCACGTAGCCACCCTCTATCTGTCCCATGTCCAATGCCGGGTTCAGCGATGTGCCGCAGTCGTGCAAGATGTCCGTGCGCAAGATGCGGTTCTCGCCGGTCAGCCGGTCCACCACCACTTCGGTGCAAGAACAGCCGTATGCGAAGTAATAAAACGGCCGACCGTGCCCTTTGATCCGGTCCCAGACGATCTTCGGGGTCTTGTAAAACCCCGTGGCGCTCAGGCTGATCCTCGCCATGTAGGCGTCTTTGATCACCTCATCGAACAGATAGCTTTCGCCGCCCACATGGACCTGACCACCTTCGAACCGCACCGTGCTCGGGTCGGCCTGCTGCCGCTCCGCCACGAACTCGGCCACTCGTCCGGCAATCTCCTCGCAGGCGGCTTTGACCGCCATGCCGTTCAAATCCGACCCTGACGATGCCGCCGTGGCCGATGTGTTGGGCACCTTGGCCGTGTCGGTGGCGGTGATTTTCACCCGGTCCAAGCCCACCCCAAAGCGGCTCGCGGCCACTTGGGCCACTTTCTGAAATAGCCCTTGGCCCATTTCCGTGCCGCCGTGGTTCATGGCGATGGAGCCGTCCTGATAGACATGTACCAACGCCCCGGCTTGGTTGAGATGGGTCAGCGTGAAACTGATCCCAAACTTCACCGGCGTGAGCGCAATGCCTTTTTTCAGAACTGGTTCCCGCGCATTCCATTCCGCCACTGCCGCTCGCCGTTTGTGGTAGTCACAACGCGCGGACAAATCTGCCACCATATCGTGCAAGGCAAAGTCCGTGACCTCCATCCCATAGGGCGTGGTCTGAGGCTTCATTGTTCCTGAAATACTCACATCCGATGGTGTCGCGGGCGCGGTGTAGAAATTCTTGCGCCGCACTTCCAACGGGTCTTTGCCGAGCGCGTGGGCTACGTGGTCCATCACCCGCTCAATCCCAACCATGCCCTGTGGCCCGCCAAAGCCGCGGAACGCGGTGGCCGATTGGGTGTTGGTTTTCAACCTGTGTGACGTGATCCGAACGTTGGGCAGGAAATAGGCATTGTCCGCATGGAGCATGGCGCGGTCTGCAACGGGCAAGCTCAGATCTTGTGACCAGCCGCAGCGGACATATTGCAGGAACTCCACGGCCTCGACCCGGCCCTCGCTGTCAAACCCCGCACGGTAGTCGATGCGGATGTCGTGGCGTTTGCCTGTGATCACAAAATCATCGTCCCGGTCGTAGCGCATTTTGGTGGGTCGTCCGGTGCGTGCCGCTACGATGGCACAGGAAATGGCCAACGCGTTGCCTTGGCTTTCCTTGCCGCCAAATCCTCCGCCCATGCGTCGGGTTTCCACCCGTACGCCGTGCATGGGAACGCCCAGAGCGTCGGCCACCTTGTGCTGAATCTCTGTGGGGTGCTGGGTGGAGGACATGACCACCATGTCTCCGCCCTCTTGGGGCACAGCCATGGCGGCCTGGCCTTCGAGGTAGAAATGTTCCTGGCCACCAACCTCCAACGACCCCTCGATCACATGGGCGGCCTCGTCCATGGCCTTGTCCGGATCACCCTGTCCATAAATGCGCGGGCCTTCCTCAAACCGGCTGTCGGCCAAGAGGGCGGCATCAATGGTTAGGATTGGCGTCTCTTCGCGGATCTCAACCTTGGCCAGGGCAGCGGCGCGGCGGGCCTCCAGATGGCTTTGGGCCGCCACCAGAAACAGCGCCTGGCCCGCATAATGCACGGGACCGGTGCAGAGCAGCGGCTCGTCATGGAGCGACGGGGAACAGTCCGGCATGGACCCAAAGTCGTCGGCGGTCAGAACCATGGTCACGCCCGGTGCCGCGCGCACCTCGTCAAGGTCCATGGACACCAATTGACCCTTGGCCACAGACGAGGTGCCAAACGCCAAGTGCAGCGCATTGGCCGGGGCAGGGATGTCATCCACGTAACGGGCTTGGCCCGTGACATGCAGATGCGCCGTGTCGTGGGGCAGCGGTTTGTGCACGCTCATGGTGTCACCTCCAACGCGCTCACCGCCGCCCCTTGGTCGGCATGCCAATAGCGCAACAACATGTTCTGTGCGGTGCGCAAGCGATAGGCCGCGCTGGCGCGCATGTCGCTGAGCGGGGTGAAATCGTTGACCATGGCCTCAACCGCCGTTTCGACGGTGGCTCGCGTCCAGGTTTGTCCCACCAAAGCCGCTTCGGCGTGAGCCGCCCGTTTCGGGGTTCCGGCCATGCCACCGTAAGCCAATCGAGCCTCCGTCACGGTACCATCGACCACGTGGACAGTCAGACCACCGCACACAGCGGAGATGTCCTGGTCGAACCGTTTCGACAGTTTGAAGCACCGCAGTCGATCGGCTTGCCGCGCAAAGCTCACGGCAGTGACGAACTCGCCGGGTTGGCGGTCTTGTTTGCCGTACTCGATGAAGAAGTCTTCCAGCGGCAGGTCGCGGCACACGTCCCCGCGGCGCAGGTGCAGCGTTGCCCCAAGGGCTATGAGGGCCGGTGGGCTGTCCCCAATGGGCGAGCCATTTGCGATGTTGCCGCCAATAGTGGCCGCGTTGCGCACTTGGGTGGATCCGTAGCGCCGGATCAATTCGCCAAATTCCGAGTGGAGCGGTTCCACGGCCGCGCGCACTTCGTTCAGGTTGGCCATCGCCCCCAACTTCACGCGGTCGTCGCCGATCTCTAAATGGCTCAGCTCTGCGATCTGGTTGAGGAAGATGACCTCCCCCAGGTCGCGGAATTGTTTAGTGACCCAGAGGCCCACGTCCGTGGCACCGGCCACCAAAGTGGCGCTGGGGTTTGCGAGATAATGAGCCGCCAATTCATCGCAGGTGCGCGGCGTGGCGCTATGCCCATTCCCAGTGCGCAACGGTGCAAGGTCCTCGGTCATGTGATCTGGCACTGGCTCGGCCTCAGCAGCCTCGGCGGCGCGTATGATCGGCGCGTACCCGGTGCAGCGGCACAGATTCCCAGCCAGCTGATCGTCGTGGTCGGTGGCCCCATTGGTATGTGCGGTGGCCATGGTCACCGCAAAGCCCGGCGTGCAGAAGCCGCATTGCGATCCGTGATATTTGACGAGGGCATCTTGCACGGGATGGGCCTTGCCATCGTCACCGGTTAGACCCTCGACCGTGCGCACCGCCTTGCCCTCCAACTGGGGCAAAAAGAGAATGCAGGCGTTGAGGCTGGCGGCCCCGCGGTCGTCGGTAACCATCACCGAACAGGCCCCGCAATCGCCTTCATTGCAGCCTTCTTTGGTGCCGGTCAGTCCACGGTCTTCTCGCAACCAGTCCAAGAGCGTTGTGGTGGGGGCAATCCCGCTGAGCCGCACCACCTCGCCGTTGAGGAGAAACGTCACATCAGTCTGAGGGGTCATGGGTCCCTGTGGCCGCTGTCTGTTGCATATGGGCGTTCACCGTGTGCGGTGCAGTCCCCCACCCGATGCGGCGGAAAGTGGAGAAACGGCCCAGCACCAAAGGTGCGCAAATCCGTGGGGAAGGCAAGATCTTCTGTGATCTTTGAGGGGTATATGCCGGGGGATTGGGCAGTTTGTAAAAACCCCGGTCTCGCCACTCTGTGCCACAACCGTTTGTGGGTTGGTGATCCCTGGGTGTGGTTTTCTGTAAGGCTCTGGCAGCCGACGCACTGGTTTTTGAGTATTTGGGGAACAATGAAGCCATGGAGTGCGCTTGGGCTGGAAACTTGGGGATAAGTTGGCGTTGTGATTGTCGGAGAGCCCGTTGCGCGCTTAGTTACCTCTAAAACCCAAGAGGCAGGCATGGCAGACCCGAAATTCATCCATTTGCGTGTGCACACCGAGTATTCGCTCTTGGAAGGGGCGATGCGGGTGAAGAAACTGCCCGGCCAAGTGGCCGAGATGGACATGCCCGCCATCGCGGTCACCGACACCAACAACATGTTCGCGGCGCTGGAATTTTCGGTGACTGCGCGCAAAGCCGGGGTGCAACCGATCCATGGCTGTCAGGTGGATTTGGGCTATGTCCCGGTCGCGCCCGGAGATCGACCGATAGACCCGGCGCCGATTGTTCTTTTGGCGCAAAATGATGTGGGCTACGAAAACCTGCTAAAGATAAATTCGCTGCTCTACTTGGCCCATCCCGGCGAGTTGCCCCAAGCGAAGGTCGAAGAGTTGCCCGCGCTATCGGATGGCCTGATCTGTTTGACCGGCGGGCCGGACGGGCCCTTGGGGCGGCTGTTGCAGGCGGGTCAGGAAGCAAAGGCTGAGGCGCTGTTGCGGCGGTTGGCCGAGATCTACCCCAACCGGTGCTACGTGGAACTGCAACGCCATCCGGGCGAGGATGGTCAGCCGGACGCGGAACGGCTGAGCGAGCAAGGTCTGGTGGAAATGGCCTATGCCATGGATCTGCCGCTGGTGGCCACCAACGATGTCTACTTCCCGAAGTCCGATATGTATGAGGCCCATGATGCACTCATTTGCATCGCCGAGGGTGCCTATGTGGACCAGCAGGAGCCGCGGCGGCGGCTGACGCCTCAGCATTACCTGAAAACCCAAGCTGAGATGGTCACGCTGTTCGCGGACTTACCCGAGGCGCTGGAAAACACGGTCGAGATCGCCAAGCGCTGCGCTTACATGACAGACACGCGCGATCCGATCCTACCGCGATTTGCCGAAGATGAGGTCCAAGAGTTGCGGCGACAGGCCAATGAGGGCCTGCAAGCGCGGCTGGCGGTCATCCCCCATGCGGTGTCGCGCGAAGAATATCAGGCGCGGCTGGATTTTGAGTTGGGCATCATCGAGGGCATGGGGTTCCCTGGGTATTTCCTGATCGTGGCCGATTTCATCAAATGGGCCAAGGATCAGGATATTCCGGTGGGACCGGGGCGGGGCTCGGGGGCGGGCAGTCTGGTGGCCTATGCGCTGACCATCACGGACCTGGACCCGCTGCGCTATAGCTTGCTTTTTGAGCGGTTCTTGAACCCCGAACGCGTGTCCATGCCTGATTTTGACATCGACTTTTGTATGGACCGGCGGGAGGAAGTGATCCGCTACGTCCAGGAAAAATACGGTCGCGATAAGGTTGGGCAGATCATCACGTTCGGTGCGCTCCTATCCAAGGCAGCGGTACGCGACGTGGGGCGGGTTCTGCAAATGCCCTTTGGACAGGTGGACCGTCTGTCGAAAATGATTCCTGTGGAAGGGGTCAAACCGGTGAGCATCCAAAAGGCGCTGACCGATGAGCCGCGGCTCAAGGAGGCCGCGAAGGCCGAGGAGGTGGTGGACCGTCTATTGACCTATGGGCAGCAGGTGGAGGGGTTGCTCAGAAACGCATCGACCCACGCCGCTGGGGTGGTGATCGGGGATCGGCCACTGGACGCGTTGGTTCCGCTTTACCAGGACCCCAGGTCCGACATGCCCGCGACCCAGTTCAATATGAAATGGGTGGAACAGGCGGGGCTGGTGAAGTTCGACTTCTTGGGCCTCAAAACGCTGACCGTCATTCAAAACGCCATGGACCTGATTGCGGGACAGGGGCGTCCATTGCATGTGGCGGCGGATGGGCATCAGATTTACGAACCCGAAGAGGGCACCGAAGGCGAAATCAACGCCATACCCTTGGACGATGCGCCAACCTACAAGCTCTACTCCGAAGCCAAGACGGTGGCCGTGTTCCAGGTTGAAAGCTCGGGCATGATGGATGCGCTGCGGCGGATGAAGCCCGACTGTATCGAAGACATCATCGCGCTGGTGGCGCTCTACCGTCCAGGACCGATGGAGAACATCCCCAAGTTCTGCGAGGTGAAAAACAAACTCAGCGACCGCGAACGCCTGCACCCGTCCATCGATCATATCCTGGACGAGACCATGGGGATCATCGTCTATCAGGAACAGGTGATGCAGATCGCCCAGGAAATGGCGGGCTATAGCCTTGGCGGCGCGGACCTGTTGCGCCGGGCCATGGGTAAGAAAATCCAAGAGGCCATGGATGCCGAAAAACCGAAGTTCCTCAAAGGGGCGGCGGAAAACGGCGTGGACGAAGCCAAGGCTATCGAGGTTTGGAACCTCCTGGATAAATTCGCCAACTACGGGTTCAACAAGTCCCACGCGGCGGCCTACGCGGTGGTGTCGTATCAGACCGCTTGGCTCAAGGCGAACCACCCGGTGGAGTTCATGGCGGGCGTCATGAACTGCGATATTCACCTGACAGACAAGCTGGCCACCTACGCCGAAGAAGCGCGCCGCAACTTGGATATCCCAATGGTGCCGCCTTGCGTGAACCGATCTCAGGCCGCGTTCAGTGTGAATGGTGGCAAGATCGTCTATGCGTTGGGCGCGCTGAAAAATGTGGGCGCCGACGCCATGCAATTGATCGTGGATGCCCGAAAGGACGGGCAATTCGTGACGTTGTTCGATTTCGCCCGTAGGGTCGATCTGAAACGTGTGGGCAAACGTCCGTTGGAAATGCTGGCCCGCGCCGGTGCTTTTGATGAACTGGATCGCAATCGTCACCGCGTTTGGCGCAGCTTAGATGCGCTCGTGGCCTATTCCGCCGCGATCCACGAACAGCGGGCATCCTCGCAGGTGTCGCTATTTGGCGAGGCGGGGGATGATCTGCCTGAGCCACGGCTGCCCCAAGCGGATGATTGGTTACCGGCGGAACGGTTGCGCGAGGAACACACGGCCATTGGCTTCTACCTCTCAGGCCATCCGCTGGATGACTACATGGCGCCGCTCAAACGGCAAAAGGTGGAAACTCTGATCGAGATTGAAGAGAAGGCCCGCCGCGAAGGCCGCGTGGCGGCGAAAATTGCGGGTTCGGTCGCGTCGCGTCAGGAACGGAAATCAAGCCGGGGCAACCGGTTCGCCTTTGTTCAACTGTCCGACCCCACTGGCCTCTACGAAGTCACCGTGTTTTCCGACGTGTTGGAAGCGCACCGCGATAATCTGGAACCGGGGTCAGCGGTCGTCCTGAATGTGGAGGCCGAAGCGGAGGCCGATCAACTGAAGCTCCTGTGCCGCTCCGTGCTTCCTGTTGATGATGTTGTTGCCAAATCTGGGCCCGTTGGGCTGAAGGTGTTCATCGATGGCGAGGTGTCCCCAGAGGGACCGGCGGGTCATGTCGCCGCGCTCTTGCACAAAGAGACCAAACGCGAAGCGCGCCGC
>JBCDFD010000047.1:0-16697 GCA_039178645.1 Pseudomonadota bacterium | reverse complement strand
GCTTATGCCGACAGGCTGGATACTTCCCGTGGTCTTTCCCTGGGTGAACAGACGGTTGCCCAGGCGAAAGGCTTTCGCATGACGCTGCTCACGGTGGAGTTTGACCAGGAGGAAGACGAGTGGGAGGCTACGCGCTTTAGGAGATAGGGGCACCTCTGTAACTGCCTCTGCAACTCTATGGCGCTTGAAGCATAACGTTACTCGGCGGGGAGTACAGACGGGCTCGCAGGCTCCCCGCTTCCCGACAGGATGGTCTCACCAATGCTGAGAAGGAGACCAGCCATGACCAAGACGACCTACGTCGCCACCGCCCCGGATGGTTCCGAACACATCCGCAAGACCGACCGAACCTACACCCACACCGTCCTACTCGAAGGCAAGGAGGGTTGGGGCGCAGTCGGCTTCTGCGGCCGTCCGGACCTGGCCGAGAAGAAGCGCAGAGAGCATCCAGGATCGATCGTGGTCGAGTGCCGCGTCCTCGGTGACCGCGTGGCTGACGTGCCCGAGACGGAGGCCACCGAACCGGCCGCAGCGTATGCGGTTGAGCAGCAGACGGTCGACCAGAAAATGTACAATGCAGAGGTCGACGTGCCCGCGGAAACAGGGCCGAGACGGACCATCGGCTCTCTGTTGCAGGAGCTCCTCATGAACCCCGGTCTCGGGTACGAGGCCATCGTGGACCGCGTCCTGGAGGAGTTCCCCGACGCGAGGACCACCGTCCGCAGCGTGGCGAGCGTCGCGGCCGTCCTCCGCAAAAAGGGCACGGACGTGCCCATGCGGCGTAGGACGAAGGGCTAACCCATTGACCTGTAGCGGCGATCCCGTCGCTCAGCTTGAAGCAGGGCCCTCCTGCGGCTAACCTCAACTCCGGGTGGAGTGGGTTAGGCCGCAGGAGGGCCCTCAGGAATGGAGAGCAGACAGGGCAGCGGCGACACCGCGCGGGCGCTCATAAGGCAGGGGGCGACGGACGAGGAGGTCCTGGAGCTCGTCCGGTTCCTCCACCCGGACGGGAAGACCACGCTCAAGACCGTACAGTCCTATCGGTCCCGGATGCGGGCAGACCTCGAGGACGTCACGGTCGGTCGGGAGGCTCCCGGTCTCGACCGCGCACGCCTCCGCGAGCTGATCGTGAGCGCAGACCTCGTGGCGAACGAGACGTCGGAGGAGCGTAACGGCCTCACCGCAAGGGAGGTCGCGCGGGCGAGCATCCGCGAGTGGAAGACGAACGCGCAGGTGCTCGAGGACGTCCTCAGGGTCTGGCCCAATAAGGACTACGACACGCTGGACATCAGCGACGTGCGGTCGAGGATGAGGTCGAAGGACGAGCGGATACCCACCGACAACGAAGTCCGACGCTGGCCGGCCGGCGAGCCCTGGGCGGCTGACCTGACGCCGCCGCCGGAACTGGTCCGCCCGTCCTGACCATTCGCTCCCTACTTCAGCGGCCTTTGCGTCTTCCGGAGTAGGTGCGGCTGTCCATGTTGGCAGCGTCGCCTCGCGTGGACTGGTGGACGATGGACTCAAGGTAGCCTTCGCCCTCCGCTTCGGCTCTCTCGATGAACGTCTGCACGATCACGTTGGTCATGTTCTCGACGCTGTAGCCGGTCTCTTCAGCGGCCAGCTCGAAGGCCGCCTGATAGACCCGCACCAACAACTCTGGGCCGCTGTGACTGGAGGTCAGGACCTCAAAGGAGGCCTGGCCGACGAGTACTACGAGGCTGGGCTCGACCCGGACCATCCCACCCATGGATCGGTGACCGCGGAGGGTATTGCCCACTAAGGAATGTGAGAACAGCTCCGCGTTCGCATAGGCCATGCGGAGCTGGCGCATCTGCTCGGCAAGGCGCTTTCCGCCGCTGCTGTTCATCGTCCCAGTCTTAGACTTGATCTGATGCAGCTTGAGCGTGTCTCCATCAAACAGCGGAGGCTGTACGACATCGGCGCCGGGGAATGGATTGTACTGGTAGTCGAGTATCTCGGCGTTCGTCGCCCGCGGCTCAGGGTTGCGGACGTTGCCGCGCATCTGGCCGATGACTTCCTCATGAAGGTGGCCCATTAGACCCTCTAGGATCATCAAGGCCTTGTGCGTAACCGTCGCACTGATCGCCTGACGAAAATCCCCCTCACAAAGCAGCGCCTGTGTTGCTGCGACAAGGTAGGGATCGAGCACGTCGCCTGGGTTCCTGCCGACCTCGATGTCAGCCGCTGTCTTCGGCAGGTCTTCGATGACCTCCTTCACCTTGTTGGTGACCCACCCAAGCACCGTATCTGGGTCGTCGAAGGCTCGGACCAACTGGGCCCTGCGTGAGAGGTTCTCGGCATGCATCTGCCGCGCCGAAGCCGGGATAGACGAGGACACGAGCATCCCGTCGAACAAATCCTCCAGCTCAGAAAACTCCATGTCAGCGACGTCCGTAACCGGCCGCCCTCGCAGCTCGTCCGGCGGCGAGATGGATAGCTTTAGGTCGGAGAGCACCCGCTCGCAGAAGCTGTGGGCGTCGGGGAAAGCGACCGCGATGACAATACGTTGGGCCGCAACGAATTCGGCCCGCAGTTCGTCCGACAGGCGATGGATAGGATGGCGAGGCGGTAGGTAGAGGACCCGGTCTTCGGAACTCAAGCTGCCTTCCTCGCGCCCTTGTTACGCGCGGAGGCGCGGAGTCTCGCCACGGCCGCCTCTATCATCCGGTCCACGTTGGGCTGACGGCCACGCTTGCCGGCCTGAGTCTCCTCATGGGCGAGGATTGCTTCCCCCACCGCCTTGCCGAGGAGCACCGGGACTGCGTTGCCAACCTGCATGTACTGAGCGTTCATCGCTCCCGTGAAACGCCAGTCGGGCGGGAAGCCCTGCAGCGCCGCCGCCTCTCGCACTGAGATGGGCCGGGACTGCTCGGGGTGGCATAGTGCGCTGCCCTTGCGGTTGGCTCGTCCGGTGATGGTTGGTGACGGCCGGTCCCACGCGAGACGCCGGTAGAAACCGGTCTTGCCGCCTCCGGCCATGTACGATCCGCCGAGTGCCTCCTCTTGGAGTTCGGCTGGGAGGCAGCGCCAGTTACCCCCCTCGGGCACAAGGTCGAACCAACGCCGAACAGGGTCGGTGTAGCAGGAGTGGGGTCCTGTGTCGTCGCGCAGGCGCCAGATCGCGTCCCTGACCGTCCTGTGTGGCGCGTCTTCTGTCCCGAAGGTCGCGGCAGAAAGCGCAGGGGGCGGATGGTCTCGGGAGCCCATCATGACGAACCGGAGACGGTGCTGGGGTGCGCCGTAGTCCGCGGCGTCCACGACCGCGAACGAGATGTGATACCCAAGCGAGCGAGCATCCCGTGCTATCTGGCGCAGCGCGCTTCCAGACTTCTCATCGTCCTCCAACGGCCGCACGCCGTCGACCTCTCGGTTTAGATCGCCATCGTACTTTTTCAGGCTCCAATGCTTCCCAGGACGCTCCGAGATCGGCCGGTGCTTCAAGGCGGCGGTTGTTAGGTTGGCCACATTTTCGAGTACGAAGTAACGCGGCGACACCTCAGACACGATCCGAAAGAATTCGTATATTAGATTGCCTCTCGGGTCACTCAGCGCGGCACGTTTGCCGCCGGAGGAGAATGACTGGCAGGGCGGACCTCCCACGATCAGGTAGACCTCATGGTCGAAGCCGCGTCGTTTTCGCAAGGACTGGGCGGTGAGATTTGTGACGTCTCCCTCGATCAGGTCGAGGCCAGGGCGGTTGGTTCTGATCGTCTCACAGAAGCGCTTGTCCAGTTCATTGGCGAGGGTCGCGTGGAGACCTGCAGCCTCTAATCCGAGGTCCAACCCCATCGCCCCAGTGAAGAAAGACCAGACCTCCCTGCGTTCCATATAACGGCTCCTTTTTGTCAATTGCGAAGCTATCCCGCGAACATTAAGAGAACATTCCCCACGCTGGCACCTCGGTATTTTTCGTCAAGATAGACGTAGCGAACCGCAGAAGTCTAGCTATATCAGGTGCCTTTCTGCGAAGCACACCCCACCCATGGTACCTTTAGGCCGTGAGTCGCTGTCTGGCTAGAATGCTGCGTCCGATAGCCGTCCGAAAATCAAAGGATGCAGGCTACAAGCGCATGACGCTCGCCGGCGACTACCTCCAGTTGACAGTGCTGCGCCCATGGAGTTGTCGGTTGGAAGGTGCCTCGAGCATTTTTTTTCGCACCAAAACTGTGTCTATGCTGTTCTCGGAAACGGCACCCGAAGTGGGTGGCGTTGTAAGTGCTTGTGTTCGATGTGAAATTTTGGAGGCGAGTACCGGAATCGAACCGGTGTACACGGATTTGCAATCCGCTGCGTCACCACTCCGCCAACTCGCCGCCGTGGTGGGGTGGGAATAGACAGAGTTGGCGAGTGGAGCAAGGTTGAAAATATCGCCTGGAGCTCCTCGTTGGGCTGGAAGCCCGGTAAAATCACTTTGTACAATGCGATCCGTCGACTTCGTTCGTAGATAGGCTCAGCTTTCGTTGTACTTTCCCCCATGGCGTGTAAACAGTGCGCGCCAGGTACAGACGGACAAGGGTGCCCAGCCATGACAGACTTTGCACAGCGCCGAACGATCATGGTGGACACGCAGGTGCGTCCATCTGATGTGACCAAGTTCCCAATCATCGACGCGCTCTTGCGGATCCAACGGGAAGATTTTGTGCCGGGTGAGCTAAGCGATGCCGCTTATATCGGTGAAAATCTTCCGTTGGCCGAACGGCGCGTTCTTTTGGAACCGCGGACTTTCGCAAAAATTCTCGATGCCGTGAACATCCAACCGCAAGAGTTGGTGCTCGATGTGGGGGCAGGGTACGGGTACTCGTCCGCCGTGATTTCGCGCTTGGCCGAGGCTGTGGTGGCTGTGGAAGAGGACGCCGATATGGCCCGGGACGCCATGGTTGCCTTGGCAGAACAGGGTGTGGATAACGTTGCCTTGATTGAGGGGACCCTGACCGAGGGCGTCGCACAGCATGGACCCTATGATGTGATCCTTATAGAGGGCGCTGTGGAACAGGTCAGTGATGCGCTTATCGCACAGTTGAAGGACGGTGGTCGCATCGCAGCGATTTTTCAGGATGGTGCCCTGGGCGCTGTGCGGATAGGGTACAAACTAAACGGTTCGGTTTCCTGGCGATTTGCCTTTAACGCTGGTGCGCCGATCCTACCTGGTTTCGAGCAAAAGGCTCCTTTCGCGCTGTGATCCCAATTGCGGCGCTAGGCTGCCGCAGAAAGAGGACCCGCCGTGCGACGTGTGACTTGGACCCTGGGGGTGTGTGCTTTGGTTTTTGCCGGAGCACAGGCGTCCGCCGAAACGTTGGCCGATACTTTGGTATCCGCGTACAACAACTCCAACCTACTTGATCAGAACCGAGCGGTTCTGCGTGCCGCAGACGAAGACGTGGCGGTCACGGTCGCTGCTCTCCGCCCGATTGTGCAGTACAGCGCGTCGCGGCAGACCACATGGGATTTGGACACAGAGGTGACCACCGACGTGTTTGGCTTCCAGTCGCGGGCCAACAGCCAGAGTATTATCAACACCCTGGAACTGACCGCGTCGTGGAGCATTTATGCGTTCGGGCGCAACCGTTTGAGTGTGGAAGCGGCCAAGCAGGCGGTGCTGGCCACGCGCGAGTCCTTGGCGTCTCAAGAACAATCGGTTCTGTTCGCGGCTGTCCAAGCCTTCACCGAAGTGCGTCGGGCACAGTCGTTTGTGGACCTGCGGCGCAACAACGTTCGTGTGTTGCAAGAAGAGGTTCGGGCGGCCCGTGACCGTTTGGCGGTGGGCGATGTGACCCGCACAGACGTGGCGCAGGCCGAAGCGCGTTTGGCCGAAGCGGAAGCCAACCTCGAAGCGGCGCAAGGGGACCTCACCGAGGCCCGCGAAAGCTATCGTTTGGCGGTGGGTCGCTATCCTGGAAACCTCGAAGCGCCGCCCCCGTTCCCGGCCACGGCGCAAACGTTGGATGCGGCGCGGGCCATTGCATTGGTGCAGCACCCGGAAATCCGAGCCGCGCAGTTCAACGTCAAAACTCAGGAAGTGAATGTTGAGATCGCCAAGCGGGCGGCGCTCCCGTCGCTTTCCGCATCGGGTGCCATTGGCTATTCGGACCAGCGGTCCATTGATGATGATCTGGAACCTCAGGCCAGCCTGGGTCTGGGCATCACCGGGCCGATTTACAGTGGTGGTAGCATCAACGCGCAGTATCGCCGGGCCATTGCTGTTCTGGACCAGAACAAGTCCAACTTGCTGCAAACCACGCTGAATATCGAAGAGCGGCTTGGATTTGCTTGGTCGCAGCTCCGTGTGGCGCAGGCCCGTTTGGTGGCCACGGCACGGCAGATCGAGGCCAACCAGATCGCCTTTGAGGGCACCAAGGAAGAACAGACCTTGGGTGAGCGGACCACTCTGGACGTCTTGAACGCGGAGCAGGAACTGCTCGACAGCCAGGGCGACCGGATCGACGCGCTGCGCATTGAGCAGGATGCCTTCTACTTCCTGCTGTCCACCATGGGCCTGCTGACGGCATCGAACCTTGGTCTCGATGTGCTGACCTATGATCCCGAGGCCTATTACGACGCGGTGCGCACCGCGCCTCCGGGCATCACCAGCCAGCAGGGCGAGCAGATCGACCGGGTGTTGCAGGCCATCGGGCGCCAGTAGCGCTTCCAAAGGAACGCGAGCCATGTCCACAGAGCGTGACCACGAAGCGGTGTTGTCCTCAATACGCCGCCTCGTGGCTCGTGAAGTTGATGAGGCTGAGGCCCGCGATGCGGGTAGCTTTCCGGCTCGGCCGCCCCTCCGGCGGTTTCCAGGGGCCACAGCGATGGACCCTGAACAATCTCCACAGCTAGCGGCCAATGGTCATGAGGTGCCCGGTGGCGTGGCCCCGGGAAGCGCTGACACCGCCTCTGCGGCACGCTCCAGGCTCACTCTGGGTGGCGCTTCTGAGACACCAGAACCACAAACCGACCCAGTGATTGCAGAAACTGACGTGACAGCCGCAGGGGACTACAGCGACCAAGCTCTTCGCGAATTGGTGCGCGATGTGCTCCGTGAAGAAGTTCGGACGCGTATGGGACCCCGCATAAACCGCATCATTCGACAGGTGGTGCGGGAGGAACTGGACCGTATCCTGGCCGCATCGGATCAAGCAGATCAGGCGGCAACCAAGTCTAAGTTTGAGTAAAAGTCTTGTTGCTTTCGTAGGATGCCTAAGGCCGACAGTTAGATGCTTTTCGCCAGATCCAAGCTTTGAGAGTGGATCGAAGTGTTCCAACGAAAACGGAAACCCTTCGACTGACTTCAAACTCTGACGCACCCGAACCCTTGGTCAGTGCCCAAAAGTAAACGGCGGACCATGGGGTAGGGCCGCCGTTTCAAAACATCACTGTCAGTGTTTGGTGCTTATGCGGCTTCCGCTGCCGCTTGGGCCGCATGGCGGCGTTCGGATTCTTCACGGGACAGCGCCACAGAGGTACGCACGCCCTTGGATACGAAATCCATCAGGCCGGTCACCACGCGCTCGTTGGGGTCAATACCCGCACAGGTTAGCACTTCGCGCCCATCACGCGACCGCGCCCAACGCGCGATCTGATCGGGGCCGTTACCATATTTCTTATCGTCTGCGATGGCGTCATCCAGCGCAGCCAACACCACAGCCGCGAACAATTTACGGGCACGGTTGCCCTGTTCGTGATTAAAAGCTGTGCCGTCGATAAATTCGCCCATTGTTCTTCCTTGTTCTTTTTGTTTGTGGTTTCAGCGGTGGCGCGCAATATGCCGCGTTCTGCGCGATTCTGTATTGCAAATTAGGCATGGCGGATATGCAGTTAATGCATGGTTAACAACCTCAGGGTGAGTGGTTCGCTCTGTTGCCTGTTCAGCACCGCGCCGATATAGGAACGCGGCAGCGCCAAACCAACTCTTTTGAAGGTCAAAAATGCCTAAAATCAACGGAAACGAGATTCGTCCCGGTAATATCCTCGAACACAAAGACGGTCTATGGGCTGCGGTGAAGGTCGATCACGTGAAGCCGGGGAAGGGTGGTGCCTTCGCTCAAGTGGAGATGAAGAACCTGCGCAACGGGTCCAAGCTGAACGAAAGGTTCCGCTCAGCGGACAAGGTGGAGCGCGTGCGGTTGGAGCAAAAAGACCAGCAGTTCCTCTATGAATCCGACGGAATGCTGGTGTTTATGGATGCGGAGACGTTCGAACAGATCGAAATTCCGGCGGATATTCTGGGCGAGCGGCGTCCGTTCCTACAAGACGGTATGACGGCAGTGATCGAATACTACGATGCCGAAGCGCTGAACGCGACGCTGCCGCAGAAAGTGGTGTGCAAGGTTATTGAAACGGAACCCGTGGTCAAAGGTCAGACGGCGGCCAACAGTTTCAAGCCCGCGGTCCTGGACAACGGCGTGAAGGTCATGGTGCCGCCGTTCATTGCGCAGGACGAAGATATCGTCGTGAACACCGAGACGATGGAATACGCTGAACGGGCCTGACCGCTAGCCCGCGATGTCCAAACATTGTTTGACCATGCTCAGCTATCCCGCGCCGAACAATCGAACGTGCACGAGCGCTGGCCAAAGTTGGTAAATGGCGCGCCGGGTGTCCCACTGGTCAGGCGCACCGCCATAACCTTCCCAAAAGGCATTGGGAGGCGATCCAAACAGAGTGAGCATGGCGAGGTCGACGTCGCTGTGCCCATGGTAGCTCGCCGGGTCGATGAGCGCAGGCCCGACGTCGCTGAAATGCACGTTCCCAGTCCAAAGGTCCCCATGCAGCAAGCTCGCTTTGGGATGCGGGGGCAGGTGGTCGCCCAATCGGTCACACAGTCGGTGAAGTCGATTTGAGAGCTCCTGTGGCAGAAAATCGGCACTGGGCCGCAACCTTCGTTCGGCCCAGAAGGTCGGCCAATCGCCTGTTGCTTGGTTGGTGATGTCGACAGCACCAAAAGCATGGTCAACGTGCCATCCGTAGCTGTCGCTTGCGCTCAAGTGCACGGCATGCAGCATTTGACCAAATCGCTGCCACGCGTCAGTGGTCGCCGGGGCTTCGGCCAAGTGCTCCATGGTGAACCATGCCGACCCAACGGCGTAAACCTCCGGAACTCTGGCCCCGGCCTTCGCCAAAGCGCGCAGCATGGCGGGTTCCCGGTCCACGCCCTTGCCGCGTTTGAGAACCACCGTGCTCCCGTCGCTTAAATCCACCCGTGTCACCGAAGACAGATCGCCCCCATGCAATGGTGTTTCTCGGATGACCTTAACGCTCGCGCCAAAGCTCACCTGGCTGTCGGTCACTCCTCGGCCATCAGCCGCACGGGTACGCCGTCTGCGGTCATACCGTCACCCGCACGGTCAAACCGCAAATGCGCAATCCCTTGGCCGTCGGCTTGGCTGAACAGCTTTCCCACGGTTTTTCCATCGCGCATGATTTCGGTCCCAACCGGCGCTTCGCCATCCACTTGGACGCGTGCCAGGCCTTTACGTAGCTCGGTCTTGTGCTTCATGCGTGCCACGATTTCCTGACCGACAAAGCAGCCTTTGCGGAAATCGACACCTTTCAGACGTTCAAACCCGGCCTCTAGCACATAGGTGTCGTTTGGAATAAGTTCGATGCCTGACGCGGGCACACCTAACGCGATGCGTTTGGCTTCAAGCTCCGCCGTTGTGTCCGCAGATTCCCCAAGTCCAACCCCATATTGGCGCCAGCCCAGGTCCGGCGAACGGGGGTCGGCAAATGCGCTTTCTGGGGCCTCACCGAGACCTCGGGCAACGGCCATGTCCGTCAACTCTAACGTGACCTTGGCGCGCAACTTGTACATGGTCAGTCGCTTCTGAAGGTCGGCGGCGTGTTCCGCCGGACAATCCAGCAAGACATCCTCGCCATCGGGCACCAAGAAGAAATCTGACAGGTATTTGCCCTGCGGCGTGAGCAGCGCGGCATACACCAACCCGTCCGCGAGCCCCTTCACATCGTTGGTCACAAGGCCCTGCAAAAAGTCCTTCGCATCCGCACCTGACACACGGAACACGGCGCGGGATTGTGTTTGTGTCTGTTCCACCGTAGCGGTCTCCTCGCCCAAAGGCTGTCCTTTGGCAGTCACCTAGGCCGACTTTCGGGGAATTGCCATGCCAGCGCCGATATCTGTGGTCATTCCCACGCTGAATGCGGCACAGGAATTGCCCACAACTCTCGCGGCTCTCACGCCTGCCCTGACCGAAGGCTTGATCCGGGAACTGATCGTCTCCGATGGCGGCTCCACCGATGGTACGTGCGACTTGGCCGAAGACTTGGGCGCGGTGATCGTCAGCGGTGCGCCGGGCCGGGGTGGCCAATTGCGGCGTGGTGTGGACGTATCCAAAGGCGAATGGCTGTTGATCCTCCACGCGGACACGCATTTGCAGGGGCCTTGGATCGAAGGGCTGTTGACACACATGGCGGACGCCCCCGAACGGGCAGGGCATTTCCAACTGCGGTTTCGGGCCCGCGGCGCATGGCCTGCCTGGGTGGCGGGATGGGCAAACCTGCGGTCGCGCCTGCTTGGTCTGCCCTACGGTGACCAGGGTCTGTTTTTGAAACGCAGCCTCCACGACAGTGTTGGCGGCTACCCGGACATCCCTTTGATGGATGATGTGGCGTTGGCCCGTTCGCTCAAAGGGAAGCTTTCGCCAGTGCCAGGCCAAGCTGCCACCAGTGCCGCAAGGTATGAAAAACAAGGCTGGCTCAACCGCGGGTCCCGGAACCTTTGGTTGCTGACAAGGTATTTATCGGGCGCTGATCCACATCGGCTGGCGCAGAGCTATGCGCCTAAGCCTCGCCCCGCTTCGCCTTCCAGGCCGCAGTGATCGCCTCGGGGTCGTAGCAGGTGTTGATCCAGGTTTCCAAATCCATCCCGCTGTCTTGGGTTTCAGCCTCGTAAGTGTCGAGCACGAAATCCAGGATGCCGGTGTCTGTCGTGGATAGGTGCAGATATTTCCAATGCAAATGCTTCCGAGCTTCCGCCAGCGGGCGGCCCTCAAGGATGGCTAGATACAGGACCGAAGCGAACCCCGCCCGGTCTGACCCGCTTTTGCAGTGCATCAGGAAAGGCCGTTCGACGCTCCGCATGGTAGCCAAGAGCTTTTGCAGAACCGCGCGCGCCACCAGCTTGCGCGCGCTCATTTCAACATCGTGCATGGCGATGCCATGGGTTGCACAGGCGTCCTGTTCCAACAGATACGGCGACTGGTACGAAGACCCGCGCAGGTTGATGATGCTGCGAATGCCCATGCTGTGATAGTGCGCCACCCGCTTGGGCGAGGGCTGGTTCGACCGCCAGACGTCCGGTGCGATTTCTTCCAAGTTCCACCAAAATGTGCGCAGAAATGCGTGGTCTATGAGATTGAAATGCCACATGGCACGCCGCCGTGCCTGCGGTGTGCTGATGTCTCGGCCCAATTTTTCGGTCAGTGTGCGCTCAAACTTCCGGAACTGTCTTTTTATGAAACTGCCCATGCGGCCTTCTCAGTGGTGCGCTTTGGCACGTGACATACGGTTTGGGGACAGCTGTCGCAAGGCGCAGTGCGAATATGCCTCAATGGGGCGCTTGTCGGATTCGCTGTAACACTCCCATTTCGCGTTCGAGCTTTGGCGACAGACAACAAACAACCGATCCAAATTTGACCAGACGGGCTTTCCGCTCTGGACCTTTGTCCCCGATGGTCCACATGCTGGCAGCGTATGTCTAATGAGGATCCCCATGTCGCTTGCCAACGGTCGCCATTATCTTGCCATCCCCGGACCGTCGGTGATGCCCGACCGTGTGTTGCAGGCCATGCACCGGGCGGCACCAAACATCTACTTCGGCGCTTTGCCTGACATGGTCGAAGGTATTGTGCCTGACCTGAAACGGGTTGCGCGCACCGAGGGGCATGTGGCGATCTACACCGGCAATGGCCATTCCGCATGGGAAGCCGCGCTGAACAATGTGCTGAGCCCGGGGGACAAGGCGCTCGGCCTTTGCACAGGACGGTTTGGCCATGGATGGGCGGAAATGGCCACGCGATTGGGGGCGCAGGTCGAAAAGCTCGATTTTGGTCGTCAGGCCCCCATCGATCCCGACCAAGTGGAACAGGCGCTGCGCGCAGACCCAAACCATACCATCAAGGCCGTCACCATGGTGCAGGTGGACACCGCAACGTCGGTCCGCAATGACGTGGCAGCCGTCCGCGCGGCCATGGACGCAGCCGGGCACCCCGCTCTTTTGATGCTGGATTGTATCGCGTGCCTGGCGTGTGACCGGTTGGAAATGGACGCCTGGGGCGTCGATGTGATGGTGACCGGATCGCAGAAAGGTCTCATGACGCCCCCAGGCCTGGGGCTGGTGTTTTTCAATGACCGTGCGGTCGAAGCTCGCGCCAAGGCCACGGCCGTGACTGCGCACTGGGATTGGAAACCGCGCAGCACGCCGGACCTGTTTTACCAATATTTCAACGGCACCGCGCCGACGCATCATCTTTATGGGTTGCGCGAAGCGCTCACCATGATCCTGGACGAAGAAGGTCTAGAGGCGGTTTGGGCGCGGCACGCCAAACTGGCCCAGGCGGTTTGGGCGGCGTGTGAGGCATGGGGGACCGACGGGCCGCTGGCGCTCAATCTCACCGACCAAAGCGTCCGCAGCCATGCGGTGACCTGCGTCCACATCGGCATGGACCATGGCCCCAAACTGCGCGCTTGGCTCACCGAAAACGCCGGTGTGACGCTGGGCATCGGCCTGGGCATGGACACCCCCGAGGACCCAGAATCTCTGGCCTATTTCCGCATCGGGCACATGGGACATGTGAATGCGCACATGGTGCTGGGCGTTTTGGGGACAATCCAAGCGGGCCTGCGCGCCCTCGGCGTGCCCTATGGCCCAGGCGCGCTCGACGCCGCTGCGGACATCTGCGCCACGGCATAAATGCCTCAGCCCCTGGTATCAGCCAAGCCCGACCTTTAAGTGCGCTGAGGGCAAAGGAGTGGGCGAGTGATTGGAGCTGTCGCAGACAGGTTGGTGCAAGGGGTCGAGGACGCGGGCAGCGCCGTCAGCGAGGCATTGTTTGAACCGGTGGTGCGCCTGGGCGTCACGGGCCTCAGCCGAGCGGGCAAGACCGTCTTCATCACCTCACTGGTGGCCAACCTGCTCAATCGTGGGCGCATGACCCAGTTGAACGCAGCCGCGTCCGGCCGGATTGTGGGCGCAGTTTTGCAGCCGCAGCCGAACGACACCGTGCCTCGCTTTGCCTATGAGCGTCACTTGCAAGACCTCACCGGGCCGGAACCCTGTTGGCCCGACAGCACCCGCGCGATTTCCGAACTGCGCCTGTCGTTTCGGGTCAGGCCAAGGGGCATGTTTGACACGCTGTCAACCTTTGGTGGGCTGACCGGACCCCGCACGGTGCACCTGGACATCGTAGACTACCCCGGCGAATGGCTTTTGGACCTTGGACTGCTCGACCGCAGCTTTGCCGAGTGGTCCAAGCTAGTGTTGGTGAAACTTCCCAAACGGCCCGGCGGTGAGCCGTTCCTGACGCTTCTGGCGGACGTGGACCCTGCGAACCCGTTGGATGAGCCCACCGCTGAAAAGCTGGCCACCCATTTCGCGGACGCCCTGAAAACTGCGCGTGTGGCAGGGTTTTCGGACTGTTCCCCCGGTCGCTTTCTGCTGCCTGGGGAAATGGAGGGATCGCCGGCGCTGACTTTTTCGCCCTTGCCGCCCATGTCTGGGGCGCGCCGCGGAAGCCTTTGGCGTGAGTTCGAACGTCGGTTCGAGGCCTATAAGTCCAAGATCGTGCGCCCGTTCTTTCGGGATCACTTCTCAAAAATCGACCGACAGGTGGTCCTGCTTGACGTGCTTGGCGCGATCCATGACGGGCCTGCGGCCTTGGAAGACCTGAGGGCAACCACGGCCGACGTGCTCGGCGCGTTTCGTCCGGGGACGGCGTCCATCCTGGCAAGCCTACTGGGTGCACGGCGAGTGGAGAAAATCCTGTTTGCCGCGACAAAGGCCGACCATTTGCACCATTCTCAGCATGCCCAACTGGCGGACATCACCGAAGCTTTGGTTGCCGAAGCCAAGCAGCGGGCGCAGTTTGCGGGGGCTGACACCGCAGCGCTGGCGCTGGCATCTTTGCGCGCCACGGTAGAGGAAACTCGGCACCACAAAGGCGAAGACTTGGGCGTCGTGCGTGGGCACCGCTTGGACACTGGCGATCCGGTGGCGTTCTACCCGGGGCGCTTGCCCGATGATCCCTCGGTTTTACTCTCGCCTGCCGCCAGTGGGTCAGAGCGTTGGTTGGATGCAGAGTACCAATTCATGCGTTTCGCACCCGCGCCCATGACGCTGAGCCACGGGGATGGGCCGCCCCACATCCGTCTGGACCGCGCCGCGCAGTTTTTGTTTGGCGACAAGTTGTAAGGGCGAGGGCATGAGTGATCAAAAACCCAGCAGTGGACCGGTTGTGTTTGACTTGGCCGAAACGGAAGAAACTGTTTCTCCGGCGTCTGCGCCCCCAGTGGACGAAACTGTGGGATCGGATCGGTCGACGGTTGCTGCCGCGGCAACGGTGGTGGCGGCGAGCGGCGGAAACCGAATGGCGGCCGTTTTTCTGTGGCTCGTTGGTATTTTGGGCAGCACCATGGTGGTCTATGGGCTGTTCACCACCGCCGAGGCGCTGTTCATTCGCAACAGCTATCTGGGTGTAGCTTTTGCGACCTTGGTTGCCGTTTTTCTAGTTGTGGTCTTGGCGCTGATCGTTCGAGAGTTCGCGGCGCTGTCGCGGTTGCGCCGTGTGGACCAGATCAGAACCACCGCCGAAGAGGTCTTGGCCCGGTCTGATCTCAATGCCGCGCGCAAGCTTGGTCTCAATTTGCAAGGGTTCTACGGCAATCACCGCGAGCTGAAGTGGTCCCGGCGGGACTTGAAGGCTCAGTTGGATGAAACCTTTGACGCAGATGCGGCGCTTGCGCTGGCAGAACGGGCGTTGCTGGAGCCACTGGACGCCGCAGCGCTTGCTGAGGTTGAGGCAGCGTCGCGTCGGGTCGCGACGGTAACCGCGCTCGTGCCGCTGGCGCTGGTGGATATTGTCACGGCGCTTTTCGCGAATTTACGGATGATCCGGCGAGTCTCTGAGATTTACGGCGGACGTGCTGGGTCGTTGGGCGCGTGGCGTTTGACCCGCGGGGTGATGCGTCACCTTTTGGCAACTGGCGCTTTGGCGATCACCGACGATCTGCTCGGGTCAATCGCTGGCGGCACTGTTTTGTCGAAAGTGTCCCGGCGATTTGGCGAGGGACTAGTAAACGGCGCCTTGACCGCCCGGATTGGCTTGGCGGCGATGGAGGTGTGTCGGCCCTTGCCGTACATGGACCTGCCAAAGCCAACCTTGGCCGTCACAGCAAAGCGCGCTTTGACCGGATTGTTCACTGCGCAAGGAACCGGCACATAGGTGGGCCAAATGGCCAGAGCCCCGTCGAGGGGGCCCATGTTTGACCCTGGACCCAATGTGTTTTGTCCGCGTTTGCGCCAAACCAAGCGTGCATTCCCGTCGTCGTTCTTGGGCCCGAGCATTGTTCAGGCCGTGGCGTATTTTGGCGTTTCCGAAACCGCTTCGGTGCCTTCGCCCAATAACAGTGCCGCGTTCCGCAAGATAATCCGGTTCAGATCATCGATCTTGCTCAGGCGCTCTTCAATGGAGTCCTGGAACGTGTCCAATTGATTGATCACGCCTGACAGGCTGTCACCGGCGTTTTTAAGCCTGGCGCCTTCGATTTTGCACATCATCCGTGTGGCGCCGAGCCCGGTGATCAGGCGTTTCATATCTCGCACAGATTGGCTGAACCGTTCTGCTTGGCGTGCCACTTGGCGCATGCCGTCGGTGGCGCGGATCCGCAGTTCATCGGTCTGGCGGTGCAAGATGTCGATTTCATTGGCGACGTGGATGTGCGAATCCAACCCGCGTTCGCTGCGAAACTGTGCGGTCATCTCTTCTTGAATCAGAGAGGTGCAGTGCATGAACAGTCCGGTTTCCACTGCGGCTTTGATGTCGCCAAATGAACCGCTGGTGTTTTCAACAAAGTTGGTCATCCAATTTGAGATTTCCTCGGACAACACCCCGTAGTTGGCTGAAATCACACTGATCGGGCCACCTGCGGCCTCCAAGCGTGAGGCCAGGATGCGCATGTTGTACGGAATTCCACGGATGCTTTGGAACACGTCGGACAGGTCTGTGGTTTGCGCGGCGACCTCGGTTATCGCTTCGGTGATTGCTTCGAACTGTTCGATTTTTGGATCAGGTTCACGGCCCAAACGCCGGCAGCGTGAAACAAATTCAGTGGACAGGGCTTTTGCCATGAACGCGCCGTAGGTTGGAAATCCCAACTCGCCCAGGCGTCTCAGGAGCAGTTGGCCGCTGTCGGTCGGGTCAAGATTGTCCGATGTCTCCAGAGCCAGGAGCTTGCCGTATTCGTCTTCGACAATGTCGCGCAGGTCGCTCGTGGGTTTCATCCGCACAGACAGGTATCCGCCTTTGACCGGTGTCACGATGGCGAACACCCAGTAATGCAGCCCGTCACGGGCCCGGTTTTTGACAAAGGCCCCAATGGGCTGCCCCTGTCCAATGGTGTGCCAAAGCAAATGGAATACCGCGCGCGGCATATCTGGGTGTCGGATGATC
>JBCDFD010000046.1:0-16957 GCA_039178645.1 Pseudomonadota bacterium | reverse complement strand
CGGTTGGCCTGCGCCTGCACTTTGCTTTCCTGGGTGATCTTGTCTCTCGACACGTCTGAGGCCCTGGGCGAAGAGAGGGCATGGAGTGGCGTGTTACCATCTTAACGGTTGCTGTGGGCGTGGCAGGGGCGGCGGGGGCCTACCTGTTGCACGTTCCTGCGCCATTCCTGCTGGGTCCCGCTGTGTCTGTGACCATAGCCGGTCTGGCCGGTCTAAGGACAGACCTGCCCGATAAGCTGCGTGACGGATGCTTTGTGGTGGTGGGCATGGGTATGGGCAGTTCGGTGACGCCTGAAGTGGTGGCCGCCGCCGCCCGCTGGCCTTTGAGCTTGGCCATCCTCATTGTGGCCATGGCGGGCATTCTTTGGGGTGGGGCACGCGTGCTGGCTTGGGCGTTGCAGGTGGACCGGACCACGGCGACGCTCGCCTCGGCTCCTGGTCACTTGAGTTATGTGCTCGGGCTCGGGATGGAGACCAAAGCAGACCTGCCCTTGCTCACGTTGATCCAAAGCCTGCGCGTTTTGGCTCTGACATTGCTGACGCCCCCGATGGTTGTGCTGCTCACCGGTCAAGCATTGCCGCGGATGCTGCCAGCGGTTGAACCCATGGCTTGGGCGATCCTCGTTCCATTGGCGTTGGTCGCGGCTCTCGTCGGACTTGGACTGAAACGGCTGGGGTTGCCCGCCGCCATGCTCTTGGGGGCCATGGCCACATCGGCAGTGGGGCATGGCACGGGGATCACACCAGGCGGTGTACCCCTGTGGCTGTCCACGCTTGGATTCGTGTTCATGGGCAGTCTCATTGGCACTCGGTTTTCCGGAGTATCTTTGGGCCTCCTGCAGCGGGCCTGTGTTGGGGCCGCCCTGCTGGTTGGGCTGGCGGTTGTGGTGGCTTCAAGCGCGGCCTGGTTGGCCTCGGTGGCGTTCGGATTTTCGCTCACGTCTGCGCTGATCGCCTTTGCTCCCGGCGGCGTGGAAACCATGGCGGCCATGGCATTCATGTTGCAGGCAGACCCCGCTTATGTTGCGCTGCACCATGTGGTGCGGATTTTCTCGCTCACCTTCCTGATCCCCTTGGCCTTGCCGCGGCAGGACTAGGGGCGTATCAGGCCCGCGATCTGAGATGCGCGGAGGGTGCCATGGGCTTCAAAATGGGGATTGTTGGACTGCCGAATGTGGGCAAATCCACTCTGTTCAACGCGCTCACCCGCACGGCGGCCGCGCAGGCCGCAAACTTCCCATTTTGCACCATCGAACCCAATGTTGGCGAGGTGGCTGTACCGGACAAACGCTTGGACACGCTGGCAGGAATTGCTGCGTCCAAACAGGTGATCCCGGCGCGCATGACGTTTGTGGACATCGCCGGTCTGGTGAAAGGGGCGTCAAAGGGCGAGGGTTTGGGGAACCAGTTCTTGGCCAACATCCGCGAAGTGGACGCCATCGCCCATGTTCTGAGATGCTTTGAGGACGGCGACATCACCCATGTGGAGGGCCGGGTTGATCCAGTGGCTGACGCCGACACGATCGAGACCGAGCTGATGCTTGCGGATTTGGAATCCATCGAGAAGCGCTTGCAAAACCTCAGCCGCAAGGTCCGCGGTGGTGACAAAGAAGCTGTGCAGCAGGAACGCTTGCTCAAGGACGCTCTGGCGATGCTCGAAGACGGCAAGCCCGCTCGCTTGGTCGAGGTCGCGGACGAAGACCTCAAAGCTTGGAAAATGCTTCAGCTTCTTACCACGAAGCCCGTGCTCTATGTCTGCAATGTCGAGGAGGATGCGAGCGCGGAGGGCAACGGGTTCTCCGCCGCGGTTCAAGAAATGGCCACTGCACAGGGGGCTGGAATTGTGGTGATTTCGGCCGCCATCGAAGAAGAAATCAGCCAGTTGGACGATGACGAGGCTGAGGTGTTCCTGGAGGAAATGGGGCTGGCCGAGGCTGGGCTCGACCGCCTTATCCGGGCAGGATACGAATTGCTGAACTTGGAAACCTATTTCACGGTTGGCCCTAAGGAAGCCCGTGCATGGACCATTCGGTCAGGCACCATGGCCCCTCAAGCGGCGGGGGTGATCCATGGCGACTTCGAACGTGGTTTCATCCGCGCGGAAACGATTTCCTATGGCGACTACGTGGAACTACAGGGCGAAGCGGGAGCTAAGGAAGCCGGCAAAATGCGCGTCGAAGGCAAAGGCTACACGGTGAAGGATGGCGACGTCTTGCACTTCCTATTCAATGCCTGATCCGCAGCTCTGCCATTGGACCGAGAATGTAACGCCGGACACCGTCCATGACCGTTTGCACTGGCACACTGACCAAACCAAAGCGTTTGCCCATGAATTTGGAAGACAGCATCAACCGTGGGGGCTTAAATGATACGGCACATGGTATTGGTCAAAGCCAAACCCGCGGTCGAAGATCGTGCAATGTCCGACATCATGGCGGACCTTTCGGCGCTTGTGAAAACCTTGCCTGGTGCAGAATGGGGAATTGGGGGGAAATCTGACAGCCCCGAACGCATCGAGCGCGGTTATACCCACGCTTTCACCATCGATTTTGACGACTGGAAAGCGCTTGCTGACTACTCCGCCAACCCGGACCATCAGGCGATTGGTGCACGATTGTTGACAATAGTTGAGGGTGCCCGCGAAGGCATTCTGGTGATGGATATCGAGAGTTAGAACGAATCCAAAACAAGTCGCAGGTTTCACTGGTTTGCGGTATTATTTGCTGTCTTTTCGCGCGTAATTTAGATGCGGAAACAATCCAATGGATGCGACGCGTTCATCTAATGGAAAAAGACGCAGCGAGACCAGCCTGTTTCACGTCCCATGGGCCAAAATTAACTTTCTGTTGTAGGTGTTCTCGGCTACGCGGTGTATACAATTACATGAATTGGGACGGTGTTGTCGTGCCTTTCCACTGTAAACCGTAAGGATTAATGATGATGCGCACGTTGTTTGCCTTCGTGGTATGGCTGGGTTTAGCGTCCGGCGCCTACGCTGCGAGCGTTGGATCAGCCGACATTGTCTTTATCGTGGACGAATCCGGTTCCATGGGCGGAGAGCAGGACTTCCTCGAAGACATCGTGGACGACCTAGACATTCTTCTGGCGCTCACAGGCATTACCGACGTCAACTACGGTGTGATTGGGTTTGGCCGGACGGCGAACTCAGGGGACCCCAGGGACGTTTCAAGCGGGCTCACCGACTTGACCGGCGCACAAAATGCTTTGGCAAATTTGGAAGCCGAGGGCAGCTTTGAAGACGGATTTGTCGCCATTCAGTTTGCGTTGGACAACTTGGCCCTCACCGCCGAGACACGCTTCTTTATATTGGTGACTGACGAAGACCGTGACATCGGCAACCGCAGGGTTACCAAAACCACGGTCTCGGACGGTATAACAAATGCTGACGTGACCCCGGTTGTGATCGTCAACAACCAGTTTTTTGACGACACAGGGACCCGAGCCTTGGGTATTGATGCTGATGGTGAGGCTTTTGTTGCTGATGGCACTGGCGGGTTCAATGTTGGGTCGACCGACGCCAATAGCATCGGGTTTAGCGAAGGGTCGACCGACACCGATTATGTGGACCTTGCCCTCACTCTGGGTGGCACTGCCTGGGACCTTAATTTGCTGCGCGCGGGCGGTTCGTCGGCACAGTCTTTCTCCAACGCGTTCCTGGGGATCACCACCGGATTTGAGCCGGCTCCGAGCTTTGATGCCGTTGCAGCGGTACCTGTGCCGGCTTCCTTGCCGCTGCTCGCTGCTGGGATTGGGTTTCTTGCGTACCGCCGACATCAACCCCATTAATCTCAAGTTTCGCCTTTGCATGGTACTGCGGGCCATGCCGGTGCGCCTCGAATTTGACCGTAGGCCTTAGACGTCCAAGTCCTCCACTAAACGTGCTTTTTCCTGGATGTACTGGAACCGTAGCTCAGGCTTCTTGCCCATGAGCCGCTCCACCAGGTCGCCAGTTTCCCCTGGCTCATCCTCATCGATGCTCACTCGGATCAACTTGCGTGACCCCGGATCCATGGTGGTTTCTTTGAGGTCTTTGGCATCCATTTCGCCAAGGCCCTTAAAACGTGAAACGTCGATTTTGCCCTTGCCCCCTAGGCCTTTGGCCTCCCACTCATCGCGTTCGGCTTCGTCCAAACAATAGACCCGCTTCGCCCCTTGGGTCAGGCGGTAAAGCGGCGGGCAGGCCAGATACAGATGCCCGCTGTCAATGAGTGGTCGCATCTGCGCAAAGAAAAACGTCATCAACAGCGACGCGATATGCGCGCCGTCCACGTCGGCATCGGTCATGATAATGACCTTGTCATAGCGTAGATCTTCGATATTGAATCGCGTCCCCATGGACACGCCAAGCGCTTGGCACAGGTCGTTGATTTCCGCGTTGGCACTCATCTTCGAACTGGCGGCCCCCAGAACGTTCAGGATCTTGCCGCGCAAGGGTAAGAGAGCTTGGGTTTTCCGGTCCCGCGCCATCTTGGCCGAGCCTCCAGCGCTATCGCCCTCCACTAGGAAAATCTCGGTGCCATCGCGGGCGCTTTGGGAACAGTCCACGAGTTTGCCGGGCAGTCTCAGGCGCTTAGTGGCCGACTTCCGGGCGGTTTCCTTTTCCTGTTTGCGGCGCAGACGTTCCTCAGCCCGAAGGATAAGGAAATCCAGGATCGCTCCAGCGGATTTGGTGTCAGACGCAAGCCAGGAATCAAACCGATCCCGAACCGCACCTTCCACCATGCGCGCGGCTTCCGTGGTGGCCAGGCGGTCCTTGGTCTGCCCGACGAATTCCGGTTCGCGGATAAAACACGACACCAAGGCGCAACCGCCGGTGATAAGATCATCGCGGGTGACCTGGGATGCCTTGCGGTTGCCAGCCAATTCACCGTAGGCGCGGATGCCTTTCAGGATCGCGGCCCAAAATCCCTGTTCATGGGTGCCGCCCTCAGGCGTCGGAACCGTATTGCAGTAGGATTGCAGGAAACCGTCGCGCGCGGGCGTCCAATTAATCGCCCACTCCACCGAGCCTGGTTGAGCAAACTTCTCGTTGAACTCCACTATCCCTGCAAAAGGGGTTTCGGCATAGGTCGCAGCCTTGCCTAAGGTTTCGTTGAGGTAGTCAGCCAAGCCGCCTGGGAAATGGAATGTCGCCTCGGTGGGTGTCTCTCCATCATCAATGGCAGACTTCCACCGGATCTCAACCCCGCTGAACAGGTAGGCCTTGGACCGTACCATCTTCAACAGCCGTGCAGGTTTGAACTTTTTGTCTCCAAAAATCTCAGCGTCGGGATGGAAGGTAACGGTGGTGCCTCGCCGGTTTGGGGCTTGACCCACTTCTGTCACAGGACCCTGCGGCACACCGCGCGAAAACTCTTGGGCAAACAATTGCCTGTTGCGTGCCACTTCCACCCGAACATGGTCGCTGAGCGCATTGACCACCGACACTCCCACGCCGTGCAAGCCTCCTGAAGTCTGATAGGCTTTGCCCGAAAACTTGCCCCCCGCATGCAGCGTGCATAGGATCACCTCCAGCGCGGATTTATCCGGGAACTTTGGGTGCGGATCGACCGGAATGCCACGCCCATTGTCGCGGATACTGACAGAGAAATCGCCGTGCAGCTCCACCTCGATGCGATTGGCGTGACCCGCCACCGCTTCGTCCATGGAATTGTCCAAAACCTCGGCCACCAAGTGGTGCAACGCCCGTTCGTCCGTTCCACCAATGTACATACCGGGACGCTTGCGTACGGGTTCCAGCCCCTCAAGCACTTCGATTGAGGTCGCATCATAGCTATCAGGTGCGGACGCGCCGGACAGGAGGTCGTCGGACATGGGGCCTCGGGTCTGCTCTTATGGTTTCTGACCGCCAGATTAGGGCACGGGTGGGGCGGGTGTCCATCCGGTCGGCCCAATGGTTGATGTTCCGTTTAATTTGCTGATGGGTCGCTCTGCGAAGTGTCTAAGCTTTTTGCAAACGTCTTTATCTCCTGCACTGCGTGTGCCCTGTCGGTGTTCGCAATCCACGGGTGAGTGACCAACCAAAGCTGACCTTGTTCCCCTAGGGACACTTGACTCGTCGCGATTGCTAGAGTGGCGAAGAGGTAAAATTCGAACCATTTCAAACCGGGAAAGCTCACTCCGATTAAATAAACGGTAATGATGCATGTTTCAGTTTGGTCACACGTTTCTGTACCAAGAGAGAGTGAACCATGGTTAAGCGTTTCCTTACCGCAGTGACTGCGGCTGGCCTCATGGCCGCGTTGCCCGCCCATGCCGAACAGGGTGTCACGCCCGATGGCGTGGCGTTTGCCCAAGTGGCGGCACTGGACGGCCCGGCGGCGGCACTGGGTCAGGGCATGCGTCTGGGAATCGAGGCGGCGTTTAACGAAGCCAACGAAAACGGTGGCGTGCACGGACGCAGGGTGGAATTGACCAGTGTTGACGATGGATACGAACCCGACCGGTCTCTGACGGCTGTGCGAGACATCATCGAAGGCGACGCGCATATCGGCTTTATCGGGCCTGTGGGTACGCCCACATCCAAAGCCACGCAGCCGGTGGCGACCGAAGCCAACATGCCATTCATTGGCCCATTCACCGGGGCGGGATTCCTGCGTGCGCCCGACCTGACCAACGTGGTCAACATCCGCCAAACCTATGGTGCCGAAACCGAAGCTTGGATCGCCCATTTGGTTGATGAACAGGGACTTTCTGACATTGCGATCCTGTACCAGGATGACGGATTTGGCCGAGTTGGCCTTGCCGGGGTGACCGCTGCAATGGAAGCGCGCGGCATGTCATTGGTCGCCGAAGGCACCTATACGCGCAACACAGTGGCTGTGAAATCGGCGCTGCTGAAAATCCGCAAAGCCAATCCCGACGCGGTTGTCATGGTGGGCGCTTACAAACCGATCGCAGAGTTCATCAAGCTTGCGAAGAAGATGAAGATGGACCCGGTTTTCGTAAATATCTCCTTCGTGGGATCGAATGCGCTGGCCAAGGAACTTGGGCAAGACGGCGATGGTGTGATCATCAGCCAAGTTGTGCCATTCCCATGGGATGTGTCGCTGCCGGTGGTGGCCGAGTATCAAGCCGCGATCAAGGCCGTTGATCCAGCGGCAGAGCCAGATTTTGTTTCCCTAGAAGGCTACATCACTGGCCGAGTGGCGTTGCATGCCTTGGAAAGCGTGGGTCCCGAACTCACCCGTGAGGCGTATCTGGCGGCTTTGGGCAATCTGGGAACGCTCGACTTTGGGGGCGTGACCCTGACCTATGGTCCAGGTGACAACCAAGGTTCGGACAGCGTTTTCCTAACAAAGATCATGACCGGTGGTGCCTTCGAATCCATCGACCGCGGTCTGTAACCAACCCATCGGGCGCGATCTGATCTCATAGGTTGCGCCCAAAGGTCCCTGGCGATCTTTAGTCATCTGAAACCGATGTCATTGTAAACGGTCGCCCCTGACAACAAACGATTTCAGTCGCGCTGTACCACTGGCCAATTTCCTGAACATCCCCACGATTTGCTCAATATCGGACAAGACAAAATGCAAGCCATCGGACGCCTCTTCGGCAGTGTTCTAACCCGTATGTCGCTCGTGATCGGCTGCGTAGCGGCCATGGCGCTGCTCGCAATTGCAATCGCCCTTTCGGTGTTTCAAACCACCGTCGCTGGGTTAGAAGATTTGTCCCAGACCCGCGTCACAGCGCTCAAAGATGGCCAAGACATCGCTTATCAAATCAACACGGTGCGTGGTGCATTGCCCGACCTGCTCACGGCAAGCGACATCGCATCCGTGAATGCGGCCTTCGGTGTGGCCGACAGCGCGCTCGAAACGACACGCGGCCTGCTTGGAACCATGGACCTGAAACAATCCCAAGGCACCAAAGCACTTGTCGACAGTGCGTCCATTGCCCTGGCAAGCCTTGTCACCGCACGAGCCAACGAATTCCGTGCCAATGCAGCCACTGCGGCACTCCTTGATGAGGCCCGAAAGCTGGCGACAACGGCGTCCGGAGTCTTGGAAACCGCAGCAGACGACACCTATTTCGACGTCGTGATTGGCGGAGAAACCACTTTGGATGAGGTGGGTGTTTCGCTGGAAAAACTGGTTTTCGAAGACGTTGGCCTATTGCAGACCACCTTGGAGGCCCGCGGGGCATTCAACCTTTTGGTTGGTGTAAGCCTCAGCGCAATTCAAACCCGCGATACCGGCTTGCGCGCAATTCTGAGTGATATAGCGGAGGCAGCTCGGGCTGATCTCATCGGCCGGCTTCCAGACCTTTTGGCCAACGAAACAACCGCCAAATCGGCAGAACTGATTGCGGCGGCCCTACCCAGTCTGGAAAATGCGTTCAAAGCTTCTGGGCGGATAACAGCCAACGCTCTGCTATCTCTGCGCCAATCCACGGAAACGGCGCTGACCGAAGCGGTTGATAACCTGTCGTTCGAATTGGTTCTGGTCAGTGAAGACACTGTGTCTCAAAGCGGCGAGGCTTTGCGGGTCTTGTTAAATGACAAGGTCGCACTCATCCGAGAACGCGCTGCGCTGGACCAAGCCACCCGTGAAGTTTTGGCTGCCGCATTTGACGTGGCCTTGGTTGAGAACCTCGAACAACTGGCCATGGCCGAAGGGACCCTAGTGGACAGCGCAACTCGGTTGGGACGACTGATCACAATCGAAAGCGCTGAACTGCAAGCCAGCTTGGACCCAGTGGTCGCCCTTGCCGATGCCAATACAGGGATTGTCCAATCCAAGCGCAAGAGTTTGCTGGCCCACGAAGATGTTGTTCTCACAGCTTCTGAAGCCACCCGTTCTGTCTACGAAATCAGCGCCGCCATGTCTGAAACCGTCGGTGGTGCAATAACGACAATTGATGAAACGGCTGGCAAGCTCACATCAGCGGTCGACCAAGCTCACCGTACGCTACAAGCTATCGCAGTAGTAAGTGTTGTCTTGTTCTTCGCCGCGCTCGGTGTGGCTTGGTTTGTAATCGTGCGCCCGCTTGCCAAAGTCACCGCCACCACGGAAAGACTCGCAGCGGGTGATCTGTCGGACATTTCCGGTCTCAGCACCGCTGGCGAGATCGGTCGCCTCGGTACGGCGCTCAAGACCTTCCGCCAAGCTGCCGTTGACCAAATCGCTTTGCAAAAACAAAAAGAAGAGGCCGAGGCTGCGGCGCGCCAAAAGGAACGCGAAACCGAAGCTGCACAACGCAAAGCTGAAGAAGAAGCGCATGAGGCCGAACTCAAACGGGCCGAGGAAAGCCGCGCCCGCGAGCAAGCCGAAGCAGCCCGCGAGGAACAGCAAAGGCAAGAAGCCGAGGCGGAACGCAAAGCCCGCGAAGAAGAACAGGCGCGCGTTGTGTCATCGCTCGCACACGGTCTGCAAAAACTCGCCCAAGGGGATTTGACTGGCTCAATCCGTGAGGCTTTCCCGGAAAGCTATGAAGGGCTGCGCAAAGACTTCAACAGCGCTTTGCAAAACCTCGGGTTACTCATTTCCGAACTCCGGTCTGCGGCTCAGCGAATTGACGGAAGTACAGTTGAAATTGCCTCTGCGGCCAATGACCTGTCCAAGCGAACCGAGACCAACGCGGCAACCTTGGAACAAACAGCCGCCGCTATCAACGAACTGACCGCCGCTGTGGCTTCGGCCACAGAGAATGCAAACAACGCCAGCGCCATGGCCACCACCGCCAAGTCTGGTGCGGAGGACGGCAGCCAAGTCATGATCCATGCGGTTGAAGTGATGGACGAGATCAAACATTCGTCCGAAAAAATTGCTAAAATCATTAGTGTCATTGAAGACATCGCATTTCAAACCAACCTGCTTGCGCTGAACGCCGGTGTGGAAGCCGCTCGCGCCGGGGCCGCCGGCCAAGGGTTTGCGGTAGTGGCATCCGAAGTGCGCGCCCTGGCACAACGTTCATCGTCCGCCGCCAATGAGATCAGCGACCTGATCACCAGTTCAAACGCCCAAATCGGCGATGGGGTCACCCGCGTTGGTGAAGCCAATGCGTCCTTGCAGCGTATCATCGAACATGTGGTCGAAGTGACAACCACAATTGGCGAAATCTCCATCTCTTCGAGAGAACAGAAAGACACCGTCACAGAGATCAACAGCGCCGTCACTCAACTTGACGCCGGATCGCAAGCCAACGTTGTCATGTTCGAGGAAACCAGCGCGGCCAGCCAAGCATTAGCCAGCGAAGCACAAAAACTCGCCGCACTGGTCGAAAAGTTTGTAGTGGACCCTGAACCAATGGAAACTGTTCCGGCAGAAGTAGACGAGGCGGCTCCCAAGGTCGCTTGAATTGGCCTTCACCTAAGAAAAGCAATGTCTCCCTTCCGATCCCAAATTAGCGCGCAAACCGAAACCGAGTGACCTGTTGATAGATGTGGCCTGGTTCCACCAAAATCGAAGGAAAGTGCGCATGGTTGATGGCATCCGGCCAGCCTTGCGCTTCGATCGCAATTCCGCAGTAGGCTGCATTGGCACGCCCATCATGCCCTTCGGCACCTGCGTTTTTGAAACCGGAACCATCATACAGTTGAACTCCCGGTTCCGTGGTTGCCACCTGCAAGGACACACCCGTGGTACCCTCTAACCGAAGAACATCTGTCAGATTTCGCCTCGTGGTTGACACGCACATGTTAACATCAATCAAGGGGTCTTCACCGGGGGTTAAGGTAACTGCTTCGCGAAAATCAAAAAAAGTGCCCTCCACAGGTGCAACTTCACCGGTCACCATGGCGCCATCGTCGGCAATGCAACGTCGGTCCGCGGCCACTTGCAATCGATGGCCCGCGTAAGTGTTGGTACCGTCAAGGTTCCAATAGCTGTGATTGGCAAAATTCAGAATTGTCGGTTTGTCCGTGGTACTTGTCACTCGCATTTCCAACTCAGCGGGCTCACGCAACGTGAATTGTGCGGATATTTGACGGTTCCCCGGAAAGCCGCCTTCACCGTCTGGCAACGTAAGTGATAGGTTGAGCGCGGTGTCTGTCACCGCGTCAATTTCCCAGAGTTTTCGCTGTGTCCCGGCTGTTCCGGAGTGCCGCGTGTGCTTCCCGTCCTGATTGCGTTCGAATTCATAGGAGTAGCGACCAATGTGCGCCGACCCGTTTGAAATGCGGTTGATCACAGGGCCGATCAATGACCCGCAACTGCGCATGTCACCCAAGTATGGCTCCAGCGTGTCTGTGCCGATGGTGAGGCTGTGGAAGACGCCCGCCATGCGCACATCCTGGATAATTGCCCCTTGGGTTAGGATGGCAACCCCTAGGGTTTCATTTGCCAAAACAACGCGTTTGACAGCTTGCCCATCGGGTCGTGTGCCAAAAGGGTATACGCCAGGGATCAACGAGCTCGCCATGCAACACCTGCTGGTTCGATTGTCTTTCCATCCCATTGGACAGGTTCTGCGCTGTAGTTCAAGGCGAAGCGGTGAGTTGCGGTGTCCCTGAGTCGGAGGCCGTCAGGGAGTACGTTCGTGTGGATATTCGCTGTCGCACAGATGTCAGCAATCAGACGCCGCCGTGCTTCTGTGTCGAGCCAAGCGGCCACATACGTCACATCACCCTGTCGCACGACTGCCGGCTGCCCGTCCGAGGTGGCGCGTAATACTTCCACCGCAGGTAAGAAGTCCAAATGTTCGAACCACCGACCGACCTGTTCGCCGCCTTCTAGGTGGAACCTTGAACCGTGTGGCAGGCTTTCCACCGCTGTCACTGTAATGTCCAAACTAGGAACGCCGGGAGGTAAAGGTACAGGGATTGCCAATTCGGTGGTTTTGGAGCCTGCCCGTGGGCCCAAGATCACCTTGGCGCCGGACGCGGCCCAAGCCTCGACCAATCCCTTGGGCAGCTCAGCCAATCCCGGTGCCAAAACCAACTGGTAGGCATCAAAATCCCGTTCCGAAGGCGGAACAATATCCAAGCTCAGCCCAAGTGCGCGAGCGGCGCGGTACCAAGCCAGCACCAGTGTCAGGTAATCAAAGTCTGCGCCCTGGGGCTGCGCTTCGTACATCCAAGCGCTCTGATAATCGAAAACCAGCGCGACCGGCGCTTGGGCTGGGCTCACATCCCACAAGTGTTCCAACTCTTCAGCCACTTGCCGGGCCTCTTCCAGGCCAGGTGCGGCCACACTGTCCGGACGTAACAGCCCGGCATGCATTTGTTCTTGGGCAAATGGGGCCTGCCGCCAACGGAAATAGGCCACGGTTTCAGCCCCATGGGCAAAGGCCTCCCATGTCCAAAGCCGCACCATGCCCGGCAGAGGGGCTGGGTTCCACGGTGCCCAATTCACAGGACCGGGTTGCTGTTCCATCACCCACATGCGGCCGTTCCCAACGCAGCGATAAAGGTCGTGATGGAAAGCTTGGAAGTCCGGGTCACCTTGGTGCAGGAAGGTGTCTTTGTGCGTATCGCTGGCTTCGATCCGGTCGGACAGGAACCCGATGGGGTAGCTGTCCCACGCGGCGATGTCCAAATCCCTGCCCATCTCAAAATGGTCAAAGGCAAGCTCGCGCCCCATGAAATTGTGTAGGATGGGTGCATCCGAATGTGCGCGCAGGATCTCAACCTGTCGCCGATTGAAGGCCACCACTTGGTCAGAGGAAAACCGCTTGAACGCCAATACGTGGGCCGGGTTTGGTTCGGTGACCGTGAGATTGGGCAGATCAATCTGATCGAAGCTTTGATAGGACATGGACCAAAACACGTTGCCCCACGCGTGATTGAGCGTTGAAACGTCTTCGTAGCGCCGCGCCAGCCACAGCCGGAACGCCTGCCGAGCGGCATCTGAATAGCTCAAGGTCGTGTCATGGCAGCCATATTCATTGTCGGTCTGCCAGAACTTCACTGCATCATGCCTCCCATACCGCTCTGCTAAGAGCCCGACAATCCGATCACATTCGGCAGCATATCCGGCGTGGGAAAAGCAATAGTGCCGCCGTGACCCAAATTTGCGCCGGCGGCCTTCGGCATCGACAGCCAACATGTCCGGGTGGCTGTCGAGCATCCAGCGTGGTGGTGTGGCGGTGGGAGTTCCCAGAATGACTTCAAGCCCGGCATTGCCCAGCGTCTCCAAAGCGCGGTCGAGCCATGCAAAGCGCAGTTCGCCGGGCAGGGGCTCCAGACGTGTCCAAGCGAACTCGCCAACGCGAACCCTGGAAATCCCAGCGTCCACCATGCGCGCCGCATCGTCGGCCCAGATCGCCTCGGGCCAGTGTTCGGGGTAATAACAAACACCTAGACTGCGCTTCATGAAGGCACCTTTGGATCAAAGGCCAAGCGCATCATAGGCGGCGACCATGGTTTTCGCTTTGGCTCGAACTGTGTCGGCGCTGTCACCGGGCGCGTAGAGCGCGGTGCCGATCCCGAAACCGCTGGCACCTGCTTTAACCCAGCTGGCAAAATTATCTGGGCCGACACCGCCCACGGCCAGGATGGGCACCTGCGGCGGCAAGACGGCTTTGATGGCTTTCAGACCTTCGGGGCCCGCGAGTGTGCCGGGGAAAAGCTTCAGACCGGCCACGGGAAACTTTAAGGCAGCGAAGCACTCCGACGGTGTGAAAACGCCTGGGAAGTAGGCCAGGCCGAGGTCAGCGGTGGCCTGCGCCACCTCTGCGTCGATGTTCGCGGCAACGATCATTTCGCCGCCAGCGTCACGGACTTGGATCACAGCCTCTGCGGTTAAAACGGTGCCTGCACCGAAGTGACCCCTGCCCGCCAAAGACGTGGCGATGTCGGCGATACTGGTGAGGGCATCCGGCGAGTTCAGCGGCACTTCGATCAGTGTCACGCCCTCTTCGATCAGCGCATTGGCCACTGCCACTGCGTCCTTGGGTGTGATCCCACGCAATATGGCCACCATTTGTCGCGCGTCTGGGGCAAAGGTCATGCGGTTTCCATCAGTTTCGAGTGCGCCACGGAAAGACCTGCGCGGGTCATGGCATCGCCGTCCGCTTCGATGGGTGCGGCCCCTTGGGCGCGTAAACCAGCAAGATAGCCGCGCGATGGTTCCGTCGCGCCGATCACGGCAATGGGCTGGCCCAGCCAGTAGGGACGTGTTGCCGCCAGTTCCGCGCCGATCAGTGCGCCGATGATGCGTGACCGTGCAGCCACTGGGTCAAGACCGTGCAACAGGTCTGTGGCCCGTGTTCGAAATAACTGCGTGGCCAAGGTTTCCGGTCGGCTGCGCGTCTGGTCAAGCGTGTCCAAAAAGACCTTCTCGTCCCAACCTGTCGGTGCCATGGAGTGGCGCAAGACAGTTGAACCAGATAGCGCAGCCAGCATCTCCCCGGTCATTACGGTTTGGAAGCTGATCACTTCACCCGCCGAGATATGCGCCCATTTGGTATGGCTGCCCGGCAGGCAGATGACGCCATCCCAACCGGGGTTGAGGCTCAGGAACCCTGCGATCTGAGTTTCTTCCCCTCGCATCACGTCCGGCGGGCTGGCTTGGCTTAGCCCTGGCACGATCCACACCCGCAGGCGCGTGTCTTTTGTCGGAGCTTCGGTGAAACTTTCTGAAAGCGGTTTGCAGGGAACAGGAAGATAGCGCGCTTCGACCCAGCCTTGACGGGACCCAACCATGCCACAGGCCAAAACCGGTGTGGGCCGATCTAACCACGGACCAATGACATCCAACAAAGCATTCTCGAACTCACTGGCGCTGAGCGTACCCATACCCCGGTCGCTGCTGAACTGGGCAACCACGCTGCGCCCGTCCATGGCGAAGGCGCGTAGGTGGGTCGTGCCCCAGTCCACGGCAATCCAACTGTGTGCGCTCATCCGGTGACCACCACTCCGCCGTCCACGGGGATGCATTGACCGGTCAGCATCCGCGACGCCTGTGAAGCGAGGAACAGCACCGGCCCAACGATGTCGTCGGGACCAAGGTGTTCGGGAATGCACTGCCGGGCAAGATGCGCGGCCAGCGCTTCGGGCGTGGCCCATTTGTCCATCTGTTTTTGCGTGAGCACCCAACCGGGGGCCAAGGCGTTCACGCGGATATGGTCGACCCCAAATTCACGGGCCAGCGACCGGGTCATGGCGGTGATCCCGCCATTGGCGGCTGTGTAGGACGCATAGCCCGCGTTACCCATCAAATAGCTGATCGACGACATATTGATGATCGACCCGCCGCCCGCTGCCTGCATCCCCGGTATCACAGCTTTCGCGGCAAAGAAGTAGGGCTTGAGGTTGATGGACATGGACCAGTTCCAAAACTCTTCGTCGGTGTCCAATGTCTTGTGTCGCTGATCATTGGCGGCGTTCGACAGGAGCACCGTGATCGGACCGTGGGCCTCGGCGGCCTCTGCCAGAACAGCCTCCAGCCGCGTCGTGTCAGTGATATCGCAGGGCAGAAACAGCGGGCGATTGCCGGTGCGGTCTTCGATGTCATCACAGAAGGCCGCCGCGTCAGACCGTTGGCAGAACGCGACTTTGGCCCCTTGGCGCGCGAAGCCCTCCGTGATCGCAGCCCCGATGCCGGAGCCACCGCCAGTTATAAAAACGGACGCACCATTGAGATCGGTGAACATGGTGGTCATGCGGCTTTCCTCATGCGAGCCCAAGCGGGCACCCAATCCCCATGGGCGGCCAAAAGGTCATCAACCAGCGATCGGATTTGGCGCAGATCCAACTCGGCGGCGGTGTGCGGATCCATCATGGCGGCGTGGTAGATCGCCTCGCGGTCCTCGTTCACCAGGGCATAAACCACCAATTCCTGCACGTTCACTTGCGTCCGCATCAGCGCGACAAGCTGGGGCGGCACGTCTGTCACGGTGGACGGCTGAACCCCATTGGCGTCCACCAAACAGGGGGTCTCCACCGCCGCGCCGCTGGGGAGTTGAGGCAGTTGACCCTGGTTCGGCAAGTTCCCGTAGATACGGTAGGGCCGGTCCGTGACCATGGCGTCCATGATGTCGGCGGCAAACTCGTGGCTGCGGCAGACGGTGACGGCTTCGGACTTGAGCCGCTCCGCTTCAGCCGTCCAGTCAGCGGCCTGTTCCACGCACCGGGTGGGGTATTCGTCCAGCGGGATTTTGAATTGCTCCACCAAATCCGCGCGGTCGCGTTTGATGAACCAAGGAACATACTCGGCCAGGTGTTCGGAAGACTCGGTGCAGAAGTACCCCAGGTGAGCCATCACCTCGTACCGCACTTTGTTTTCGCACCGCGGCATCAAGAGCGGCGGCTTGGGCAGTCGTCCGGTGGCGTATCCATCGCGCAACAGCGGATAGAGATCCCGGGTCGAGCCGTCGGCTAGCGCTTCTTCCAACCGCAGGAAAAACGCCACATGGTTCACACCCGCCACACGGTAGCGGATAGCGTCCTCGGATAGACCGAGATCATGGGCGATTTCCTGCACGGTGTTTTGCACCGAATGGCACAGACCCACTTGGCGCATATGGGGATAGCGCGCCGCCAATGCCCAAGTGTTAATTGCCATGGGGTTCACGTATTGCAGCATGAGCGCATCGGGGCAGACTGCCGCCATATCCTCGGCCACGGACCAAAGGTGGGGCACGGTCCGCAGACCTCGCATGATCCCACCGATACCCAGAGTGTCGCCAATGGTTTGGCGCAGCCCGTAGGCTTTGGGGATTTCAAAATCCGTGACCGTACAAGGTTGATACCCCCCGATCTGAAAAGCGGTGACCACGAAGTCCGCGCCGTCCAGTGCCGCGCGTTGGTTGGTGTGAGTGGTCACGGTGGCCCCGGCCCCGGTGGCCTCCACCATGCGGCGGGCGAGCAGGGCGCTTTCCTCCAACCGCTTGGGGTCGATGTCCATCAGGGCAATTTCACTGTCCTTGAGGCTCTCAAAGGTCAGAGCATCACCCACAATATTGCGCATGAATATCGTGGACCCGGCCCCAATCATGGTGATTTTGGTCATTTCACGGCTCCCAAAGTGAGACCTGCGATGAAGTGTTTCTGCAT
>JBCDFD010000045.1:0-17014 GCA_039178645.1 Pseudomonadota bacterium | reverse complement strand
CTCAGCTCTCACAAACTGCATGGACCTAAGGGACTGGGCGCGCTCTACCTGAAAAAAGGTGTGCGGTTCCGCCCGTTGCAGCGGGGTGGTCACCAGGAACGGGGACGCCGCGCCGGGACTGAGAATGCGCCTGCCATCATTGGTCTGGGCAAAGCCGCCGAGATTGCGTTCCAGAACATGGCCGAGGATACCGCCCGGATCACTGCGCTGCGTGACCGGTTGGAAAAGGGCATTGTCCAGCGAGTGGGCCATTGCTTTGTCACCGGCGACCCTCACGACCGTTTGCCCAACACGTCGACCATCGCGTTTGAGTATATCGAAGGTGAGGCGATCCTGTTGATGCTGAACAAGCAAGGCATCGCGGCCTCATCGGGGTCGGCCTGTACGTCCGGAAGCTTGGAGCCATCCCACGTTCTGCGCGCCATGGACATTCCGTTCACTGCTGCGCACGGCGCGATCCGCTTTTCTCTGTCGTCGGAGACGACGGAAGCTGAGGTTGACCGCGTCCTCGATGCTGTGCCCGGCATCATCGACGGTCTGCGGGACATGTCCCCCTTCTGGTCCAAAGAAGGCGGCGTGGCGACTTTCAACCCTGAATACGCGTGAGGCTCCCATGACCCCTGTCGGTTTCCGTTTCCCCGTGGCCGCCCCCCAGGCCGAGGTGACATTGTGCGACACCACCCTTCGGGATGGTGAGCAAACCGCAGGGGTCGCATTCACGCTGGACGAAAAGATGGCCATCGCGGGCGCGCTTGATCGCGCTGGCGTGGCCGAGATTGAACTGGGCGTGGCCGCCATGGGCTATGCTGAGATTGCCGAGATCCGAACGTTGCGGACGGAGCTTACGCGGGCCGAGCCGGTGGTGTGGACCCGCCTGCGGATGCAGGACATTGACCTGGCTATGAAAACCGGTGTCACGCGGTTGCACATGGCCATCCCCACATCGGACCGGCAAGTGAACGGCAAACTGCGCACCACCCGCGAAGGGTTGCTGCGCGAGACCGCCGAATTGGTTTACACTGCTGTCAGCCGTGGGTTCGAAGTGTCCGTGGGGGCCGAAGACGCCAGCCGTACCGATCCCGAATTCCTCATGCAAATCGCCGAAGTGGCGGCGGACGCCGGTGCCATCCGGTTCCGTGTGGCCGACACGCTGGGCATCCTGAACCCCTTTGCCACTCACGCACTGATGTCTGAACTGACCCAGTCGCTTACCATTCCCATAGAATTTCACGCCCACAATGACATGGGCTTGGCCACTGCCAACACTCTGGTCGCGGCCGCCGCAGGTGCGTCGCACCTGTCCGTCACCGTCAACGGTTTGGGCGAACGGGCGGGCAACGCCGCGCTGGAAGAAGTGGTTGCGGCCATGGAGGCCTCGGGCGTGCGCACTGGCATCGACCTGACCCGCTTGCCAGAGTTGTCCTACCTGGTGGCCCATGCTTCCGCCCGGCCTTTGCCGCCGTCGAAGCCCATCGTCGGGCCGCTTGTGTTCACCCATGAGGCGGGTATTCACGTGGACGGGATGCTCAAAGACCCCGGCACCTACGAGGCCGAGGTCATCGCCCCAGACCGGTTCGGACGGAAACACCATTTCGTGGTGGGCAAGCATTCGGGCCTGTCCGGTCTGTGCAAAGCGCTGCAAGACGCGGGGCTGCCCCACGATCTGCCACTGGTGCGCGATCTCATTCCTCTCCTCAGGGTCTGGGCCAACGCGGCCAAACGACCGGCCAACGCCGATGACCTGGCCATGCTGGTCGATCTCCTGGGGCCATCGTCCTACGGATACGCCCAATGAGCCTGGGCTTTCGCAAGCTCGTGGCGCGCGACTTCGCCGCCATCCATGAACGGGACCCCGCCGCGCGCGGCACATTGGAAACAGCGCTCTGCTATCCCGGACTCCATGCGATTTTCGCCCAACGGGTGGCCCATGTGCTCTGGCGAAAAGGCTGGAAGTTTGGAGCGCGGCTGATCAGCTACGTGGCCCGCGCTGTGACTGGCATCGACATTCACCCCGGTGCCACCCTTGGACCAGGGTTCTTCATCGACCATGGGGCCGGTGTGGTGATCGGTGAGACCGCCGAAGTGGGCGAGAACGTCACCATCTACCATGGCGTGACCTTGGGCGGTGTGTCCTGGTCCCCTGGCAAGCGCCACCCCACGGTGGGCGACGAAGCGGTGATCGGGTCGGGCGCGAAGATCCTCGGCCCCGTCATCCTAGGCCCGCGCGTCCGGGTCGGGGCCAATTCGGTTGTGATTGAGGATGTGCCAGAGGAAGCCACCGTCGTCGGCATTCCCGCTCGCATTGTCCAAACCGAACGCAAACCGTCCCGCGATCCTCTGCGGATCAATCTGGACCATCACTTGATGCCCGATCCGGTGGGGCGTGCCCTGGGCACGCTCGCCGACCGTGTGGCGTTCTTGGAAGCACGGCTGAACGCCCGCCAGGGTCCCGCGCTCGCCAAGGCGCACCCGGGCGAAGACCCAACCAAACCACCTCCCGAAAACTGCCACCATTGAGCCAAACAAAGGAGCCACCCATGTCTGCATCATATGAAAACAACGGTGTCGTGGACCACATTGCCAGCCTGTCCAGCGCCGAAGACATCTTCACCTACCTGCTGTTGCCCTATCAGCAAGAGGTGCTGAATGTGTCCCGTCTGCACATCATGCGCCGCATGGGTCAGTACCTGCGCGACGCCGATTTCGGCGACATGGATGAAGAGGCGATTTTCCTGTCCACCCGCCAGTTCCTGAAACAGGCGTATATGGATTTCGTGGAAAGCACGCCGCTGAAGGAAAAGGTGTTCAAAGTCTTCACCGACGAAGCCGCTAAGCATGCCGCAAAATTCGTGTCCATCGACACCATCGGCCTGGCCGCGAAATGAATTGGGGGCCGTCCATATTGGGTCCTCAGACACGCGCCGTCGCGGCTTGGGCCGCGGCCCTGTTCCTGAGCCTTGGGCCTGCGCATGCGGAACCCGTGATCTTTGCCGCAGCCTCTACCCGAGCGGCGTTGGACACGGCGCTCGCGGGGTCGGAACAGTCAGCGGTGGTGTCCTATGGCGCCTCCGGCACCATTGCCCGGCAGATTGCCCAGGGCGCGGCGGCGGATGTGTTTCTGAGCGCAAACCCAAAATGGATGGCCTACTTGGTTGACCAAGGCTTGGTCGATCCTGACACAATCCAAGTGCTGGCCTCAAACCGTCTGGTGCTGATCGCACCGGGGGAGGCCGCGCCGGTTGCTCTGGACGGTCCCGCGTTGTCTGACCGGTTGGACCGGGAATACTTTGCCGTGGCTGACCCAGAGGTTGCGCCGGTGGGGGCCTACGGCAAAGCCGCGCTCACCAGTTTGGGCCTGTGGGACGACGTGAGCCCGTCGCTTTTGCCCACGCGCAACACCATTTCCACGGTGGCCACGGTCGCCCGTGGTGAAGCTGTGTTGGGTCTTGTCTACCGCACCGACGCCATTGGCGTGGACGGCGTGACGATTTCCGCTGAATTGCCCGAAGCCAGCCATCCGCCGATCCATTATCTGATCGCACCTTTGGCCCAAGGGGATGATCCCGACGCAGGTCTGGCCATGGTGAGCTACCTCACCGGGACTGGCGGTCAGAGCGCCTTTGAAAGCGCGGGCTTCGTCTTTCCCACCGCCGATGCCGCTGCCGAGGCGGGGAGCTAACCCATGGGTGGTGCGCTGTCCCCCTTCGGCCTGACCGAGATGGAATGGGCGGCGCTGCAACTTTCGCTGTGGGCGTCTTCGCTGGCGGTGCTGGTGTCTCTCCCAATCGCGCTGTTTTTCGGTTGGCTGCTGGCCCGGCGTCGGTTTCCCGGACATGCGCTCCTGAATGCCTTCCTCCATATGCCACTGGTTCTACCACCGGTGGTCATGGGCTATCTGCTTCTGGTGCTTCTGGGCCGCAACGGTTGGATCGGCGGGCCGCTGTCCGACTGGTTCGGCATTCGCATCGCTTTCACCTCCACCGCTGTTGTGATCGCCAGCGCGGTCGTGTCCTTCCCGCTGATGCTGCGCGCCATACGGCAATCGGCCGAAGCGATGGACCGACGCCTGGAGAAAGCTGCGCGGTCGCTTGGGGCGTCCGAGACGCGGATTTTCTTCACTGTCACGCTTCCATTGCTGTCGCCCGGTATTCTCACCGGTATGACCTTGGCCTTCGCCCGTGCTGTGGGTGAGTTCGGCGCCACCATCACCCTGGCCGCAAACATCCCCGACCGGACGCAGACATTGCCCCTGGCGCTCTATTCCGTGACGCAAATGCCTGGGGCCGATGCAGCCGCCGCGCGTTTGTGCCTGTTGTCGATCCTCTTGGCTGGGGCTGCCTTGTTGGCGTCCGAGGCCATGTCTCGCCGCATTCCTTGGGAGGTCCGCGCATGATGGAAATCCGGCTGAAAAAACGGCAAGGCAATTTCACGCTCGACATCGACTTAGCGCTACCCTTCTCGGGCATCTGCGGTCTGATCGGCGCGTCAGGGTCGGGCAAAAGCTCACTTTTCGCCCTGCTCGCGGGTCACACGACACCCGATGACGGTTACATCATCCTGGGTGGGCGTCCGGTTTATTTGTCCCACGCTGGGCTCAACGTTCCATCCAACCGCCGTGGTATTGGGCTGGTGTTCCAAGAGGGGTTGCTGTTCCCCCACATGAAGGTGCGGGGCAACCTGCTTTATGGCGCAAAACCCTATGACGGGCGCACTTTTGGCGATGTGGTGGATGCGCTGGGCATCAGTCACCTGCTGGATCGGTATCCCAGCAAACTGTCCGGCGGAGAACGCCAGAGGGTGGCCATCGGACGGGCCTTGTTGGCGAAACCTGACTTGCTGTTATTGGATGAACCGGTGTCCGCGCTGGACCAAGGTCTGCGCCACGAAGTTCTGGGCCTGCTCGAAGACATCCACACCCGCACCGGGTTGCCGATGATCTACATCAGCCACGCCCCGGAAGAGATCAGACGCCTCGCCACCCATGTCGTAACGCTTAAAGATGGGGCAGTGGCGGACATGTCGCGCCACCCTGCGCCCCATACCCCCGACCAAGTTGCCCGAAACCGTGCTATGCTGCGTGCGATTTGATCGACGCGAAGCGCCACCTCTAGCCTAGGAAGACAGCCCGTGCAGATCGTTCAGTCTTTGCAAACCCGGACCACCCTTGCGATGACGCAGAGGATGCAGGCGAGCTTGCGCATTCTGCAAATGAACAATCGCGACCTGACGGAGTATCTTTCCAAGAAGGCGGAGGAAAACCCGTATCTTGAGGTGCGTTTGCCCCAGGGCGTGGCGGGCTCCGGTGGCGAAGACTTCGACCGGGTGGCCGCGCTGGAAAGCCAGGGGGCCAGTCTTTACGGTCATGTGTCCGCGCAGATCGACCTAGCGTTTTCCGATAAGCGCGAGGTGGAAGTGGCCTATGCCTTCCTCGAGGCGCTGGAGCCGTCGGGCTGGATGCTCGCCAATCCGTTGGGTGTGGCGGCCAAGTGTGGCGTGCCGCGTCCGGTGGCCCATGCTGTGTTGGAACGCATGAAGGGGTTTGAACCGGCCGGACTATTTGCGGGATCGCTGGCAGAGTGCTTGATGATCCAAGCCGAAGATCAAGGCGTGCTCACCTGGGAGCTCAAAGCGCTGATCGAAAACTTGGACATGCTGGCGGATGGGCGCACATCAGAACTGGCCGAAATTTGTGATTGTGAACCAGAGGATATTCCCGAGATCACCGCACAATTGCGGCAGTTCAATCCCAAGCCTGGGCTGCGGTTTGACGATGACCGGACGCCGGTGTTTCCGCCCGACCTCACCGCAAGGCGCAGCGCAGACGGCTGGGTGGTTGAATTGAACCGGTCCAGCTTGCCCGCCATCGAAGTGGCCAAAGCCCCCAAATCCGATGCGTCCGCGCCGAAAGCAGACAGTGCCGCCAAGGCGTTTCGATCTCAGGCTCTATCAGAGGCCCGCTGGCTCGCCAGCACGCTGGTTCGTCGCCAGACCACTTTGCTGCAAACCGCAACGGTGATCATCGAGAACCAAGGGGCGTTTCTGGAAGAAGGCCCGTCCGCGTTGCAACCGCTGTCGCTGGCCGATGTGGGCGAGGCGCTGGAGCTTCATCCCAGCACCATCAGCCGCGCCATTGCCGGGCGGATGATCCAAACGCCCATCGGGTCGCTGCCGCTGAAATCCTTCTTCAGCCGCGCGTTTCCGCAGGCCCATGGTGAGGAAGCCCAGTCCCAAGACGCGGTCATCCATCTGGTGCGCAAAATCGTGGAGGCCGAGGACCCCGAGCGTCCGCTGAGCGACACGGCCATCATGAAGGCCGCCGCCAAGGACGGCGTGAAGATCGCGCGGCGCACAGTTGCCAAATTCCGGGGCATTCTCGGGATCGCGTCCTCCTATGACCGTCGTCGCAAGGTTGAGGCGGCCTGAGACCCGGATCACCAGCGCATTGACGCGCCTCGCGCTGTCATAACATCGGCGCGTTTGAGTGCATGAACCTCACGGCGAGCCGCTGTGACCATCCGACATTGTTGCAACCCCGACATTGGATGTCGTCCGGGGCTGTTTGGCGTCCCGAAAGTGCCGGACTGACACCCAAATTGGGCCGTCGCGACTTTGGCATGGGCGTTGCTCGGACAGAGCGTGGGCACAGGACAGGTGCCCCAATCACAGCTCAGGTTCATTCCCAAGCCAAAAAGGACGCCATCCCATGGCCAACATCACGTTTTCTTCTCCGCTGATGTCCCGCGACAAAACCGTCTACGCCGTCGCTGGCGACACCAAGACCATTCTCGCGCTCGCCGAAGAGCATGACATCGCAATCCCGTTTGAATGCAAGGACGGCAACTGCGGGTCGTGCCTGATCGAGGTCACGCCACTGGAAGACAAACCCCGCATGGGCATGGCTCTGACCGAAAAAGAAAAAGCGCGCCTGAAGGAATTGAACGTCCTGACTGCCGCCGAAATCGAAAATGCCGAGGTCAATGACCTGCCACCGCGCCACCGTTTGGCCTGTCAGTTCGTGGCGCGCCACGAAGACGTGCGCATCAGCTTCAATGGCACCCCCGGCGGATCCTAATCCCTGGCCCCTCCGGGGGCCTTTTCCGTAGTAGCCCCAAGGAGAGTACCCTATGAAATCCGGAACCAAATTGCCCGACGTGACCTTCCACACCCGCGTGCGCGACGAAACTCTGCCTGGACCAAACCCGTTCCGCTGGAAAGACGTCACCACTACGGATTACTTCGCGGGCAAGCGCGTGATCCTGTTCTCGTTGCCAGGGGCCTTCACGCCCACATGTTCCACGTACCAACTGCCGGGTTTTGAGGACAACATCGCCAAGTTCAACGACGAAGGGATCGAAGAGATCTACTGCATGTCGGTCAACGACAGCTTCGTGATGAACAAATGGGCCGAAGCCCAGGGCATCAAGAACGTCAAGGTGATCCCAGATGGGTCCGGCGAATTCACCCGGAAAATGGGCATGCTCGTGGACAAGGACAATCTGGGCTTCGGTATGCGGTCCTGGCGCTACGCCGCCATCGTCAACAACGGCGTGGTGGAAGCTTGGTTCGAAGAGCCCGGTCTGATGGATAACTGCCCAGAGGACCCCTATGGCGTGTCGAGCCCAGAGAACCTGCTGAGCTATCTCAGCAGCGCAGCCGTCGCCGCGGAATAAACACGGCTTAGGCCAACCACACGGTTGAGAGGTCCTTTGGCCTCTCAACACGTCTTAGTTTCTTGGATGGGCTTTCTGGGAGCCGTTTCGGGTTAAACCCGCTCCAAACGTATCCCCGACCGCCATGGTCCCGGGTAGTCTTAGGACGTCAAAAACACTCGACCTGGTTCGCCGGGCTCGGTCAAGGTCACTCGACCGTCGTCCACATTGTACAAATAGCAGGTTTCGTCATTTTCGCGCCCGTTGAGGCTTTCGCAAAGCTGACCGTTTTTGATCGCCCAAGTGCCTGCGAACGAATTCCCATCGGGTGATGATCCGGTGTATGTTCCATCCGGCGCAAAGGTCAGCGAGACGCCTTCCGCGTCTGTTATTGTACTGCCCAGTATGGAGTTAAAATCACCGCCAGATTCTGGCGTCATACAGCCCGCCAACCCCAGAAGTGCGGCACCGAAGAATACGTGTCTTACGAGCATTTATTCACCCTCATTTAATCCCGACCACACAGCTATTCCGATGAACTGTGAGGGCAATACTGAGACTAAGTTTCTCTCGGGACCCTTAGATGTGGCGCCAAACGTGCACCCAAATGGCCATGATGGTAGACAAACGGCCGAGTAAAGGTTGGCGGACTACCCATGCGATAGGACATTGCTGCGAGCGCCGAGACCATCAGAGCGACATGCGATCCGAGGTGGTGGTGATTCAAATATTACGTCAGCCGCACTGGGCGTCTCTCTCCTGACCATTCAGGAAAGGTATGGAATAACAGACCCTTCGGTGGGTCATTACCACAGGCATGAGCAGGCTTTCGCCCATGGGTGACTGAAATTTGTACCCAATTTTGAGACCCAAGGCGCTTTCAATGGTCCGTCCCGGTGAGTCGCTGGAGTCAAGCGCACAGTTTTCTTGACAAAATCTTTAGATAAGCGCGACCCTTCGGCAAAAGTTGGGCGTTTTGATGTGCGACCGAGGGGCTGCTCCGCAGCCCTTGCACGGCGACCCGGCGGAGGGACAGAACGATGGGTTTGATAACAGAGTTTGACGTGACCGTAGATCCGGTCGCGGTCGCTGATGCGTTTACAGCCAATGAAAGCGGTATTTTTATACTCGACGTTTTGGCCGCCAACCCGACGACGCCGGACAGTGATCCCAACGGTGATGCGCTCTCGGTGGTATCCATCGACACAAGCAGTACCACCGGCGAGGCGACGCTGAACCCGGACGGAACGGTGTCCTACAATCCCTTCGGTCGCTTCAGTGATCTGGAGGCCGGTGAGACCGCCACCGACACTTTCACCTACACAATCCAGGATCCTGACGGAAACTCGGCCACCGCCACGGCGACCATCACAATTCAAGGTTCAACGGACGCCGTGGGTGTCGGGTCCCAGCTTAACCTCAGCAGTTTCACGCAATATGGGTCAGGCACGTGGAATGTGGCGGCTGACGGCTTGTCCGTGTTGCAGACTGTGAACGGCGCGCCGACGATTTATGCCAGCAACAACAGTTTCATCAACTCCACTTTCGAGGGCCAATTCCGCGTCGAGACCACGTCGGACGATGACTACATTGGCTTTGTGTTCGGGTTCGGTGCGGACGCCAGTTCCCCGTTTTTCCTGTTCGACTGGAAACAAGGGTTCCAGAGCAACAGTTCCGCCGGGTTTTACCTGTCCCGGATCACGGGCGGCACAAGCTCCATTCCCTTCGCCAACAAAGCGCTGGATCAGACCAATTACGATGTGGTGGACACGTTCACCGGATCCAACGCCGCTTTCGGATGGCGGGACAACACCACCTATGACTTCCGGCTGACATATAACGATGACTTCCTACGCATTGAGGTGGGTGGCGCGCTGCCCTTGGGCGCGGGCTTGGTCACGATTTTTGAGGCGACGCCGTCAGATTTTGGCTTGGCGCAGTTCGATGCCGGGCGCTTTGGGTTTTTCAACTACTCCCAAGCCTCGGTGCGATATCTTGGGTTTGGTCAAAACACAGCGCCTGACGCTCAGGACGATACAATTTCCGCCACCGCGGGCGGTGCCCTGTCGGCGGACCTGTTTGCGGACAACACCAAGGGCGTCGACCTAGATCCCGACAACGACATTTTTACCGTGGTGGAAGTGGACGGCGATTCCGCGAAAGTTGGCGTTGCCATCCCAACCGCGGGTGGCGGCAGCTTCACCGTCAATTCCGATGGCACGGTCACAGCCACAGATTTGGGGTACAGTAACTTACGCTCAGGCCAGTCGGCCCAAGTGCAGTTCACCTACACCATATCCGATGGATCGCTCAGCGACACAGCCACGGCCACCATAACGGTGAACGGTGCCGATGATCCGCCCGAGGCGCAAGACGACGAATTCTCCATCGCGTTGGCCCAAGTCACCGATGTTTCGCCCGTTTCCTATGCCATGCCAAACGGTAACGGCGGCGGGGGCGTGTCGTACTATGACGAAACCTATGACGGGACGGGCAACCCTCAGGTCTCTGGCTCGGCGCTGTCAGGTGGTCTTGGGGACCTAACCGACGGGTACATCGAGACGCAGAATTTCGCTGCGGTCGAAAGTACCACGCCTAACGGGCCCTATGTGGCGTGGTTGGGTGTCAACCCGACCATCACATTCACCTTCGACCAAGTCTACGACTTCGACACGGTCACATTGTACGTCGATGACAACAATGGCGGCAATGGTGTGCAAACGCCCGCCTCGGTCACGATCAATGGGATCAACCATGCCATCGCCGATCCGGCCTCCAGCGACCCGTTCGCGGTTGTGGTGGATGTGAGCAACCTGGATCCCACAGACACGCTCAATGTCCAACTGTTCAGCCGCAACGGCTCGTGGATTTTCCTCAGCGAAGTGACCTTCGCCACCGAGGCTGGTGGCGGCAACGGCGTTATCTCTGGCGACTTGTTCGCGGACAACGGCAATGGCGAAGACACCGACCCCGACGATGGCGACAGCTTCACCCTAACTGCGGTCAACGGAAACGCGGGCGACGTGGGCAATGAGATCACGGTAGGCGGCGGCAAGCTGACCGTGCAAAGCGACGGGACTTTCGATTTCGATCCGGGCGGCGCTTACGGCTATCTGGCGGAAGGCGAAACCGCTGTTGTCAGCTTCACCTATGAAGTCACCGACACAGACGGCCTCACCGACGAGGCCACCGCACAGATCACCATCACAGGGGCCAACGAGGCGCCCGTTGCCATGGATGACGGACCGGTCACCCTGGACGAAAACACCGCGTTGGAGATCGATGTCCTGGCCAACGACACGGACACCGACACCAATGACACGTTGGAAATTGTCAGTTTCACCCAAGCCAGCAATGGCACTGTCACACAGACCTCCGGTGGGCTGACCTACACGCCTGACTCAGATTTTGTGGGAACGGACACGTTCACCTACACGGTGAGCGACAGCGCCGCCTCCTATTCCACGGTTTTCTTCACCGACTTTGAAGACACCAACCTGCCCACAGAAATGGGCGGCGAAGGGGCGTTGGTGTCCGTCGCACAGTTTGCCGGTTTCGGGGGCTTCTCGGGCTCGCTTTTGCAGAACATGGCCACGGGCAATCCGGCGGGGGCCACGACGCTCGGCCTCGCCGGACTGGGGGACCACACCGGCCTGCGCATCAGCTTTGATCTGGCGATCATCGATACATGGGATGGGTTGGCCGATCAGTTCAACATTTCGCTCGATGGCGAGCAAGTTCTGCAAGCCTCGTTCACCAATGTGCCCAACTTGGGGACGAACATCCCAGATGGTGTGACGGTCACGCAAAGCGACATCTCTCTCGGTTTTGGGAGCTATCGCGACTCCGTGGCGACCGTGAGCTTCGAAGTGGCCCATACCAGTGCAACCGCCGCGTTGGAATTCTTCTCCAGCGGGTTTGGCTGGCAAGGTGGCACGGACGAAAACTGGGGGATCGACAATCTGCGGGTCGAAACCTTCGGCGGTGCGTCTGACACGGCCACGGTGACGGTGAACGTACAGGCGGTTGAAAACGATCCCGACGCGAAAGATGATGCGCTCGCTGTGGATGCGGACACGGTCCTGAGTGAAGACCTGTTTGCCGACAACGGCAACGGCGCGGACAGCGATGCGGATACGGGCGACACATTCACCATCACAGCCGTGAATGGCATGATGGCGTCCGTGGGGTCCGAGATCCCATTGGGCAGTGGCCTGCTGATGGTGGAGTCCGACGGCACCGTGTCCTTCGATCCCAACGGCGGCTATGACGCGCTTGGGTTAGGTGAAACCACCATTGTGAGTTTCACCTACGACATCACCGACACCACGGGCCGCACTGATACGGCCACCGCACAGATCACCATCACGGGCACCAACCAAGCGCCCGATGCTGTGGATGATGGCCCCGTCACCACCGACGAAGATGCTGCGGTGGAAATCGACGTCCTGTCCAATGACAGTGACCCGGACACCAATGACACGCTGAGCATCCTCAGCTTCACCCAAGGCGCAAATGGCACTGTCACGGAAACGCCCGGTGGTCTGACCTACACCCCGGACGCCAGCTTTGTTGGGACAGACACGTTCACTTACACGGTCACTGACAGTCAGGTAGAGATTCTGTTCTCCGCCAACTTTGATGATGGCCTATTGCCCACCGAGATGGGTGGCAGCGGGTCGGTCATCGGAGTTGGAGGCTTTTCGGCCGAAGATGGATTTTCCGGGTCATTCTTGCGCAACACCGCATCCGGCAACCCAGCGGCCAGCACCACCTTGGACCTCATCGAATTGAGTGCACATGAAACGCTGCGGATCAGCTTTGATCTGGCGGTTCTGGACACATGGGACGGTTTGGGCTCAGTTGGCCCAGATATTTTCAACATCACGTTGGACGGTACCAACATATTGCAGGCGGTGTTTGCCAATTCGAGCAAACCTTCAAACATTCCAGCCGGTGTCGAAACCCCTGTGCTTGTTGGCAATCTAGGGGGCGGTACCGGAACAGACTCGGTCACGCGCGTTGAGTTCGAAATTGCCCATACCGGTAGCACGGCGGCGTTTAAGTTCTTTTCCAGCGGCGCGGGTTGGCAAGGGGCCGCGGACGAAAGCTGGGCCATCGACAATCTGCTGATCGAGGCCGTGTCCGGTCTGACCGATACCGCGACCGTCGAGGTCGTGGTGGAAGCCATCGACAAGACCCCCGATCCGCAGGATGACGATTTTGAAGTCACGCGGGACACGCCATTGGTGATGGACCTGTTGGCCAACGACACCGACGGCAACAATGAACCGCTGACCATTGTCGATTTCGACGAACCCACCCACGGCACGCTGAGCGAAAACCAAGACGGCACGCTGACCTACACGCCGGACGACGGCTACACCGGCACGGATTACTTCACTTATACGGTGAGTGACGGAAACTCCGCGCCGGAAACAGCGAATGTGCTGATCTCGGTGATCCCACCCTTGCCCAACCGCGCGCCGACTGCCGTCGATGACCGCTACCGCGTGGATGAAGACGGCAGTCTGGTGGTCGCGGTGGGTGACGGCATTTTGGCCAATGACACCGATCCCGATGGCAACATCGACAGTTTCTCGGTCCTGCGCACCACCTCAAACGGGACGCTCACCACCAACGCCGACGGCAGTTTCACCTATACGCCGGATGCGAATTTCAGCGGTCAGGACAGTTTCACCTACGCGCTGTTTGACAGCGAAGGTTTCAACGACACCGCCACTGTGCGGATCACGGTCAATCCGATCAACGACGCGCCCACCGCGCGGGATGATGCCTTTGAGACCTTTGAGAGCCGTGTCGTTTCAGGTGATCTGATCAATGTCGAAGAGGACCTGAACAGCGAAACCGACCCGGAGTCCGACACCGATCCCGATATCGGTGACGAACTGGAGGTGGTGCTGATCAACGGTCAGGATAGGACCGATGGTCCAATCACGCTGAATTCGGGTGCCCTACTGACGGTCAATGCCGACGGGACGTTTGACTACGATCCCAACGGGCAGTTCGACCTGCCTGCGGACACGTCCACCACAGACAGTTTCACCTACACCATCCGGGACGAAGGCGGGCTGGAATCCCAGGCCACCGCCACAATCACCATCCGCGCCGAAGAAAACGCTCCCGATCTGGTGGCCACTCCTACGGTGTTTGAAGGCGGCGCCACCGACAGCCGGTCTTCGGTCTCTTACCGGGTCGACAACGTCGGAAACGCCACGGCCACCGGGGGTTGGGTGGACCGGTTGTACCTGTCGCTTGACCAAACTTTGGACGACGGGGACTTCTTGCTGCGCGAGATCACCTTTGCGGGCGACCTGGATGCCGGGTCGTTCTACGCCTACACGGTCAGCGTTTTGGACACCCCCGACCTGCCGGGCGAATACTACCTGCTGGTGGACACCGATGCGGGCCAAGAAGTTCTAGAGTCCGACGAAAGCAACGTGGGTGTTGCCGCCGAAACCGGCACGCTGGCAGCGGCCTATTCATCCACGTTAGAAGTGTCATCGGACACGGCGAACGTGGGTCAGACGCTCACGCTGAGCGGCACCGCTGGCGAAGAGGGCGCATTCGAGTTTGTCACCGTGGAAGCCACCGCCGAGGATGGCACGGTCCAATCGCTCAACGTGCTCACCGATGCCGAGGGCAATTGGAGCACGTCCTATCCGGTCCTATCCGGTGCGGCGGGTGTGCTGTCTTTCAATGCCCGCCACCCTGGCAACCCCAACGAAGACGCCACGCCCGAAGCGACGGTTGACGTGTTCGGCATGGGCTTCACTGCAGAGCCCCAGGCGGTTGAGGTGATCTTTGGTGAAAGCCTAACGCTCGATCTGGAACTGGCCAATCTTGGCAGTCTCGACCTAACGGGCTTGACCGCGCAACTCAACGGACTGCCCGTCGAATGGACCGGCGATGTGACTCTGTCAGACACTGTCCTTGACGGCGATGGGACCATCACGGCCACGCTCACAGTCGATCTGCCCGAGACCCCGAACGATATTCTAGAGGTCCTGACCATCACTGTGGGCAGTGACCAAGGGGCGAGCGCGCAAACCCAAGTGGGGGTGGACCCGGTGTCTTCGCTGGCCAGCCTGACCGTGGATCTGGACGACGGGATCGACAATGGACCGGACACCCAGCTTGAGGCTTGGATGCTGCGCGGCGAACAGGAATTTGTGTCCTTCACGCTCACCAACGACGGCAGCACCGCAAGCGCGCCGATCACGGTGATCCTGCCCGACCTGCCTTGGCTCAGCGTGGCCTCAGGCGATGTGATCCAGACCCTGGCCCCAGGGGCATCGACCGAGATCGTCCTGTCGCTCTTGCCCGAGGCGGAGCTTCCGCTCGCCACATATGATGGCAACCTGATCGTGTCCGAGGCGGGCGGCGATTTCGTATCCGTTCCGTTCAACTTTACGGCTGTGGAAGACGACACTGGCAGCCTGACGCTGACCATGACGAGCGAGCTGTTCTATTTCGCCGAAGGGTCGCCCACTGTGGATGACACCCGTGTGGAGGTGGTGAACGCACTGACCGGTCAGGTGGTGTTCGCCTCAGACGATGTGGACGGGACCGTTACCATCGATGATTTGCCCGAGGGCTATTACAACATCTCGGTCAACGCCGACAACCACGACAGTTTCTCGGCCACGGTGTATGTGAACGCAGGCCAGGACGTGGACCAAGAGGCGTTCATGTCCCGCCAGTCGGTGAAGTACTTCTGGTCCGTCGAAGAGATCGAAATCGAAGACCGCTACGAAATCACGATCGAAGCCGAATTCGAAGTGGACGTCCCCGAACCGGTGGTCACCCTTGATCCCGTGGTGATCGATGTGGCCGAACTGGAAAACGTCGGCGACACCATGGTGGTGGAAATGACCGTCACCAACCATGGGTTCATTGCGGTCCAAGATGTGGATTTGGGTTTCGGGGATCACCCGTTCTACGAATTCGACTACCCCGCCAATGTCACAGAACTGCTTGACGCCAAGGCCAGTATCACCTTCCCGGTGACAGTCACACGGACGGCGGACTTTGAAACAATCAGCGCCCAAGCTGACACCCTGTCACTGGAATTGGACAGCGATGGCGACGGGTCGGGCCTGTCACTTGAGGCGGACGAGGCACCGTTTGTTAGTTGCCGCATCGATGGCGGTTTGGACTTCTTCTACATCTGTGGCCCCAATCCTGTGTCCAAAGGCATCGCCATCGGTGTGGCCAATGTGGACGGCAATTGCTCTCTCACTGGCGGCGCGGCGGGTTTCGGCTTTGGTGGCGGTGGTTTCGGCGGCTTCGGCGGTGGCGGCGGAGGCGGAGGCGGCTTCGGCGGCGGTGGCGGCTTTGGCGGCGGCGTTGGATCAGGGTCTAGCGCGCCTGCGATCCGCTCGGTCACCTACTGCGAAGGCGAGCCTTGCTACACGTTCGACGAACAGGCGCTCAGCGATCTTTTGGATGGGCTCTATGATGCTGTGGAAACCGCCGCTCTGGAGGCCACCAAAATCGGTGCCCTCTATCGCGCGGGCGAGGCGCTCATCACTGAGGCCGCAGCGGCGGGCGAAAAGGTTTCTGAGGCCATCGATCTGTACCGGGCCGGTGACACGGCAGGGGCAGCAGCGGCATTGGCCGTGGCCGCCTCCAGTGGGAAAACCGCGCTCAAGGAAGCCGTGGACGCGGCCAAAGACATCTTCACCAAAGGGCGCAGCGTGGCCGAAGCCGCCGCCGGTTTGGTCAGCGACCTGGCCGATCAAGCCCGTGGTATCCTGGGCGACATTAAAGAAGCCTGCGGTGGTTTCTGGATCAACCTCTACTGCGCCGCGGTCGACACGGTGGATTTCATCGCCGACAAAATCAAAGGCGCGCTGGAGGCTCTGGACGGTCTGATCAACGGCGGTGTCAACGGCGCGCTGGAGGCATTCTGTTTCCTCCTCGACGAAGCCGCTGCGATCATCGAAGGCGACGAAGAAGAAGGTGCAGCACCAGCGCTGGTGCAAGGCGTTGTTCTGGAACTGGACACCGTCGACCCGTTCGAAGCCAAAATGGCCGAGGTCGAAGCTGGCTTGGCCGATTTCCTGGTCGAGGCCGGGATAGAGGCAGGCCAGGGCATCGACCTGGACGGCACCGACCTGTCACTGGGTGCCCAAGATCTGGATCGCTTGCGCCCTGATCTCAACGAAGAACTCTCCGGCCACCAGGGTGGCTCCGCCTCTGTCTGTGCGTCTGTTCGGATACAGATTTCCCAGGAGGCTGTAATGACGCGTCAGGGTTTTGAGGCGACGTTGGAGGTTGTGAATGAGGTTGATTTTGACATTGAGGATTTGTTTCTTGAGATTGTGATTTTTGATGCTGAG
>JBCDFD010000044.1:0-17054 GCA_039178645.1 Pseudomonadota bacterium | reverse complement strand
TCTTGGACCGTGTGGGCGGGCACGGACGCGCCAATATGCTCTACGACCCGTCGCACTATGTCCTGCAATGCTTGGACTATCTGGACAATATCGACATCTACAAAGACCGGATCAAAATGTTCCACGTCAAGGATGCCGAGTTCAATCCCACCGGGCGTCAGGGGGTTTATTCAGGGTACCAACCATGGGTGGATCGGGCTGGGCGGTTCCGGTCGCTGGGCGACGGGCAAGTGGATTTCTCGGCGGTGTTTTCAAAAATGGCGGCCAATGATTTCGATGGCTGGGCCGTGGTGGAATGGGAATGCTGCCTCAAGCACCCTGAAGACGGCGCGCGGGAAGGGGCGCAATTCGTGTCCGATCACATCATCCGTGTCACCGAACGGGCGTTTGATGATTTCGCAGATGGCGGCACCGATGAGGCAGGGAACCGCAAAATGCTGGGGATCGACTGATGGTGACCGGACGCAACGAAAACCTGGGACGGCGCATCCGTTTGGGCATGGTCGGTGGCGGCAACGACGCGTTCATCGGCGGAGTGCACCGCATCGCAGCGCGGCTCGATGACCGTTTTGAGCTGGTCGCGGGGGCGCTCAGTTCCACGCCCGAGAAATCCCAAGCCAGTGGGGAAGCACTGGGGGTGCCGCGGATTTATGATGACTTCAAGACCATGGCCCAGCGGGAGGCCCGCCGGAAGGACGGGATCGAGGCGGTGTCCATCGTCACGCCCAACCATGTCCACTACGAGGCGGCGCGTGAATTCCAAAAACGCGGCATTCACGTGATCTGCGACAAGCCGCTGACCTCTACCCTGGCAGATGCCAAGAAACTGGTGAAAGCGGCGGAGGCGTCCGACGCGATGTTCATCCTCACGCACAATTACACGGGCTATCCCATGGTGCGCCAGGCCCGCGCCATGGTTGCGGCCGGTGAGATTGGCGCGATACGCGTGGTGCAAGTGGAGTACCCGCAGGATTGGCTGACAGTTGAACAGACTTTCAAACAGGCGGAATGGCGCACGGACCCGGCGCGGTCGGGTGCCGGTGGATCCACCGGGGACATTGGCACCCATGCCTTCAACCTTGCTTGCTTCATCACCGGATTGGAGGTGGAAAGTCTGGCGGCAGATATCCAAGCCTTCGTGCCGGGCCGTCTGGTGGATGATAATGCCCATGTCATGCTCCGCTTCGCAGGGGGAGCGCGCGGGATGCTCTGGTCTAGCCAAGTGGCCCCAGGCAACGAAAACGCTCTGCGCATCCGGGTCTATGGTGAAACTGGCGGTTTGGAATGGGCGCAGGAGGATCCCAACTATCTGTGGCACACGCCCTTTGGCGAACCCAAACGTTTGATCACACGCAACGGAGCTGGGGCCGGAGCCGTCGCTGAACGCGTCAGCCGCGTGCCACCGGGACACCCGGAGGGGTATTTGGAAGGGTTCGCCAACATCTATTCAGAAGCGGCAGAGGCCATCATAGCGGCGCGGACTGGTGAAACGCCGCCAGACGGCGTGGTGTATCCCACCGTCTACGACGGGCTGCGCGGGGTGCAATTCGTGTCCGCCTGTGTGAAATCCTCAGCCCGCAATGCGGCCTGGGTGGCCTTGGACCACTGATCCGGCACGGGGCCGTCAAACCTCGACGGTCCCACCATGAAACCCTTGCGCGGCGTTTGGCGATCACTTTGGAGAGTCTTTGCTTATGCCGTTTGGCAAAGGAAGACGGTTGGCCTGGATTAGCGATAGCTCTGCTAGGTGCAGTTCGCGGTTGTTGGCCAACAGGGCCAAAACGTCTCGTCTGAGCTTGATCACGGTGGCTTCTTCAAGGTCGATCAGAACCCAAACGAACCAAATCAACCTGCCAAACCCGTTCGCAAATCACCGCGGGCACATCGGCTTCCAATGGACACAGACCCCAGTACTGGCACGCACAGGTTGAAATGTCGCACCTAGGATGTAGGTTTAGAGGACAGTGCGCTCGTCAGAAGCGCCATTTGGGAGGAAATCGATGAAGACGTTTACCGCCGTTGTCACCGGCGCAGTTGTTGCTGCCGCCCTGTCTTTGCCCGCGAGCGCTCAAGAGCGTTTGGCGTTTGGGGCGACCAATGCGCAAAGCTCGCATTACGCGTATTTCGCCTCGCTGGCGAAGATCGTGAATGACGCCTATCCCGACAAATACCAGGCCAGCGTTGTGGAAACCGGGGCCACGGTGGACAATCTGCGCCGCATGGACCGGGGCCAATTGGACATTGGCTTGATCACCACTTCGGCGCTCTACCACGCCAACGCAGGCATCAAGACGTTCGAGGATGACAAAATCGACTCGCCGCTGCTATGGGCTTACAGCCTCGCCCCGCAGAACGTGATCGTGCGCCGAGATGCCGGGATCAACAGCCTGGAAGACCTCGCCGGTGTTCGGTTTGGTCCCGGTCAGCGGGGAAGTTCCACCGAGGCCACCAGCCAAGAGGTGATGTCACTGTTCGGCGTGGAACCCGACTGGGTGCGCGGGTCGAACGGCGAACTGGCCGCGGCGATCAAAGACAACCGCGCGGTTGGCTTTATCAAGTCCGCAGTGGGCACCAAGTTTGACGCCCTGACCACGGACATCGCCACCTTCACGCCAGTTCAGGTTCTGCCTGTGCCCGCAGAGAAAATCGCCATGATCCGTGATCAACTGCCGGAACTGAGCATCGTCGACATGCCCGGCGGTGACATGGAAAACACCGGTTCTTACCAAACATGGGGCTTTATGATCGGTGTGTCGGCACGCCCCGGTCTGGATGACCAAACCGCCTACGACATCGTCAAAGCGGTGATGGAAGACACCACCGAACAGGCGACAGCCTTCCCACCGGTGGCCGGTGTCAACTTGGCGGAGCAGACCTTGGCCTATGCCACGTCGCCCCTGCACCCCGGTGCGATCCGATACTTCGAAGAAGCGGGTTTTGACGTGCCCGACCACCTGCGTCCGGCCAACTGATCCTTTGGTCGGCGGTCCAAAAGGACAGCCGACCATCTGAAAAGACCCGCCCAATGACCAGCCAAGACATCAACCCCGGCCAAACCACGGCTGAGGAGACGCCGACCTCGCTCAGGGACCGCACGGCGTCGGCCCTGGCTTTGGTCATTGGGCTATTCGTGTTCTACACATCTTTTTTCGGCGCGTTTGAAACGCTCATCCAACGCGCCGGTTTCGTGGCCATGATCGTCACCATGGCGGTCTTGCTCTATCCCACCGGCGGCAAAAGCCGGTGGCGACCGCTGGGCATGGTACTCGACACGCTCATGGTGGTTTGGGTCATCGTCTCTGCCATCTACGTGATCGCCAATTTTGAACGCATCATGGTTGACCTGCCCTTCGCCGAGCCATTGGACGTTTGGCTGGGTTTTGGCACCCTGTTGGTCATTTTGGAATTGGCCCGTCGCACCGCATCTCTGGTGTTCCCGATCATCGTGGGCGGCATGGTCGCCTACGCGTTTTTCGGCGATGCCATACCTGGAGCGTTCGGGCACCGGGGTTTCGATATCTACTACATCACCGAGGTGATGTTCCTGTCTGATCGCGGCCTGTGGGGGATGCTTGTGTCCATAGCCTCGTCCACATTGGCGGCGTTCATTCTGTTCGGTTCCCTTCTGTTGCACACCGGCGCGGGGCAAACGTTCTTTGATCTCAGCGCGCGTGCCGGAGGCGCGAGCCCCGGCGGCGCGGCGAAGATCGCAACTATAGCCAGCGGGCTCTTTGGATCAATCAGTGGATCATCGGTGGCCAACATCGCCACCACCGGTAACTTCACCATCCCACTGATGAAACGTCTGCGCTACCCCGCGCCCTTTGCGGGGGGTGTCGAGGCCGTGGCCTCCACCGGCGGACAACTGGCGCCGCCCATCATGGGTACCGCTGCCTTTGTCATGGCCGAACTGGTGGGCGTGAATTACTGGACCATCGTCGCCGTGGCCTTCTTGCCCGCGCTGCTTTTCTACATTGGTGTCTTCACTACGGTGCATCTGATCGCCAAACGCACGGGCTTGGGCCAGGTGGATGCGGGCGACCTGCCCGACTGGCGTGCGGCGTTGGATTGGCGTCGTTTGGCCCCGATCTGTGCCGGGGTGGCCGGGCTGGGCTGGGGCATCTGGAACGGCAATTCCATACAACTCACCGCGTGCTACGGGATGATCGGGATCATCGTCGCCTATGCGGTGGCCACGCTCACGGGCGGTGGGACCGTCAAAGAGGTCGCCACCACCTTGATCCGCGCGCTCCGCGACGGTGGCAAAGGTGTCGTTATCGTCGGCATCCTGCTCGTGGCTGCCCAGGTTTTCGTGGCCATGGTCAATCTGACCGGCGTTGGTGTGGCAGTGACCTCTCAGATTCTTGCCGTGGCGGGTGATAGCATCTGGCTCATCGCTGTGATTATGGCCGGTGTCTGTCTGATCGCGGGCATGGGGTTGCCCACGTCGGCGGCCTATGTGCTGGTGGCGGCGGTGTTCGCGCCAGTGCTGATCCAGCAGGGCCTGGACCCGGTGATGGTCCACCTATTCGTGCTCTACTATGCGGCGCTGAGTGTCATCACACCGCCGGTCTGCGTGGCGGTGTTTGTATCGTCCACCATCGCCCAGGCACCCTGGCTGCGCGTGGCGGTCGACACCTTGCGGTTGGGCGGCACGGCTTACGCGTTGCCGATGTTGTTCATCGCCTATCCCGGACTGCTGTTGCAGGGCGGGCCAGAGGCCATCGCCCATGCGGTTCTGTCCGGGACAGTGTTCGTCGTGGCCGTGGCGGCGTTGTTCGCCGGATGGCGCGTGCCGCGCCTTGGTCCATTCAGTCCAGTGGTTTGGATGACCGTTGCGCTCCTGGCGCTCTTGCCCAGTTGGGGAGCCTCAATTCTCGCGCTCGTTCTCCTGGTGGGAGCTTTCAAGTTTCCGCACGCGCAGTCTCGACCTGAGCCAGCGGAGTAGCGTTTGGCCGCCGTCATCTAAGTGCTGTCACCCAAGGTGAAGGAAAACCCCAGGTCCACCCGTTGCGGTCTGTTGGCATCTGCCGCAATCAGCATCTGCGCCGCTTCCGTCCCCATGCGGTAGCGCTGCGTTGAGATGCTGGTGAGCTTGACCGGCGTGGCGCTGGCCACCGCGATGCCGTTGAACCCCAGCAGAGCCAGATCGTCAGGCACCGCAATCCCGGCCCGCAAGCAATGGAACAACCCACCCACGGCCAGGTCGTCATTGGCGAAGAACACGCAGTCGGTGTCTGGGTGAGTTGAAAGCAAATCGGAAAGGGCCTCAGACCCCAGCGGCGTGGAGGATTGGCCCGGTAAGATCCGGCTGGCATGCAAGCTCACGCCCCGGTCCGCCAAACGCCGCTCAAACGCTTCGCGCCTGATGCGCGACCTATCTGGGCGTTCTCCCCAAGCACCAATGTATCCTGGACGGCGGTAGCCCCGGTCCAACAGGTGATCCGCCGCCGCTGCGCCCGCCACCGCATGGGAAATCCCAACGGCGGAGTGGATCGCGTCACCGTCGATGTCCATGATCTGAACCACAGGGATCCCGTGGGCCTGCACCATCCGTGCTATAGCAGGGTCGGCGTTCAACCCGGTGAGGATCAGCCCCATGGGCGACCAGGACAGCAGTTCCCGCACGACCGCGATCTCTCGCTGGCGGTCATACTTGGAAATCCCCAACACCGCCGACAGCCCGTTTTCCGACAGGACCGCGTCGATACCATCGAGCACTTCGGGGAAAACCTCGTTGCTCATGGATGGCACGACAACAGCCACCAATCGACTGCTCGCGGTCTTGAGCGCCCCGGCCACGCGGTTGGGCGTGTAGCCCAGGGCATTGGCGGCCTCCATCACCTTGTCGCGCAGTTTGTCAGAGATGTTGGGCGCGTTACGCATCACGCGGGACACGGAGATTTCCGACACGCCCGCAAGTCTGGCCACATCGCGCAAAGTGGCGCGGTCGGCGCGGAGGTCTGCATTAGGTGGCGGTGTGGCTTCATTCATCGTGGCGCGACCTTAGCGTGAGAAATGCAAATGACAACGATAACAATTTGATTGACAGCGTTGTCATTGCAGTGCCAGCAATGTCGCAAAAGAAGCTCAAACGAGTTCCATGTGGGAGGAAACTATGAACGTCAAACTGACTTTGAGCGTCGCGGTGGCGGCCCTGTGCGCCGGTTCGCTGGCCATTGCCGATGATTTCCCTGAACGCCCGATCAATTTGATCGCGCCGTTCAACGCGGGCGGTGGCACCGACCTATTGCTGCGCGGATTTGCGCCGCATTTCGAGGAAGCTGTGGGCGCTTCGGTGTTTGTGTCGAACATGTCCGGCGGGTCCGGCACGGTCGCGGCCTCGGCTTTGGCAGGGCAGCGCCCGACCGGTTACCAAATGGCGTATATGTCAGTGACGGTGTCCACCATTCAGCCACAGATCAAGAACGTCCCTTACAACGTCGATAGCTGGACCCCGATCTGTTCCATCGCGGCGTCGCCCACGATGTTGTTCGTGGTCAATGACAGCCCGTTCCAATCTGTCGAAGACGTGGTTGCAGCTGTGGAAGCTGAGCCGGGCAAGTATGTCTTTGGGTCATCCGGCCCCGGTGCCATCACGCACCTGTCCATGGTGTCGGCCTTCGCAGGGCTCGATATACTCGACAAAGTGAAACACCTGCCGTTCCAGGGTTCCGGTCCTGCGATCAAGGAACTGACGGCGGGCAATATCCATTTCTTCGGCGACACCGAGTTGTTGATGAACCGTGGCGATTTTCGTCCGCTGATGGTGTTCAATGGCGAACGCCTGGAAAACTTCCCCGACACGCCCACGGCCACCGAAGTGGGTATCGAAGCGCCTTTGAACGAGCTTTATCTCTGGGGCGGTCTGTTTGCCCCGGCTGGTGTTCCTGAAAGCACCGTCGCCGTATTGGCCAGCGCCTGCGAAGACGCGGTGAATTCCGACGGGTTCCAGGAATTTGCGGCCAGCTCTGGCACGGTGATCAACCACCGTGGACCAGAGGAATTCGATGCGTTTTTCCGTGCTCAGTATTCCTCCAACAAAACACTGATCGAAGCCGCTGGGCTTTAAGCTATAGGGCAATGCAACTTGCTGGGAGCCCTCCTACGGGGCTTCCGGTTCACCCATGCGGGAGGCATGACCATGGCTGGCGGCTTGCGTGAAAGCGTGCTGGTGCAACTGACTTTGTTGGCGGTTGCCTGTGCATTATACTGGTCGACATTGGGCCAAACCTTTTCCGATGTGGGGTCCGCCCATTCGCCGATGTTTTTCCCGCGGATCATCCTGGTGCTCTGGATTGGACTGTCCTGCATCGCCTTGGTGAATGCCCTACGCGAACCGACAGACACAGAACGCCCCCACAGTCTGATCCGACTTGGCGTCCTGGTGGGCGCGGTGGTTGTCTATTCCAACGTGATCACGACTTACGGGTTCTTCCTCAGTTCAGCAGTCCTGGCGGCGGTGGCTTTGCCGCTCTTCGGGATCCGCCAGCCGTTGGTTGTGTTGGCCTATGCGGTGATCGTTCCGGGCAGTCTCGTGGGGTTGTTCAACCACATGCTGGGCATGCCGCTGCCCACGTCGCCATTTACGTATCTGTTCTGAGGACGTCCTGTGCTGTCGCATCTCCCTGACGCCGTAGGCTTGCTGATCTCGCTGGAGGGCACCCTGGTGCTGGTCCTAGGAACAGTCTTGGGGATCATCCTTGGGGCAATGCCAGGGATTGGCTCCACCGTGGCGGTGGCGATTGTGTTGCCGTTCACGCTGACCATGGGGCAGTCGGCGGCGATCCTCCTGCTGCTGGCCGTCTACGCGGGCTCGGTGTACGGCGGGTCGATCTCGGCGATTTTGATCAACACACCGGGCACACCACAATCCGCCGCCACCTGTTTGGATGGGTATCCCATGGCCAAACGGGGCGAGGCGGGCTTGGCGCTCGGCTGGGCCACGGTGGCGTCGGTTATCGGTGGCCTGGTGTCCGCGGTGGTCCTGGTGTTCGCCGCGCCGCAACTGGCTGCCTTTGCCTTGAACTTTGGACCGATTGAGACCTTCGCACTGATCCTATTGGGGCTCACTTGCATTGTGTCGGTGTCCACCGGGTCGGTGGTGAACGGGCTGCTCGCAGGCATGATCGGGATTTTCCTGTCCACCGTGGGCGGCGATCCCATCATTGGCGAGTTTCGCTTCACCTTTGAAACCTGGCAGCTCTATTCGGGCTTCAACCTACTGGCTGTGGTGATCGGCGTCTTTGCTTTGTCCGAAGTGTTCATGCGCGCCAGCGCGAAGCCGTCGCCGGTGTCTGAGTTGGTGGATTTCCGCGGTGTGGTTTTGCCCAAGTGGGAGGCTTGGAAAGGTCGGTTGCGTAACCTGACCAAGTCTGTCCTGATCGGCAATGTCATTGGCGTCTTGCCCGGCACCGGCGCGGCCACGGCGGCGTTCATTTCCTATGCCGAGGGCAAGCGGTCTTCCCCCAACAAAGACAACTTTGGCAAAGGTGAACCCGATGGGATCGTATCATCTGAGGCGGCCAACAACGCGGTGACCGGCGGAGCGCTGGTCCCGACCATGGCGCTCGGCATTCCCGGCGACGCCATCACGGCGGTGATGCTGGCCACGCTGACGCTCCACGGTATCACGCCCGGCCCTCGGTTGGTGGATGACAACCCCACGCTGATTGCGGCGATCTTCCTGGGCTTTTTCGTGATCAACCTGCTGTTGTTGCCCTTGGGGCTGCTCCTGTCCCGCGTGGCCGCACCGATCTTGCGGATGCGGGAGGCCTACATGATGACGGCCATCGTGCTGCTCTGCGCGGTGGGGATCTACTTTGTTCGGGGCAATCCGTTTGACCTGCTGGTGATGGGGGCCGCCGGTGTGGTTGGGTTCGTCCTACGCCGCCATGGCGTACCCATGGCGCCGCTGGTGATCGGCATGGTGTTGGGTCCAACCTTGGAAATCACTTTGCGGCAGGGGTTGATCCTGAAGGATGGCAACTTCTTCGCCTTTTTCGAAAGCCCCATTGCTTTGGGTCTGACCTTGGTTGCACTGGTGGCTTTGCTCTTGCCGCTCATCCGCGCGGGTCTGGCCACCAGGCGCGTTGCATGAGCGTGCTGTTTGACGAAGGTCCGCTCCAAACATCTCGGCTCACACTCCATTGCGTGCAAACGGCCCGGCCCCAGTCCGCGTTAAGGAAGGTTCTGTTCCTTGGGGGGTCCAATTTCGATCTGACGCTCAAGCGAGACTTCGAAGCCTCGCCACTGGTCCACCATGGCGATTTTGCAACCTATGAACCACGCGGCATTGGGCACAGCGACCGACCGGACGGGGCCTGGAGCATGGCCGACTATGCGGCGGATGCGCTGTCCGTTTTGGACGCCCTGAATTGGGCGACCGCCTTGGTGGTGGGCGAAAGCTTCGGCGGGATGACCGCGCTGCATCTCGCGCAATTGGCACCGGAACGGGTTGAGGCGTTGGTGATTTCGTCTACCACGCCTGGCGGAGCAGGCGGGGCGTCATACGATATTGCTGAGTTCTTGCACATGTCCCGAAAGGAGGCCGCGCGGCGATCCTTAGCGATCCTTGACACTCGGAACGTGTCGTTCGCGCAAACCGACCCGAAAGCCTTCGCCACCAAACTCGCGGCCCGTGTGGAGTTCGAGAAAGCCTTCGCGGCCTCATCCATGGTCCATGGCGGGTATCAGCGGTTGCTCGCGGCGCGGGCAGGCCACGACATCTGGTCCGCGCTGCCCGACATAGCGGTGCCGACATTGGTCCTATCGGGTCGCCATGACGCCCAAGCGCCGTTGGATGCTCAAACCCGTTTGGCGGAAAGCCTGCCCAGGGCCACCCATTGGGTGCGATCCGAAGGCCATGGTGTTATGTTCAGTGATCCGACCGTCTTGCGAGAGGCGTTGAACCAGTGGCTCCCATCGGTTGCGCCCGAACAAAAGGCGGCGGGCTAGAGGGTGCCTAACCAACTTAAGGTCGGCTCGGTTGGACCTTGGGGTTTGTACTCTGCCCCCAGCGGCGCAGCATACCCAAGCGACCGTAAGTGAGAGAAGACATGGGCGTAGTTCACTTCGCCCTCATTTGGCCGCCCCCGAGCGGGCACCCCTGCGAATTGGATATGCCCGATGTGGGGTTGTAGCTTTCTCAGCCGATTGGTCAGGTCACCTTCCATCAACTGCACATGGTAGCAATCGAACATGAGCTTCAGATTGTCGGCCCCGACCTCTTCGATAATCGCCACGGCTTGCCCCGTGGTTTGCAGGAAATACCCCGGCGCATCGTAGTGATTGAGCGGCTCGATCAGGATGGTTTTGCCCAAGGGCGCAGCCTGCGCGCAGGCGTGGCGCAGGGATTCCACAAACGTCGCGTGTGCTGCTGTGCCCACTGCAAACCCAGCCATCACATGTACCGCGGCAGTATCCGTCGCCACTGCATAGGCCAGCGCTTGATCCACCGCCGCGCGGGCCTCATCCTCCCGTCCGGGCAAAGCCGAAAGTCCGTTTTCCCCCGGATTGCCGCGCACGGTGTTGAGCCCCAACATGGGCAGGCCGGTTTCCACCAAAGCGGCTTTCACCTGATCGGCGGGAAAGTCGTAGGGCCAGTGGCACTCCACCGCGTCAAACCCCGCGGCCTTTGCAGCGCGGATGGCGTCGGGCAAGGACAATTCTGTCCACAGGAACCCCAGGTTGGCGGAAAACCTCAACTGTCCCACTCCACATTGAATTTGGTGACCAGGTTGGCAATTTGTTCATCGGTCAGTTGGCGAGGCGACAGGCCACGGGTCAGCATGGCCAAGCGCGCCGTGTCCTCAAGTTCTTCAATGGCGTTGCACGCAGCCTCAACGTCTTTGCCTGCCACCACAGGACCGTGGTTGGCCAGCATAACCGCGGACCGTTTGCCCGCCAAGCCGCGCACGGCCTCGCCCATGGCGGGATCGCCGGGCAGAAAGAACGGCAGCAGTTTGACCTTGCCCAGCTTCATGATCGCGTAGGGCGTGAGAGGGGGCAGGAAGTTGTCTTCGTTCGCATCCGGCATCATAGACAGAGCCACCGAGTGGCAGGAATGCAGGTGCACCACCGCGCCCGCCGTGGAGCGTGTGTCGTAAAATGCACTGTGCAGAGGCATCTCTTTGGTCGGTTGATCGCCACTGACCAAGCGCCCCTGGGCATCGAAGCGCGACAATCTCCCTGGATCCAACCGTCCAAAGCTTGTGCCCGTGGGCGACACCAACAGCCCGCCGTCTTCGGTACGGGCCGAGATATTGCCGGTGGACCCGCCTGTGAGCCCACGGTCGAACATCGACTTGGCGAGCACACAGATCAACTCGCGCAGCCGCGCTTCAGCGCTCATGCCGTGTCCAGCTTTGCAAGCGCATCGGCGAAGAAGCTTTCCTGTCCAAAGTTGCCAGATTTGAGCGTCAGAGCGATGTCATGGCCATTGGATTGGCAGAACGTCCAGGGCACGCCGGGTGCGATCTCTGGCCCGATGTTGAGCCTGTCTGCGCCAAGCGCTTGGGTCACCGCGCCCGACGTCTCACCGCCCGCCACCACAAATCGCCGGACGCCCGCGTCCCGCGCCGCGACCGCACAGGCTGCCAACGCCTGTTCCACGATTTCACCGGCTTTGGCCACACCCAGCACCACTTGGGCAGCCTTCACCTCGGCAGGGTCGGCGGTGGCATAGACCAGCGGCGCGCTGTCAAAGCTTTGGCTTGCGAGCCAGTCCAGAACCTCGTCGGTTCCTGTCTTGGCGAGCGTGATTGGGTCCAGCCGGTACGCTGGCGCGCCGGTTTCCGTGTAAGCGGCAACCTGAGCGCGGGTCATGGCAGAACAACTGCCCGAAAGAATGATCGACTCTTGGGCAAGGTCCGGGATCACTTGACCCGGCGCATCGGCAGAGAGCGTGCCGTCCTCGATGTAGAGATGGGGCAGGGGCATGGCGACGGCGCTCCCCCCGGTGATTAGTTTCATGTGCTGGCAAGCTCGTGCGATCACGGTGAGGTCGTCGTCCGCCACGGCATCCATAACCACATGGGCCACGCCCTCGGCCTCCAGCGTGGCCAGCCGATCACGCAAGGCCCCATCGCCTTTCGCCACTGCCAGCCGATCCGCTAGCCCCACGGGTCGAGACACTTGGGGGGCGAGCAGCCGCATCAGGTTACTATCCCGCATGGGTGTCAACGGGTGGTCTTTCATGGGGCTTTCCGCTAGCGGTTGCTGACCCACAAACAGATTGCCCATGAAGATCGACCGCCCATTCTCAGGGAACGCTGGGCAGTAGATTGTTTGCGTGGCCCCAAGCGCATCCATCAAGGCTTCTGCGACGGGGCCTATATTGCCGTCGGGCGTGCTGTCGAATGTCGAACAGTATTTCCAGAAAAACCGCTGGGCACCCGCCGCTTGCAACCAGTCCAGAGCCGCTTTGCATTGTGCCACGGCTTCCGCCACCGGTGCAGTGCGAGACTTCAATGCGATCACTTCAAACGGGGCCGTGTCCGTTGGCGGCTCACTCGGAACGCCGATCCGCAGGCTCACCTGCACGCCGGATCGCGCCAAGAGACCTGCCAGATCAGTGGCACCCGTGAAATCGTCGGCGATGCACCCCAAAACTGTGGTCATTGAGAACTCTTACCCGGCAAGGTCAACCCCGCATTGCGCGCATAGACCTTGGCCACCGCCGCATCGTCTTCGCTCCCCAGACCCATGCCCGCCGCCGCCAGGTATTGTTGCATAGCCGCCGCGGTGATTGGCGCGCTGAATTGCGCCGATTTGGCGATGTCGAGCACGATCCCAAGGTCTTTCGGCCAAATGTTTATCGAACTGTGGGGGGTGTAGTCGCCTTGGACGATATGCGGCGCGCGATTTTCCAACATCCAACTGGTGCCCGCGCATTTGGAAATCACATCGACGAACGCTTCGGGTGTCACGCCTTGGGTCATGCCGAAGGTCAAAGCCTCTGCCATTGTGGCGATGTGGACGCCCGCGAGCAATTGGTTGACTGCTTTCATGGCAGACCCGGCGCCGGCGCTGTCGCCCAACTCAAACACGGTCTCGGCCATGGCGTCCAAAGCGGGTCGGGCGGCCTTGAACGCGGCGGGTGAGCCGGACGCCATGATGGACAATTGGCCGTTTGCGGCCTTGACCGATCCACCTGATATGGGGGCATCTAGGTAGAGTACGCCGTGGTCCGCGCAGCGTGCCTCCATCTCGCGGGCGAAATCCGGCGGGACTGTGGCGCAAGACATCACCACCGAACCCGGGCGCATGAGGGGCACAGCGCCGCCGTTTCCGAACAGAACACTTTCGGTCTGGACCGCATTCAGCACCGCGACCACCACAGTGTCGAGTGTTCCCGCGATCTCTTCCAACTTGCCCGGTGCCCCGCCTTCGTCCGCGAAGGCCTGCACCTGGCTCGGTGCAATGTCGAACCCGTGGGTGCGATGCTGGCCCCGCAAGAGCGACTGCGCCATGCCAAACCCCATGGAGCCCAAGCCGATTATGGCTGTTCTTGGTTGTTCTGCCATTTGCCGCCCCCCCAACGATCCACTTGGCCTGACCCTTGCCAAGTCCGTTTGTTTACGTAAACACTGATGCTGAAGCTACTTGATTACGTAAACATGTGTCAATCACCGGAGACCAGTGCGTGTCAAATTCCCGTTCGAACCCCGAAACAGACACGCGGTCCCATGCGTCGCGGCCCACCATGCATGACGTGGCGGCGGTCGCAGGGGTGAGCCAGATGACCGTGAGCCGGGCGTTGCGGGGTGAAGGTTCGGTGTCGAACGAGGTCAAGGCGCGGGTGACCCAAGCGGCGCGTCAGTTGGGATACATCCACAACCGGTTGGCGTCGGTGCAACGGGGCATGGAAAACCCCATGGTTGCCGTGATCCTGCCCACGTTGAAGAACACAGTCTTCACCGATGTCCTGGCGGGCATCAATGACACGCTGAGCGCCCACAATGTCCGTCCTGTTTTTGGTGTGTCTGAATACAGCCAAACCGAAGAGGAGAACCTTCTGCGCGATATGCTGTCTTGGCAACCATGCGGCGTGATCCTTTCGGGGCTCGAACACAGCGATGGCGTGCGGCGGGCGTTGGAAAAAATGGATGTGCGGGTGGCAGAGGTGATGGATATCGACGGCAGTCCGATGGACGCCTGCTTTGGCATTTCGCAGCGTGGCGTGGGCATTGAGATGGCCGAACATCTACTGGACAGAGGCTATCGCAGGGTGGCCTACCTTGGTAGCCAAGGGGGGAGCGACCTCAGGGCCGCAAAACGTTTCGATGCCTTCAAATCGCGTTTCGCAGACGGTGGCGGGGCTGTGGTTTTTGAACATGTGGCCGAAGCGCCGTCATCCATGGCACTGGGCCGAGACTTGACCGTCAGCGTATTTGAAACCGCACCGCACTGTGATGCTGTCTATTTTTCCAACGATGACCTGGCGGCGGGTGGTCTGATGCATTGCATCGCATCCAACGTGTCGGTGCCCGAACACATTGCTTTGGCGGGGTTCAACGGCTTGCCCTTTCTGTCGGCCCTACCACAACAGATCACCACCACGCGGACCCCTTTGTATGACATCGGTGCAGCGGCTGCGCTCCATGTGGTGGGCGATGATCGTGGCGCGCGTTTGGCCAAGTCTCTGGCACATGAACTCATTGTTGGATCCACAACCTGAGCGACGCTGTGGCGTCATTGGAACAGGAAGTGGCGTCCACCCGATGCGCCAATCCCGGTCGCCGTTCCGGCCAGTGAGTTGTGAACGCAAAACACTATATGCGGCGGAGAAACTTCAGTCTGCCTCCGACCCAGAAAGTCCGTTTTGGCGGAATGCACCATAGGTCATCGCACCCATCTGTCTCCCGTCTATGTTCTTTGGGTTTGAACCCTAAAATGACCTAAGACAAATCGCATAAGGCATGGTCCAACCCTGGCACGACTGTTGCGCATGCTCCATTGTCGTATGTCGGAGGCCCGACAAAAACGCCGTAAGCCTCAGAAATCATTGGACCTAAAGACTTGGCACGGGCCTTGCATACTCTTCCCCTGAGCGCGTTCCAGCGAAACAGGAGACAACAGATATGCTAGACCTCACCGACAGCGCAAAAGGGGCCATCAAAGCCGCCATTGACGGCGCAGGACAGAAAGTGGCCGGATTGCGGGTCATGGTACAGGACGGCGGATGCTCGGGCCTGAAATACGGCATGGCGCTGGAACTGGAACAACAGACCGACGACGCGGTGGTTGAATCCGACGGCGTGGTTGTCCTGATCGACCCGGCCAGCCAGCAGCACCTCAATGGTACCACCATCGACTATGTGACCTCGCTGGAAAGCTCTGGCTTCGTTTTCAACAACCCCAACGCCACCGAAAGCTGCGGTTGCGGCAAGTCGTTCTGCTAAGGAGACTGGCCAATGTGGGACTACACCGAAAAAGTCAAAGACCACTTCTTCAACCCGCGCAATGCGGGCGCGATGGATGACGCCAACGCGGTGGGCGAAGTGGGCAGCCTGAGCTGTGGTGACGCGCTCAAGCTAATGCTCAAGGTCAACCCAGACACCGACGTGATCGAGGAAGCCAAATTCCAGACCTTCGGTTGTGGGTCCGCCATCGCATCGTCTTCGGCTCTGACCGAGATCGTCATTGGCAAGACCATTGACGAGGCGCGCGGTATCACAAACCAGGACATTGCCGATTTCCTTGGCGGTTTGCCCCCCGAAAAGATGCACTGTTCGGTCATGGGCCATGAAGCACTGACCGCCGCAGTGGCCGCCTGGAAGGGCGAAGAACTTGAGGATGACGACCACGAAGAAGGTGCCTTGATCTGCAAATGCTTCGCCGTGGACGAGGGCATGATGGAACGGGCCATCCGCGCCAATAAGCTGACCACCCCGGAAATGGTCACCTTCTACACCAAAGCCGGTGGCGGCTGCTCGGCCTGCCGGGAACCGTTGGAAGAACTGCTCGCTGACGTCAACGCCGCCATGGTCGCCGAAGGCGTGATGGATGCCAAGGACGCTTTCGTATTCGGGTCGGCCCCCGCGCCAGAACCCAAGAAGAAGAAAGCCCAAGGCTTTGTCATTCCCGACATGCCAGCGCCCGCGCCGATGCCGGCCCAGGCTGAGGCACCCGAGCCAATCCAGATCGAACCGATCAAGGTGAAGCCCGCCACCGCGGCCAAGCTGCCCCCAGCCCCTGTCGACGAACCGGCGGAGATTGAAAATCCAACCGGTCTGAGCCCTGCGCGCGAAGCCATCCTGATCGCCGCCGTGATCGAAGACATGCGTCCCACGTTCAAAGCCGACGGCGGCGACGTGGTGCTTTTGGACATCGAAGGCAACCGCGTGACCGTGGAACTGACCGGCGCCTGCGCCGGGTGCCAGATCGCGTCGCTCACACTGGGCGGGCTGCGCAAGCGCATCCGTGAAGCCACCGGTCGCGACTTCATCATCGCACCCACCCAGAAAATGCCCGGAGGCAAGTGACCATGGATCCGATCTATCTGGACAACAACGCCACCACCCGCGTGTTCCCTGAGGTGGTTGAGGAAATGCTGCCGTTCTTCTCGGAACAGTTTGGCAATGCCTCGTCGATCCACGCCTTTGGCGAAGAGGTCGGTGGCGCGCTGCGCAAGGCCCGCAAGTCTTTGCAGGCGCTCATCGGCGCGCAGTACGATCACGAGATCATCTTCACCTCCGGTGGGACCGAAAGCAACAACACGGCGATCCGTTCGGCCCTGGCGTTGAATCCTGACCGCAATGAGTTGATCACCTCCACCGTGGAGCACCCCGCCGTGCTGTCGCTGGCCGATTGGCTGGAAAAGCACGAAGGCGTGGTGGTGCATCGTATCCCTGTCGACAACCAAGGTCGCTTGGACATCGACGCCTACCGCGAGGCACTGAGCGAGAAGACCGCCGTGGTCAGCTTCATGTGGGCCAACAACGAAACCGGCACGATCTTCCCCGTGGATGGTCTGGCGGAACTGGCCCATGACGTGGGCGCGCTGTTTCACACCGATGCGGTGCAAGCGGTGGGCAAAGTGGCCATCGACC
>JBCDFD010000043.1:0-17366 GCA_039178645.1 Pseudomonadota bacterium | reverse complement strand
TGCACATCGGCCACATCAATAGGTGACCTTTTCTGACAGATTAAAGTCGTTTCTTGCCCAAGTCGGATTACCTCTCCCAGCGTTACCAAACCCGGGTCTCGCCAGAACGTTTGTCAGCCAACCCGACGCACGCTTGCAAAGGCACGTCACATGAAAACGGCACCGACAGACACCGCTGTGGACGCATTCGTGGAGAACCGCGAGCGTTTGATCGCAATCGCCTGCACCATGGTGGAAAGCCGCGCGGTTGCCGAAGAACTGGTTCAGGACAGCTGGCTGCGATGGCAGGGCCAGACCTACCACGCCAGCGGCGCGCGCCAGGTACTCCACAAAATCGTGCGCAATTTGGCCATCGATTGGTGCCGCAGAAATAGCCGTGAACGCGACATCATGAAGGCGCATTTTGCTGCCGAAGAAACCGCGCCGGACAGCGAACGGGTGATATCAGCGCGCGAAGAATTGCGCCGGGTGGTCCGTGCGTTGAAAAGCCTGCCACCGCGCACCGTCCAAGCCTTTCGGATGCACCGCGTTGACGGGCAGAGCTATGCGCGGATTGGCAAGGCGTTGAATGTCTCGGGCTCCACAGCATTCGGCCTGGTGGAAGACGCCATGGTTGAAATCGCGCTCCACTTGTCCGAATGAAATCCGTTGCCATTCGTTCCATTGGTAGTGTTGCAAGCAAATCAGCGGGTAACCGATGTCACGGTCAGACAAAGAGCGCCTTCTGCGCGAAGCCACGCGGATTTACCTGCGGCTGAACGCAAATCCCGATGATCCCGGACTGATCCAAGAACGCGACAGCTTTCTGGCGCGTGGATCGGAGGCACGGAAAGCCTACGAGACCATTGAACGAACCTGGGCGGTCACGGGCAAGAAACCGAAGTCGCGCGTGGCGGTGATCGCAGCTTTCGGGCTTCTTCTGGGCGGTTTGCTTTATGGTGCGCAAGACAGCCTGCGGGTGGCGTTCCTGGCTGACCAGAGAACAACATACAGCAGCGCCGAATTGGCATTGATGTCCGGCGACACAGTCACCCTCGACGCGGGCAGCGCGCTTTCGGATCGCAGCGATGGCACAATGCGACGGGTTGATCTGATCCAAGGCGCAGCGTTTTTCGAGGTGACCCACAACGACACGCCGTTCATCGTGGACCTGGGCGCGGTGGAAGTGGAGGTGTTGGGCACTCAGTTTGAAACCGCGCACCTGGACAATGGCGTCATGGTCGCCGTGTCCGAGGGCCGTGTGGCCGTGCGTGACCGCGGTCGCGCCTGGACACTGGACGCTGGGGAAATGCTGGTCTGGTCCGGTGGTACCGACGTGGAACAGAGCACTCTACCCGCCGACCAAGTGGCCCCTTGGCGCCAAGACGCGTTGATCGCAGATGGGCTGAGCTTTGCCCATGTGGTCGACATCATCGACAGGCGTCTGCCGGGGCCCGTGTTTGTTGCGAACCGCGCATTGGCCGATGTCACCGTCTCCGGCGGTCTGGACCTCAGTGACCCGACCACCGCCCTGCGCGCCTTGGCCGCCACGGAAGGCGCCCGTGTCCTCACAATCCCAGGCGTTGGGACAATCGTCCTGCGATGACAGTTTTTTGCGAAATCTGCCGAACGTTTCCGCGCCCCGTTCGTTCTGTGTCAAAGGCCCGCGATGGTGGCCCAACCGCACTGAAGGAACGACGATGAAAGATCGCCGCGTATTTGTCCGCACCGCGCTGTGCACCTCTGCCGCCATGCTGGTGCCGGGCGCGCCCTTTGCCGATGAGATGACCGCAATCAACGTGCCGCCCCAACCGCTGCAATCTGCTTTGGTAGAGTTGAGCGCTGAAACCGGACTGAAGGTGATCGCGTCGGACCGGATCACCCGCGAACTGCAAAGCCCGGGTGCACAGGGCACCATGTCGCTCACGGACGCGGTCGCAGCTATAGTGGATGGCACCGGCCTCACGGCTCGGGCCGTGGATGGGTCCTCGGCCGTGGTGGTCACTCAAGGCACCGATGCCATTGACGAAGACTTTGAACTGCCACCAATCATTGTGAGCGGGGAATTGATCGAACGTTCGATCTTTGACACGCCCACGTCTGTGTCGGTGACCACCGGCGAAGAACTGGAAAGCCGTGGCGACCCCAGCATCTACCAAGCGATTGACCGCGCTGCCAACGTGGCGCGCCCGCTGGGCGACAAAGGCTTTTCCATCCGCGGTGTGGATCAACGGGGCTTCGGCGCGGGCAGCGGGTTGTTGGTATCCACCCAAGTGGATGGCGTGGCACTGCCTGACAACCAATCGACCTTTTTGGGCGCCTATTCCACCTGGGATTTGGACCAGGTGGAGATCTTGCGCGGACCGCAATCCACGCAACAGGGCCGCAACGCCCTGGCCGGCGCGGTGGTGATCCGGTCCAACGATCCAAGCTATGACCAGGAATACAAAGCCCGCCTTGAGTATGGCAGCCGCGACACCCGCGGCGCGTCGATCCTCGCCAATACACCGCTGATCGCGGATACGCTCGCATTCCGATTTTCAGCCGACTATTTCACGTCGGACGGTTGGGTCGACAACCCCACAAGGGGCGAAGACGACTACGATGCACGTGAGTCGACAACCTACCGGGCCAAATTGCGGTGGGATCCAAGCACTCAGGTGGAAACGATCCTGTCCTATACCTATTCGGACAGTTCCATGGGCGAGGATTTGGTGGCGGATGAATTCTTCCCGCCAGACCGCAAGAACTTCGCCAATGACGAGGCCGAGGAAAGCATCGAATCCCAGATTTGGGACCTCAGGGTCAATTGGGACATCAACGATAGGCTGCGGTTGGAGTCAGAGACCAACTATTACTCTGACGACTATTACCGTCAGGAGGACATCGATGGTCCGAGCGGTGACTCGCTCCTGACCGTTGGAGGTGACGCCGACAGTTTTGAGCAGGACCTGCGTTTGCGGTTCAGCACCGACACGGTCGAAGGCGTGGTGGGCATGTTTTACATGGACGCCGAATACAATCGTCCCAACGGGCTCACGGCTCGCCTAAACAGCTTCCTGCCACCGCCAGTGGGCAGCTTTGTTCCAGATCGCGTGACCATCACACGCACGGGCGATGTGAAAGTGGAAACAGAAAACTTCGCGATCTACGGCGAAGGGGATGTGGACCTTGGGGCCTACCTGCCCGGCCTGACCTTGACCGTCGGCGCACGCTATGACCGGGAAACGATCAAGAACGAGATCAGTGATGTGCGCGAGACGTCAGAGGATGCGCTGGCCTTCATTCCACCACCCTTGCAGCCTTTAGTGGGTCCACTGCTGGCGAACTTCTTAGCCGGTGAACCGGGTGTTCAGACCAAGGCCACCTACGAGGCGTTTCTGCCGAAGCTTGGCGTGACCTACGACTGGACCCAGGACATCGCCACCAGTTTCACCATCCAGCGCGGATACCGAGCCGGGGGCGCGCAGCAGAACCTGTTCACCGCCGAGATCAATGAATACGATCCCGAATACACTTGGAACTACGAACTGGCCTTCCGCGGGTCCTTCCGGGGCGACCGCATTCGCACCTTCGCCAACGTGTTCTACACCAGTTGGGAAGATCAACAGGTCAACGTACAAGGCCCATCCGGGGACGATCTGGACGTGAACACAACCAACGCAGGCGAGTCCGAATATTGGGGCGGCGAAGTAACAGTGCAGGCCGCTGCCACTCCCGACCTCGATGTCTACGCCACCATTGGCTACGTGAAATCCAACATCATCGACTTTGAAAACAACGGTGTTGATTTCTCCGGCAACGAATTCCCCCAAGCGCCGCAATGGACAGGATCGTTGGGCGGGACCTATTCATTTGCCAACGGGCTGCGTTTGGGTTTGGATGCATCCTACACCGACAGCGCGTTTTTCAATGTGGACAACGACCCCCGATACACGTCCGACGCCCATTGGGTGGTCAATGCCCAAGCGGCATATGACTGGCGGGGTCTGACGGCTGGTCTCTATGTGCGCAACTTGCTTGACGAAGACTATGCCGTCACGCGACGTCCCGGAGGCGGTGCCACCAACGCGGTGGTTGGAGAACCCCTGACTGTCGGCGCATATCTGGAATATGAATACTGAGCGTTTGATGATCTCAAACGTGTGCGATGCGGTTGGTTTCAGAGGGACGATTTGAGGCTCGACTGCCGCACGAAGGGCACTGGGGAGTTTCTAGCCCATCTGAAACCACCCTGCCCCTTAGGTCTTGAGGTCACCAAGGTGAGACCCATTGGCTAGAAGCCCTGTGGCGATGCGACGTGTGGCAACCACGAGATTCCAACGCATCGAAGAAAAACCCTAGGCCGTGTCTGGTGTCGCTTCCTCCAAAACCTTTTTCGCCACTCGGAAGCATTCCAGCGCTTGGGGCACACCGCAGTAAATGCCGACCACGTGGATGATCGCTCGGATTTCATCTTGAGTGACACCGTTGTTGATGGCGCCGCGGCAGTGGATTTCCCACTCATGCATCTTTCCCAAGGCCCCGATCATGGCGAGGTTCATCATGCTGCGAGTCTTCGGGTCGATCACATCGTCGCCCCATCCAAAACCCCAGCACCAGGCCGTCATGGCCTCTTGGAACGGGCGGGTGAAATCATCCGCTGCGGCGAGGTTTTTCTCCACGTACTCTGCGCCCAACGTTGCTTTGCGCTGCGCGAGACCGGTCTCAAAGAGGGTGTCGTCCATGGGGAAATCTCAGGATTTGGGAGGGCAAAGGAAAGGGAATGGGCCCGCATAGGCCCATTCCAGGGTAGCTTTACTCAGCGGGTTCCACAGCCACGTCGTTGCCGTGGGTGGTGGGCAGGCCCGCAGCCTCGCGGCGACCGTCGCGCCAGATCGCCTTGACCAACGAAATCCCCATCAGAACCATCACCGCGCTGAACGGCAATGCGCCGATGACCATGGCGGTCTGAATGGCACCCAGTCCACCTGCGATGATCAGAGCCCCCACAACCAGCGCCAGGGCAGCGCCCCAGAACAGGATATGCGGACGTGCTTTGGGACCTTCGTCGCCCGCGGCGTTGATGGTGTTGATGATCAACACAGCGGAGTCTGCCGTGGTCACCAAGTAGGTGAGCAACAGCACCACAACGATCAAGGACATGGCCCAGGCCAGGTTTTCGTTGAGGATCACCGCCAGTGTCGCGAACAACTGGTCAGAGGCAGCCGCACCGGTGATGGCACCGGCAGCCTCGCCGGTCAGTTCCAAATGAATGGCAGTGCCACCCACGAGGGCGAACCAGATGAAGCACATCAACGACGGCACGATCATGGCGCCCAGAACATATTCACGGATGGTCCGGCCCTTGGAGATACGCGCCAGGAACACGCCCACGAACGGCGCAAATGCGATCCACCAGGCCCAGTAGAAGATGGTCCAGCCACCCTGCCAGCCGGCCAGTTGTGATGCCTCGGACCCTTCAACACCGTCCGCAACCCAGACCGTCAGGATGTTTTGCGGAATGGAGATGATGTAGTCGAACAGGCCCAAGAAGAGTGTCTGCAAGCCAAAGAAGGTGGACCCAAACAGCAGGAAGAAGGCCAACAGGAAGAAGCTGAGCCCCATGTTGATATTGGACAGCCACTTGATGCCTTTGCCCACACCCGACAGCGCCGAAAGCGTCGAGGCGCCCATGATCACCAAGAGCGCAACGATAATCGCCGCTGTCGACGTTGTCTGACTACCATCTGCGGCGGTCGTATAAAGCCAGTCGCCGACGCCGATCCGGCTGAGTCCCGACACGAACTGGTCCACGCCAAACCCGAGAGTTTGCGCGACGCCCAACACTGTGGCGACCACGGCAACGATGTCCACCAAGTGCCCGATGGGACCCGACAGAGTTTTGCCGAAAATTGGAGCCAGCGCCGACCGAATGGTCAGCGGCAGGTTACGCCGATAGGCAAAGTAGCCCAGCGACAGGCCCACGATGGCATAGGCAGCCCAAGCGGCAAACCCCCAGTGGGTGAAAGACCAAATATAGGCGGGGCGCACGTTTTCCGCGCTCGACGCCTCGGCCAACCCGCGAATGGTGTCGGGGTTCGACGCCCAATGGTACATCGGTTCGGCGGTGGCGAAGGTCAGCATCCCAATGCCAATCCCGGCCCCGAACATCATTGAGAACCAAGAGAAGTTGGAAAACTCAGGTTCGTCCTCGGCGTGCCCCAATTTCAGCTTGGCCGCTGCTGGCCAGATCGCCAGCACGAGGCAGAGCACGACGAAGAAGAACATGACGTAGACGTACCAATAGTTGAACGACGCCAAGATAAAGCTGTTGAGCGCGCCCAGAACGGCACCGGCCTGTTCGGGGAAAGCCACCGCCCAGAGGATGAGCGCGCCCACCAAAATTTTGGCGGTGATGGTCACGTCTTTGGTGAAGCCCTTATAAAAACCGCCATCGGCGGTCTGGATGGGCAACTCCGTTAACGGAGGTTTTATCGACATTCCTTAGTTCCCTGTTGTTGGTGCTCTGCGGTGTCGATGGGCGTCGCGCCTAGCGAACCCGCATGGCTATGTTTTTCGTTTGCACGTAGTTGAGCAGAGCCTCGCGGCCCTTCTCCCGACCGTAGCCGGACTTTCCAAAACCGCCAAACGGTGTTTCCACACCACCGGCGTACCACTCGTTCACAAACACCTGCCCGGCCCTCAGACGTGCCGCAGCACGATTTGCAAGGTCAAGATCGGCGGTGAACACACCGCTGACCAGACCATAGGGGGTACCGTTGGCGATGTCCAAGGCCTCATCTTCGTTGTCGAATGGCAGGACGGACAGAACGGGTCCGAAGACCTCTTCTTGGGCGATGGTCATGTTTGCCGTTACGTTTTGGATCACAGTCGGCTCCAAGAACGCGCCGGGGATGTTCATTTTCCGCCCACCGGTGGCGACGGTTGCACCTTGGGTTTGGGCCACTTCAACCATGCCGGCGGCGCGATCACGTTGGGCGTCGGACACCATCGCCCCCATGTTTGCCCCAAACTCGGGCCGGTCGATGCCGGGCCCCACGCTGAGCGAGCGGGCCACGGCCACGGCGCGTTCGATCAACTCGTCTGCGCGGGATCTGTGGACCACCACCCGCGACATGGCCGAGCACACTTGACCCGCGTTGAAGTAGATGCCCCAGCGGATGTCGTTCTCGAACGCCTCCAGATCTGCGTCTTCGTAAACCACTGCGGCGGACTTGCCGCCCAATTCCAGCACGCAGGGCACCACATTCTGCGCAGCTGCCGTTGCGATTGCGATGCCCGTTGGGACCGAGCCGGTGAATACGATCTGGTTGACATGCGGATGCGCCGAAAGCGCGGCCCCGGCCTCTTGACCCAAACCACATAGGACATTCACCGCCCCGGCGGGGAAACCGGCAGCCGCTGCAGCCCGCGCCATCCAAGCGTTGGACAGCGGCGTCAGTTCCGGTGTCTTGATCACGCAAGCATTGCCCGTTGCCAAAGCCGCAGATAGGGACCGCGCTGTCATTTCCAGTGGATAGTTCCATGGGATGATCTGTGCCGAGACACCGAAAGGTTCCAACGATGTGAAATCGAAATAGCCTGCGCCCAAGGGGATCGACCGCCCCTCCACCGTGCTGGCCTGGTTGCCATAATATTCGAAGTAAAGCGCGGCGCCCTCGACCTCCACATGGGCTTCCCAGAGTGGTTTGCCCTGCTCCAAGGTCAGGACATGTGCAATTTCGTCCTTGTTCTCCAGCAGATAGCGACCCATGGCCTGGACCATCCGCCCCCGCTCAAGGGGGCGCATCGCAGACAAAGCGCCGGACAGATGCACGCGACGGGCTGCACGCACTGCTCGATCCACATCAGCCGCATCCGCCGACGCATGATCAGCGAGCAACTGTCCCGTACCCGGATCAATGACGGAAATGCGGCCAGCGCCGCCGTCCACCCATTCGCCATCGATGTAGTTCTGCCAATAGGGCGCAATCTCAGCCATCAATCGCCTCTCGCATCCAGCTTTGCAGATGCATGATGGAATGTTCGGAATTCAAACCACAAGCCGGATCAACCACCAGCGGTCCCGGAACGTAACCGCGGGACCGCATCCCCCGTTGCACGGACTCGACCAGACGAATGTCTTCTTCCACCGTTGTGGCCCGGTCCTGAACCGCCATGCGGCGCACGATTTCATTGTCTTCGCCCCGGATCGAATACCAGCCCCGCCAGACCACCACGTTATCCGCATCCACCGCCCGCCAGTGATATGTGTTTAGCAAGTTCCCTGGGTAGACCTGGAAAGAGAACATCGGCCAAAGGAACCAGGAGGAATATCTGTCGTTGTTTGGAAAACCGCTGTCGATGTCATAGGCCATCTGATCGAGCGAAGAACACTCCGTGGTGTGGCGCAGGGCATACCCTTGGGGTTGGATGTCATAGGTTTCGGGCTTGATCACCCCGGTGGCAAAACTGGTGTGGTTGATCGTGCAGTGGTAGCATTCGGAATAATTCTCAACCGAGATTTTCCAGTTGCAGTTTTCAGCAATCTCAACCCATTCGAGCGGAGCAAGCTCGCCCCAGTGCGGAATGAAAGACGCCAACTCATCGCGCACCCCAGGGAACCACCGGTCCATGGGTTCGGTGTCTGGATCGAGGTTCACAAAGATGAAACCGAGAAACACCTCGGTGCGCACCTCGGTCAGACAGATCTTTGACCGGTCCAAACCGGGGACCGACTTCAGATTTGGGCCGCTGCGCAGCTTGCCCGTGAGTTCATAGGTCCATGAATGGTACGGGCAGACCACTACCCGCGCGGTGCCGCTGCCTTCGACCAACTGATGCGCGCGGTGCTGACAGACGTTGTAGAAGGTTCGGATTTCCCCGTCGCGCCCACGAATGCAAAACAGGCTTTCTCCGGCCATTTCAAAGGCAAAGTAATCCCCGGTGTTTTCAACTTGTGACACGTGCCCGGCAAACTGCCAGGTCCGCGCCAAAAGCCCGGATTTTTCCACCTCAAACACCTTTGGATCGGTGTAATACCGGGCGGCCAGGGATCGGATCGGTTGAGGATGCGCGTTCATTCGGGGTCCCCCACGTAGATGCCAAGCTCATGGCGGCGGCGGTGAAACTTATCGACCCGCTCCACGATTTCATCGCTGGCCACTGAAATGACGAAGCTGAGGAGCGTTTCGAGCAAAGCGGTGGTCGCCACCGAGGACGGGAAAAACTGCGGCGTGTCACCAGCCACCACAAACCCGTGGTCGGCATCGCGGATCAGCGGGCTGGCAAGACTGTCGGATATTCCAATGATCGTGAGCCCTTGTTCGCGCGCGATCTCAAGCGCTTCGATAACCTCGCTGCGATAGGGTTTCAGCGTTATGGCCAGCAGAACATCCTGCCCGTTGGCCCAAGCCAGATCGTCCACCGCAGTGGAGCCCGCCCGCGGGATTGTGTGGAACTGGGGCATGCCAGTGGATGCCAAATGGGTGAAACTGCGCGCATTGGCGTTTTGAACACCCACGCCCATTACGAAGATCTGCCGACTGTTCCAAATCGCCTCGGCGGCCGCTTGTAGGGCGTCTGCCGATATGCCGGCGAAGGTTTCTTCGACATTGCGCAGCGCAGCGCCCACCATTTCGGCATAAAGCTCACCCAACTCGCCGGATTTGCGAATGTCCTGCAACCAACGCGCGCGATCCGGGAAACTGGCGGCCCCATTGCGAATCGCTTCGCGGAATGGGGCCCGGAAATCCTCATAGCCTTCAAAGCCCACCTGCCGCGCCATGCGCACAAATGTGTTGGGCTTCACATTGGCGGCTTCAGCAATTTCGCGCACCGTTGAAACCCCAACATCCTGGGGATTTTCCAGGACATAGCGCGCGGCCTTTTGGGCCTCAGGCGACAGGGCATCCCATTCGCTGCTGAGCCGCTCCAGAACCTGTGAGGAAATATCTGTACCATCCATGATTGACAACGGTACAGATGTACACTTAGCCTGTCGAGCAGTTTCTTACGGCGTGTCCATTGATCGTTGGATCAACTCGCATCACCTTTCGCGTTCGCGCGGAGAGTAAGGCGGAGAGCAGGTGATCCAGCAAGGAATGAACGCGCCTCAACGCTCCAGTGAAAGGATGCGCCGATGGCCGACAGAGCGTTCCCCAACCATGCACGCGTGGTCATTATTGGCGGTGGGGTCATGGGGGTGGGCTTGGCCTATCACCTGGCCCACGAAGGTTGGGGGCCAGACACGGTGCTCTTGGAAAAGGCGGAGCTGACTTCGGGTTCCACCTGGCACGCGGCAGGCCAGATCACCCATTCCACGTCGAGCTTTTCGTTGGGCAAATGCGTGGACTACAACGTCGGCCTCTATTCTGGCGCTCTGGAGAAAGAAACTGGCCAAGCGGTCACCTGGCACGGCTGCGGATCGTTTCGGTTGGCCTACACCGAAGACGAAATGGACTGGCTGAGGCACACGCTGTCAGTGGGCCGGTCTCTGGGGTTCAACATTTCCCTGGTCGGCCCCGAAGATGTGGCCGCATTGCATCCGTTTTACAATCTCGACGGTGTGCTTGGCGCGCTCCACACCCCCGATGATGGCCATGTGGATCCCACCAATGTGACCATGGCGATGGCATCGGGGGCGCGAGCGCTTGGCGCGCGGATCATCCGGCGGTGCCGGGCCACAAACATCACCCAAGACGCGAATGGCGAATGGCTGGTGGACACTGAACAGGGCACAATCCGTTGCGAGCATGTGGTCAATGCGGGCGGGACCTACGCTCGGCAAATGGGGGAATGGTCAGGGCTGCAATTGCCCATGACCTCCATGACCCACCACTATTTCGTCACCGACCCAGTGCCCGAATTCAAGGACCTGGACCGCGAACTGCCGGTAATCCGCGACGACCGCAAAGTCAGCGGCTACATTCGCATGGAACAACAGCGCGGCCTGATCGGCATCTACGAAAAGACCAATCCAAACACAGTTTGGGAAAACCATTGTCCCTGGGACGCCGAAAACGAGTTGTTCGCAGCCGATTATGACCGCGTCATGCCTTGGCTCGAAGAGAGCCTGAACCGGATGCCGATCTTTGCAGAGCTAGGGATCAGCCGCGATGTGCACGGCGCGATCTCGCATCCGCCAGACGGCAATCCATTGATTGGACCGGCACCCGGCGTTCGCAACTATTGGTGCTGCTGTGGAACCCAGATCGGTATCGGCTGGGGCCCCGGCCTGACCCGCGAACTGGCCCGGTGGATGGTCCACGGCGCGGCGGACATTTCCATGCGAGACTATGATCCGCGCCGGTTTGGATCTTACGCGACCAAAGAGTGGCAAGTGATCAAAGCCAAAGAGGACTACTGCCTGCGCCACGAAATCCCGTTCCCACATTTTAACCGACTGGCCGGGAGGCCCATCAAACCCTCGCCCTTGCATGACCTGCTCAAGGCCAAAGGCGCGGTGCATGAAGAGGTCTACGGGTTCGAGCGTCCCCGTTGGTTTGCCAGAAACGGAGTCGCGCAAGAGGATCACTATTCGTTCCGCCGCACAGCGGTCGACGATCTGGTCGCCACCGAAGTCAAAGCCGTGCGCGAGCGCGTCGGTCTCATGGACGTCACCGCCTTCACCAAAGTGAAGGTGGAAGGACCGGATGCTTACGCCCTGCTTGACCGCCTCACGTCGAACCGGATGCCCCAGAAAACCGGGTCGATCACGCTAACCTACATGCTCAACCGAGCCGGTCGGATCGAATTGGAAACCACGCTGGTTCGGATGGCCGAAGACAGTTTCTACCTTGTCTGTGCGGCGTTCTTTGAACAACGGCTGCTCGACCATTTGGCCGCCCACCAAGACGGTGCCGATGTAACGGTCACTGCCTTGTCGGAGGCTTGGGGTGCCTTGGCCCTCAATGGCCCGAGATCACGGGATGTGCTGGCCACCTGCACCGATGCGCCGCTGGACAACCGATCTTTCCGCTGGCTGTCGGCACAATCAATCACCGTCGCTGGGCACCAAGTCTGGGCACTGCGCATGTCCTATGCGGGCGAGTTGGGCTGGGAATTCCATATGCCGCGCGAAGCTATGGTCGATGTCTACACCGCGCTCAGCACCGCCGGCGAACCCTACGGCATCGCCGATTACGGCAGTTTCGCCATGAATGTCATGCGGATGGAAAAGGGGTTCAAAGGAGCAAGTGAACTCACAAACGAAGTGACCTTGGCAGAGGCCGATGTGCTCCGCTTTGCGCGGCAAGACAAAGACTACCTTGGCAAAGACCTGACACTAAAATCCGACCCGCGGTGGACCTGCGTTTATCTGGAAATCGCGCCCGAGGGCGACATCGACGGCCACGGCGGCGAGGCTGTGTTGCTCTACGGGCACGTGGTCGGGTCCACAGCATCAGTGCTCTACGGCCACAGCGTGGGACATGGACTGGCCTTCGCCTATGTGTCGCCAGCGGCTTCGGAACCAGGCACAGCGCTTGAAGTTGTCATCCATGGCAAACCGCGACCGGCCAAAGTTCTCGGTGCACCTGCCTATGATCCTGAAAGCCTCTTGCCGCGCGTCGACAACGTGCTGGAGGCCGCCGAATGAACGTCCCACAGCCTTTCCTGCAATCAACCGTGGACATCAAGGTCACTGGGCTCAGCCTGTGGCACTTGCCCCTGACCAGCCACGCCACCTACTACATGACCGACGGCAAAACCTGCGACACGGTCGAAACGGTGGTGATCGCCCTGCACACCAACGATGGCCGCACGGGATGGGGCGAGGTCTGCCCGATCCCGCATTACCTGCCTGCCTATGCGCGTGGCGTGGCCCCTGCCCTGCAAGAGCTGGCTCCGGTCATTCTGGGCGCTGACCCCATCGGAGCGGAGGCTGCGACGGCTAAGGCAGAGGCGTACCTACCAGGGCACCGCTATGCACTGTCGGCCCTCGACATCGCCTTTTGGGATTTGACCGGCCAAGTGGCGGGCTTGCCGCTCTATCGGTTGCTCGGTGGACTGCGGTCGGAAAAGCTGCCGCTTTACCATTCCATCACGTGCGTTGAACCCGACGAAATGGCCCGCATGGCCAAGGAAGCTCAAGCCAAAGGCATGACACAGTTTCAAGCCAAACTTGGTGCTTGGGGCGGTTGGGAAGCCGATGTGGAACGGCTTATCAAAGTGCGCGAGGCCGTTGGCCCTGGCCCCATTGTCTATGGCGATTGGAACTGCGGGTTCCGCGTGTTGGACGCGATCCGAGTTGGGCGGGCGGTGTCGCATCTGGATGTGATGCTAGAGCAGCCTTGTGCAACCACCGCAGAATGTGCTCGAGTGAAAGATGCCTGTGGGCTGCCAATGAAGCTGGACGAAACCGCCCATGACACGGCGTCTTTATTGGAAGGCTATCACTTGGGCTGCATGGATGCTGTGGCGGTGAAACTGTCCAAGTTTGGCGGGCTCACAGCATCGCGCAAAGCCCGTGACCTGTGCGTCCACTTGGGCGCAGTGATGTGCGTGGAAGACACCTGGGGGTCGGACATCGCCACAGCAGCGGCATTGCACCTGTGCGCCTCAACACCCCCACGGGCGGTGATGAATGTCTGTGACTTGTCGGGCTATGTGGCGCCGCGGGTAGCTCCATCGGCACCTGCGCGCGCCGAAGGCCATATTGTGCCACCCGAAGGTCCGGGCCTGGGGATCACCATCGACCGCGAGTTGCTGGGCAAACCCGATCTGGAGTTGTGCTGATGCTGAAGGTTCTCACCCAAGCCGATTGGATCGCGCGCGCCAACGAGGTTCTGCCCGCCGGTGGGTTCGGCAATTTCGACCCAGGCATCATCATCCGCGAAGGCAAAGGGTCCCGCGTGTGGGACGAAGACGGGCGGGAATATGTCGACTATCTGATCGGGTCCGGGCCCATGCTTTTGGGCCATTCCCATCCCGAAGTCATGGAAGCCGTGTTCGAGGTCCTGCCCCGCGGACAGACCTTCTTCGCTAACAACGCGCGCGGGATAGAATTGGCCGAAGCCATCGTCGACGCGGTGCCCTGCTGTGACCAAGTCCGGTTCGTGGCCTCCGGTGGCGAGGCGGACATGTACGCCATCCGCCTGGCGCGCGCCTTCACCGGACGCGACAAAATCCTGAAGTTCGAGGGCGGGTACCATGGGATGAGCCCAGAGGCGCAGATGAGCCTGGCCCCCGCGCAGCGTGTGAACTTCCCCACGGCGGTGCCAGACAGCGCTGGCATCCCAGCCGGTGTGGCAGACCATGTGCTCATCGCCCCGTTCAATGACATCGAAGCTGTGCGCGCCATGTTCGACGAACATGCCAGAAAGATCGCTGCTATTATCGTTGAACCGTTGCAGCGGATCATCCCGGCGCAACCGGGGTTCCTCCCGGACCTGCGCAACCTATGCGACGCCCACGATGTCCTGCTGATCTTTGACGAGATCGTCACTGGATTTCGGCTCGACTATGGCGGCGCGCAGGAACGCTACGGCGTGATTCCCGACATTTGCACTTTGGGCAAGATCATCGGCGGTGGCTTTGCGCTTGCCGCGGTGGGGGCCAACCGGGAGATCATGGCGCATTTCGACAAATCCGCCGTCGGCGCAGATGGCTGGCTGATGCAACTGGGCACACTTTCGGGCAACCCGGTGGCGGCAGCGGCTGGACTGAAAACCATGGAGGTCCTGAGGCGAGACGGACAGTATGATAGGCTCAAAGATGTTGGGCAGCGGCTGATGGACATGCAGTCCCACGCGCTGACCGAACACGGAGTAGCCCACCGTATCTGCGGCGACCCAACCCTCTTTGATGTCTACTTCACCGAGAGTGACTGCACAGATTACCGAAACACCCGACACGACGATCCTTCCCAGAATGGCACCTACAGTGCCGTCTTGCGCGAGCACGGAGTCTTCAAATCGCCGGGCAAGTTGTACCCTAGCCTCGCGTTGAACGAGGCCGACCTGGAACTCACCAAGGCAGCTATTGAGCATGCCGCCAAAGCGGTGGGCCGTTGAATGATCATCGGTTCGATGGGAATGGCCCCGGTGATTTGAAGCTGGACTCCTCCGGAAACCTCTGGCTGCATGGGCTTCTTCGTGATTCACTGCCGTTGCGGTGTGGAGTGGATGATGGCGAAGCAGGTAGGGTTCTGGAGTGTTGATGACCGGCTGGCGGAGATCTCGGCGGGTGGTGACCCTCTGGAGACACTGAACGCCGCAGTGGATTTCGAGCGCTTCCGCCCGATCTTGGAGCGGGCGGCTGGCGGCGCGCGAAGCCCGAAGGGCGGACGGCCTTCACTGGACGTCGTGTTGAAGTTCCGGATGCTTGTGCTGCAGAGCCTGCATGGCCTCAGCCTCGATGCGACCGAGCGCATGGTCCGCGACAGGCTCAGCTGGATGCGCTTCTGCAGGCTGAGTCTCTCAGACACGGTGCCAGATGCGAATACCTTGTGGGACTTCCGTGAGGCGCTCATCAAGGCCGATGCGCTCGACGCGCTGTTCCAGGAGCTCGACCGCGCGATCAACCAGGCGGGGTTCATCCCGCGGGCCGGGCAGATCATCGATGCGAGCCTCATCGCGGCGCCGCGCCAGCGCAATTCGGATGGCGAGAAAGCGGCCATCAAAGCAGGCAAGAGCGCGCACGAGATCTGGCCCGAGAAGCCGGCAAAAGCGGCCCAGAAGGACACGAACGCGCGTTGGACCGTGAAGTATTCCAAGGCGAAGGCCCGTGCGGACGGCAGCAAGCCGGTAGACCTCGCGATCCCGATGTTCGGCTACAAGAGCCATATTTCCATCGACCGCCAGAACGGGGTCATTCGGCGCCAGATCATCACCGACGCGGCCCAGCATGATGGTGCCCGTCTGCGCGAAGGACTGATCCAGACGGTCAATACCGGGCGCGGGGTTTGGGCGGATACAGCGTACCGGTCGCTGGCGAACGAAGACTGGCTGCAAGCGCAGGGCCTGAAAAGCGAGGTCCACCGCAAGAAGCCTCGAGGGCGCCCGATGTCGAAACGAACTTCGAAGGCGAATGGCCGAAAGTCCGCAATCCGCGCGAAGGTCGAGCATGTCTTCGGTCACCAGAAGGATCGCATGGGGCTCACCATCCGGACCATCGGTCTCGCTCGCGCGAAGGCAACGATCACGCTGGCCAACATCGTCTACAACATGGGCCGATTACGGTGGCTGCTCAGCCGAGGTGCGCCCGCCTGACGCCAAAACCAACCAAAAATCCACCCATCAACCAAATATACAGCGGTAGCGGACGCAAAATGCTGCGCGCCAGGGCGTCCGTCGGCAGCAGAGAGGGTTATCGGAGGTGTCCAGGTGCTGCGAAACCCTTTGGTCAGCGGGCAAGTAAGAGAGTGACCTTACCCTTTTTGGGTACGTTCACCTTTCTAGTTGCGGCTGAGCCGTTAGCCACGATGTTCAAGAAAAAGCTGAAAAAAGGTCGGACACTTTAGCGACTATAAGGATGCATACAGCGCTGCGGCTGGTGAGCAAAAGGCGACGAATGCCCACTCACGTTCGGCCGACAAATTCTTTCAAGGCTGGTCAAGCGGATAATTCTCCATGCGTCAGCTCCGTCATCCCAGACCAAACTGTGACCGGAAAAGTCACCACATTAGATGCGCCGTTTTTGGATACGGCGTGACTGGTGCCTTCGAGTTCTAGCCCTGGGATGTCCAAAAGTCCAAAGGATTGGCTTTGGAGAAATCCACCGGAAGAGTAATCACAATCGCTTCGATAGACGCTAAGCCAACCCCGAACACCAATGCTACAGTACCGTCAACTACAATGGTCAAAACCCGTCCGATACATGCCTACCAATTGGCAGGCGTGTCTGCGTTAGTGTGACTTGCTACACCACCTCACCGGTCGACGGATCAGAAATAGTGGGCAGGGCCGTTTCGGAAGGCGCAAAAGGAAGGGCCAAGTCGGTTTACTGTAAGGCGGCCTCACCCACTATGGTAACATCGATGAGCGCAGGCAAAGCGCCGCCATCGTCGGACAGACCAATCTCATCGCGGCGGTCCATGGAAAGACTTTACGCGGCGAAACGCAAAAGCGGGTTGATGACGAGCCCAAACAGTGGGTCGAGCGCGGTCCGGTCCACTTCAACCACCGATGCGTCTCGGTTGCGTTGCGCAACCTTTTAGATGGCAGTGACGAAAACCTCCAAAACACTGTCGAGCACGTCCTGGCAATCCTCGCCTAATAGACTTGTGCGCGCGACATCGTGGAATTGGCAGATCGGGACCGAGAAGCCCCTGGAGATCAAAATCACTGAGGCCTGCATCCCATCGAGCAAGACCGTTGCCGTGCCGTCATATTTCAGAAGAATAAGGAGCTTGCCGAGCGCCACCGGATTGTTCAACTCCCTACCCAACGGCAGCAAAATCGAAC
>JBCDFD010000042.1:0-17682 GCA_039178645.1 Pseudomonadota bacterium | reverse complement strand
GCCAATTGGCGTCGTCGCAATAGCCGGAAATGATCAGCAGGTGCAGGAGCAACGGTTCCACGTTGAGATCCTTCAGGTCTTCATGCGTGACCGCCTCCGGCTGATCGCAATCCGCAAGCTGCTTCACCAACGCCCATTTTTTCCAGTAGCCGGGCCGCTGGTCTTTGGTGAGGGCTTCTTCCAGTGCGCTCAAATCCAGGTCTTCAACCTTTGACCGCGCTGGCCCGACGGACTCAAACTTTAGATCATCGCTCTCAATCCCCCGGATCGGAGCCACATTCAGCAGCATGTGACGCGGCAGCCCCATTTCGTGCATCCCTTCCTGGATCGCCGCGTTGCGACCCAGGACTAGCGCCTTCATCCGTGTGCCATCACCCGTTTGGCCATCCACGAAGGTTTTCACTTTGAGGATATATTTCCGCGTCACCTCCGCCGCTTGGGCGTCGTCGAAGGTCAATTCGTCCAGCCCGTCGAACACCAACAGCGTTGGGCGGGTGTCTTCCTTCACCCACTCCAGCACATCCTGCGGCATGGCCGGGGATCCGATGTCGCCCGCCTTTTTGTGGCGTTCCTGTAGATAGGTCTCGATATCGGTGCGCAGGTCGCCCCGGAAGGTCATGCGTTGCAGTTCGAAGAAGATCACCCGGTGGGTTTGGGCATCGATGACTTCCGACGAGAAGGCTTTGGCGAAGGAGGATTTCCCAGACCCTGGCCCGCCCGCAATCAGGCGCAGGGTGTCTTTGTGATCCGATTGTAGCCAGTCATTCGCCGTTCCATGCAGGTCGGCCAGATGTGGGCGGAAGCGTCTGGTTTCGTTCTCCGGCGGCGTGGGGAGTTCTTCGTGCCAGTAACAGCGCAGGCGCAGGTAAAGCTGGCTGAGCGGAGCGGTGACGCTGTCGTCCAGGGAAAACACGTGGTCCGTGCTGAACTTCCGCTGCACCCAATCGGCATGGCGCGTCCATGTGGCCTCGCGGCGCATGGGTTCGGCGGCGGTCCCGGTGATGTAGTCCTCCAGCGTTTTCAGCCGGTCGTATTCGGACGAAAACACATGCACCGACGCGCGGTTGAGGCAGTTGTCGAATTCGCGAAGGAGAGTGTCCCTTTGTTTGGTCTTTTCATCGAATTTGGTGATGCTGGTTGAAGCCAGTATCAATGGCACCAGCCCTTCGCGCGCCTTAGCGAAAGCCGCATGACTGGCGGGCGATTGCAGCGCGAGCACGTCGAACTGCGCGCTGTCGGGCGGTGGCGTCGCGTTGCCTAGAAACTCCGTGGAGGCTTCCTCGAATTGATCGAAGTTCACCGACGACGCTCGGTCCAGCGCATCGCGATGTAGTACGGTCAAGAAGTCCGCCGTGGCTCGGGCCAGCGTCATCGAATGCCACACCCAGGCCAGGTTCTCAGGCGCGTGGCTGTTTGTCCCGCGCAGAGCCTTCCACACATCAGGCAATTCTGCGATGGCGGACAAAGGTTGCTCAGCAATCATCAGACAGGTGGCGCGCAGAACGCTTTGGACCGCTGCGACCGTGTCTGCGGTCTTGGTGGGCGCGGTAAATTTAATGGCCATGGCAAACCTCTTCAATCTGCGAAGAGGTTAACGACATGGCCCGCCGTTTGGAAACTGTTTACGGATGGCCGGCCAAGTCGCGGGGGACGAAGAAGTGTTGGACCGTGGCTTGGCCCGCGTCCAACCCGGACCAGCCCGCCACGTCGGCAATCAAAGTAGCCCCGGTGGGGTAGTCGTGGAACCGGTCGTGGTCCGGGCCCGTGGCGCAAAGCATGGCCGCCAACGCCGCGATACCTGGGTTATGGCCGACCATGGCCACCGTTTCCCCCGTGGCGCTGCGCAAGATATCCAGCATCGTGTCCGGCGCGGCGAGATAAAGGCTGTGCACGATCTCCGGTGCAGGCGGATCGGTGAAGGCGGTCTCTATCCCCGCCCAGGTTTCCTGCGCACGGGCGGCCGAGGAGCACAGCACCTGCGTTGGAGATTGGCCTCGATCGCGCAGAGCCGTCCCAATCAGCGGCGCGGCGGTCTGACCGCGGGCGTTCAGTGGCCGGGCGTGGTCAGACGCCACACCGCTCCCCCAGTCGGACTTGGCGTGGCGGATCAGGATGAGTGTCGGCATGGGTGGAACGCTTCCATGTGGAAGGCGGACTGTAAAGGGTTTCGGCCGTGGCGTTCTGACAGGGGGCAGATGCGGCGGGCGCGACAACCCTGGGTCAGGCAGTCGCCCCCTGCCGCGGTTTCGAGATGGGCGTGGCACGCGACGGTGTCATAGGTGGACTGTTGTGGTGCGTTCACGGGGCAGGCACTGCGGCAGGGCTGGGACTGGCAGGTCTCGCAGGGGCGGGCTTGTGTCGACGCGGTGTCCAATGGTTCCGTGAGCGCCAGCGCCCCGCGGAATGAGACCCAGAGCCCAGCTTGATCGTGGACAAGGAAACCCACCGGCGACACCCAGGCCCGACCTGACCGGAGCGCCCAGCGTTGGAACGGTTGATAGGGCGGGCCTTCGAAGGGGAACAAAGCAGCCGCGTTCAGGGACTTCGCGATGCCCGTGGTCACACGCCGGGACCAGCGGTCCATTGGGTCTGCGGAACCATCCAGCGCTTCGGGCGATGCAGTGAAGATCGGCCAGAACGCCTGTGGATGGGGCCCGAGCAGAACAACTGTGGCTGTGTCCGAGGGTACTGGATCACCGCGCTCCGGCGTACAGTGGCCCATGTTGATCAGACCGTGGGGGGCAAGCAGCGCGTCGATGCGGTCGCTCACCTCGGTCATCGGCTCATCCCCGGCGGATCATGGAGCCGACACCGTGGTCGGTGAACAACTCCAACAGACATGCGTTGGGCGCTCGACCGTCCAGGATCACGGCGGCGCGAACCCCCCGGGCCAGAGCCTCCAGCGCGGTTTCGGTCTTGGGGATCATGCCGCCTGCAATCACGCCCTGGTCGGTGAGGTCCCGGATCTGGGACGCGGTGAGTTCGGTCACAACCTCGCCGGTCTCATCCTTCACCCCGGCCACGTCTGTGAGCAGCAGCAACCTCCGCGCCTGCAACGCGCCCGCGATGGCCCCGGCGGCGGTGTCTCCATTCACGTTCATGGTTTCGCCGTCTCGACTGACGCCCAGCGGGGCGATCACGGGGATGATCTCGGCCTGAGTGAGCGCCTCCAACAACCGTGTGTCCACGGTTTCCGGCGTGCCCACCAGCCCAAGCGATGGGTCGGTCTGGCGGCAGACCATCAGCCCGCCGTCCTTGCCTGAAATACCGACCGCGCGTCCGCCCTGGTTGTTGATGGCTTGGACCACAGCCTTATTGATCCGGCCAGATAGGACCATTTCCACCACTTCCACGGTGGCGGCATCGGTGACCCGCTTGCCGTTGACAAATTCCGACTTGATATCGAGCCGTTTCAACATGGCGTTGTTCGCCGGGCCCCCGCCGTGGACCAACACCGGGTTCACGCCCACCTGGCGCATGAGCACCACATCACGGGCAAAGCTTTCCATGGCCTCGTCGCTGCCCATGGCATGGCCGCCCAGTTTGATCACGATCGTCGCGCCCTCATAGCGCTGCAAATAGGGGAGTGCCTCGGAGAGTGTCCGTGCGGTGGCGATCCAATCGCGCGTCATGGCCATTTGTTTCTTCATTGCTCCGGCTCCGTGGAATGGAGCGGGTGGTAAATGGTCCGTGTCCCCGTGCCAAGGGGGGCTAAAGGGCGGCTTTTGCCGCGGGGGATGCGCTGGTATACTGCCACCGAGGGTGCGTGGAGACAGTGATGGGCGAGAAGAAGACATTGGTGCTGACCGGGGCGAGCCGCGGGATCGGCCACGCCACGGTGAAGAAGTTCTCAGCCGAAGGTTGGCGCGTGCTCACCTGTTCGCGGCAACCGTTTGATGCCCGGTGTCCTTGGCCCGGTGGTGAGGACAATCACATTCAAGTGGACTTGGCCGACCCGAAAAACACCATCGCTGCCATTGAAGGGATCAAGGACAAAATCGGGGGGCGGCTCGATGCGCTGGTGAATAACGCGGGCATTTCCCCCAAAGGGGAAGAAGGCGCGCGGCTGAACACGCTCGACACCGACTTGCGCACTTGGGGCCACGTGTTCCATGTGAACTTCTTTGCGCCAGTGGTTTTGGCCCGTGGTTTGCGGGAAGAGTTGTCAGAGGCTCGCGGATCGGTGGTGAACATCACCTCCATTGCGGGCAATCAGGTGCACCCGTTTGCCGGTGCGGCATACGCCACATCGAAAGCCGCATTGAAGGCGCTGACCCGTGAGATGGCGCACGATTTCGGACCGTTGGGCGTGCGGGTGAATTCCATCGCGCCGGGCGAGATCGAAACCTCAATCCTCAGCCCTGGCACCGAAAAGATTGTGGAAACCCTGCCGCTACGCCGCTTGGGCCAGCCGTCCGAAGTGGCGGATGTGATCCACTTCCTGTGTACGCAGGACTCCTCCTACGTGACCGGGACCGAGATCGAAGTGAACGCCGGTCAACACGTGTAGCGTCACACTCAGCGGTCGGTCACGCTGCGCTAATCGACAGGTTCGGGCAATGGTATGATCCCATACCCCTTGCCCCGCAGGTCCTCCGCAACCTGTTGGATCAGGACCGGGGTATGGGGGCCGTGGTCAATGTCATCATGGAACGTGACCAGCGATCCAGGTCGTACCATCCAACGGAGATAGCGGCGATAGAGGTCCGGCGAAAGATAGTTGAAGTCCAACGGGATAATGTCACCGACGATCACTGTCAGACCAGCCTCTTCCGCCGCTTGGAGAATGGCTTTGCTGGGGCCGCCGTTGCTGGGTCGCAGATAGTCAACGGGCACGTCACGCCCAAGGGCGTCCCAAGTGGCCGTCAATTCCTGGCGCACTTCGTCCAGCGATTTCTTTGATGTGGTGGTGTGATCCCACATGTGCAGACCAATGGTATGCCCGCGGGTTAGGATGTCCACGATCAGGCGCCTTTCTTCATCGCTCTGCGCCCGGCTCCCAAACACGAAGAACACGGCTTTGGCGTTGATGGCGTCGAGCGCATCCAGGGTGGCTGGCGTGACCTGTGGGTCCGGCGCATCGTCAATGGCGAACACAACCGCCCGTTCGGCGGTGGGGACCCAGATCACCGCGTCCGGGTAAAACCAGCCAAGCAGCGTCGCGGCAAACCGAGGAACCAAAAGGACGGCAAGGGCCAGACCCACAAGGACGAGGATGATCCCGAGGATCACCTTCACCCGGTTTCATCCAGAATGCCGTGGATGACGCTGCGCAAAACCGGAACACCGTCGCCTTTTTCGGATGATGTCAGAACCACATAAGGGAAGGCAGCCGGGTGTTTTGAAAGCGCGCCGGACACTTGGTCCATCAGTTGGCTGTGGTCTTTGGCTTTGATCTTGTCGGCTTTGGTCAGCACCACCTGGAAGGTCACCGCGGCGCGGTCCAGGAGCTTCATGATCTCGGCATCCACCGGTTTCACACCATGCCTGCTGTCGATCAGCACAAAGGCCCTGCGCAGATTGGGTCGACCGGACAGGTAGGCCTTCATCAGCGCTTGCCATTTCTCGACCACCGCCACCGGTGCATTGGCGAAGCCATAGCCGGGCAGGTCCACGAGGTAGAGGTCCCCGCGGGTGAAGAAGTTGATCTCCTGTGTGCGCCCCGGTGTGTTTGACGCGCGCGCAAGGCCTTTGCGTCCGGTGAGCGCGTTGATCAACGAGGATTTCCCCACATTGGACCGCCCGGCAAAGCAGACCTCCATCCGGTCCGCTGGGGGCAGGCCGGACATTGCCACCACGCCTTTGAGGAAGTTGGTCTCGCCTGCGAAAAGCTTGCGACCGGCCTCCAGGCTCGCTTCGTCGGGGTCTGGGGTCAGTGGAAAGGCACGGGGGCTCATTCTGCCGCCTCCAAATCCGCCAAGACTGCGCCGCGGATGGCATTGAGGTTGCGGGTGATTTTGTCCACCGGCCAGTCCCACCAAGCGATGTCCAGAAGTCGCGCCACCGTATCGGGGGCGAACCGGACACGAACCACTTTGGCCGGATTGCCCGCGACCACGGCATAGGGGGCCACGTCCTTGGTCACAACGGCATGGGCTGCGACAATGGCGCCTGCCCCAATGGACACGCCGGGCATCAGCACCGCCGAGGTGCCGATCCAAACGTCCGGTCCGATCATTGTGTCGCCGCGGTTTTCGATTTCCCAGGTTTTGGGGTCGAAGCCCTCTTCCCAGCCATGCCCGAAGATGTTGAACGGATAGGTCGAAAACCCTGACATGGCGTGTGTCCCACCATTCATGTGAATGCGAATACCATGCGCCAAGGCGCAGAATGGGCCGATGATGAGCCGGTCTCCGGTGAAATCAAAGTGGTGGAGCACATTGCGCGCGAAGAAATCGCCCGCTTGCTCTTGGTCATCGTAGTAAGTGAACCGGCCCACCTCCACATTGGACCGCCCTTCGGCCAAGGGGGCCAGAAAGGTCATCGGTGGGTGCTGGGGCATGGGGTGAAGCTGATACGGTTCAGGGCCCATTAGATCAAAACGGCGCTGTCACCCAGCGAGACCTCTCCGCCCTGAATGACACGGGCGTAGATGCCGAAATCGGTATGGCCCCAGCGTTCTTCGAGGATACCGAGCACGTCGGTGTCGCGGTGCCCAGTGTCCGGGTTGGCTTCGGTGGCCCGGCACCGTTCATTGCGTTCCACGATCTCAAGCACGGCACTGCCCACAGCGATTTTGCGGCCGATCCATTCAAATTCTTCCCATGGGGCCAGCCCGTCCAGCCAGAGGTTCCCGCGGAACCGGCGGGGGTCGAGCGTCCGGCCCGCCGCTTGGCCGAGCGCGGCCAGCGATGCCAAACTGAGGATGGACACCGATGGGTAGTCCACGTCGCTCATGCCCTGCGGTGGAGACTTCACCAGTCCCGCAGGCGCGGACTTGTCGTCGGGCCAGATGCCGCCAAGCCAATCCAAAAGCTTGCTCGCTTCGGTTTCGGGGTCAAAGCTGAGCGTCGCCTTGTCCGGGTGGCGCAGGTCAATGCCCTGTTGGGTTGTGGTGGCCATGATGGCCATGAGGCTAGGCCCCGACGCACCACGCAGGAACGTTGCGCACCGTTGCCATTCACCCGTGTCCGTTTGCCCGTCGCGCAATACAGCCCAAGCCCGGTCGCCGGGAAAAGGGCGGTCTGCGGTCAGCGTGACCGACGTCAGCGGTTCGCACCCGATGCCTTTGATCGGGTACCGCCACAGGAGCCCGACCGAAGCGCTCACTTGGGATCAGCCTTGTTGCGTTGGAACCCGGCCTTGATATTGCCAAAAATGTCCGGCGTGTACCCTTGGCTGCGCATGATCGCGTACTGCTGCACGAATGTAATCACGTTGTTGGCGATCCAGTAGATGATCAGACCGCTGGCAAAGCCGCCGAGCATGAACATGAACACCCAGGGCATCCAGGCAAAGATCATTTGCTGCGTTGGGTCGGTGGGCGCAGGGTTCAGCTTTTGTTGCAGCCACATGGAAATGCCCAGGATCAGGGGCAGAATTCCGATGAACACCAACGCGATAATCGATCCAGGCTCCGGTCCGTCGAACGGGAGCAGACCAAAGAGGTTCATGATTGATGTGGGATCGGGAACAGAAAGGTCCTGGAACGGTCCCAACCATGGAGCGTGTCGCAGTTCGATGGTGACGAAGATCACCTTATAGAGCGAAAAGAAAATGGGGATTTGCAGAAGGATCGGCAAACAGCCCGCGGCTGGGTTCACCTTTTCCTTCTTATAAAGCTCCATCATCTCTTGCTGCATTTTCTGCTTGTCATCGCCACAGCGTTCTTTGAGCTTCTCCATCTCCGGCTGAAGCTCTTTCATCTTCGCCATGGAGACGTAGGACTTAAAGGCCAGCGGCAGCAGAAGCACTTTGAGCACCAGAGTCAGCGCGATGATCGCCCAGCCCATGTTGCCGATGAGCAGGTTCAACTCGTGCAGCAGCCAGAAGATCGGCTTGGTGAGGAAGAAGAACCAGCCCCAGTCAATGCTGTCGATGAAGTTAACGATGCCGGTTTGTTCGTAGCTGCGAATGGCTTCCCATTCTTTGGCACCGGCAAACAGTTGTGTGGTGACTTCCACGGTTTCGCCCGGTGCCACGGTCATGGTCGGCAGGCGTGTCTCGGTCTGGTAAATGTCGGCGCTGGCCACATACTTGGCCACTGACGTGAACGGCGTGCCCGGTTGTGGCACCAAGGCAGTCATCCAGTATTTGTCCGTGAACCCCACCCAGCCATTTTCTTGGACGGATACAACGTCCGCGCGGGCCTGTTCCCGTTCGACAAAGTCCATGTCGGGCATGTCGGGGTAGTCGATTTCCTGCAATTCGCCGTCGCTCATGCGGACAACGCCTTCGTGCAGGATGAAAAAGTTAATGGTCTCCGGCTCGCCGTGGCGGGCCACAAGGCCGTAGGGGGCGAGGCGGTGGGTCTCGGTTCCGCTGTTGCGCACGCTTTGCGTGACGGTGAACATGAAGTCTTCGTCGACCGAGACGGTGCGTTCAAACGCGAGGCCTGCGCCGTTGTCCCAACTCAGTGTCACTGGACTGCCCGGCGCAAGTGTGTCGCCGTCGGTGAGTGCCCATTCGGTGTCGGACCCCGGCACTTGGTCAAATTCGAGGCTTGCGCCGGGCGCCCACCCGTAAAGCGCGTAGTATGCATGGGCCTGACCGACCGGCGAAAGCAGTGTCACCAATGGGCTGTCTGGTTCCAGCGTTTCACGATAGCCGCGCAATTCCAGGTCGTCGATGCGACCACCAAGAAGCGAGATCGAGCCCCCCAACCGTGGGGTGTCGATGTCGAGACGCGCAGTTTCCGTGGCGGCTGTGGATGGCGATGCACTGGCAGCCGGCGCCCCTGCGGTCCCGAGCGCTGCGGGTGGCGTTGGGGCTGCCCCGTCGGCGGACAATGGGGCGGGCGCTGTCAAATCCGTTGATGTGGTGTCCAGTTCTGGCACCGGTTCAGGAGGTGGGAACAGAACAAACCAAATTATGATCACCAAGAAGCTCAGCACAGAAGCGAGGATCAGGTTCTTGTTTTGATCATCCATGGGGGGCATCACCTACGGTTTGGTCAGTGGAGCGGTTCAACAGTGGGTGTTGGCAAAGGTCAAGTTGATATAATGCAGCCGCCCGAGCGAATGCAGGGGCGGATGTGACGCGGTTCTGTGAATCTTGGAGGTTTTCGGGACTTTGACGCGCCCACAGCATGGGCGTTTGCCGGTTTTGAAAGCCCGGGTCGAGAACAATCCAGGCCCGTGGTGCCGGTTGAGGGGCTCGCCGCGGATTCAGGCGGAATTAACTACTCTGCCGCGTGCCCTCCGATCCTGGGGGCCACAGCCAGTTTGGCAGTGTGTTGCGCCATCCAGGCGAGCGTATCTTCAAATGGCATTGGGCGTCCGATCCCGTAGCCTTGGACGTGGCCGCACCCCAGTTGTGACAGCATGGCGTGCTCTGATCCTGACTCGACCCCTTCGGCCAGGGTTTCCAGGTTGAGGCGTTCCGCCATGGTCAAAATGGCGGCGACCATCCGCTGTTGTTCTTGGTCGGAGTCCACACGCATCACAAATGAGCGGTCGATTTTCAAACGCGTGACCGAGAAGCGGCGGATGTTGGTGATCGATGAGTGTCCCGTGCCAAAATCGTCCAAGTCGATACAGCACCCCAGGTTTGAAAGACCGGTGATGTTTCGGCTTACGATGTCGTCGGTGCTGTCGGCAATGACGTTTTCCAGAACTTCCACGGTGAGCCTCTTGGGCTCCAGGTCGAACCTGTCCAGTTCCCAAGCGATTTTATCCACCAGGGCAGGGTTGCGGAGTTCGTCAGTTGCAAAGTTCACACCCACTGTGGGCACCGAAAGGCCAGATCGATCCCAAGCCTTCAAAGCGGTGAGGCTGTGATAAAGCATCACCTCCCCCAGACGTTCGAGCAGGCCAGCGGCTTCTGCAGCGGGCAAGAATTCCGAGGGCGGGATCATACCCTTTTCCGGGTTTGTCCAACGGGCCAGGGCCTCGAACCCGGTGATTTCGCCGGTGTCCGTGCTGATTTGTGGCTGGAACCATGGACGGACCTGACCCAATTCCAATGCATCGCGGAAGGCGTCGATCATTTCAGTCGCGGCGACGCGTTTGCGGTGAATTTCTGGCGAGTAGGCCCTCACAGAACCTGGGCCATAGTTGTTGGCTTCCCGAAGTGCTGCGTCAGCGGCGTCCATCATCTTTGCACCGGTGGCCGAGGGCACCCGTTCCGGTTGGGCGAAACCGATGGACACCGTCAGGTGCACATGGGTTCCGCTAAGCACAATGGGTTCTGCCAGTGTTCGTTGGATCCGCGCCGTGATCTGGAGCATACCCTCCAGATCAGTTTTGGGACCGAACCCAGTGATCAGCCCAAACTGCCCGGCACCAAAGGCGGCAATTCTGTCGGACCGGCGCAGCGATGTGCTGAGGCGTTCGCGCACTCGCCTGTCAATTTCATCCATGGCTCGGACCCCGAGCCGGTCTCGCATGACCGCGTAGTCGTCAATGTCCAAAAGGAAACAAGCGGCGGAAAGCCCAGTTTTGCTGCGGTCTGCCAGAATAGTGTCCAGCATCGCGATCAGATCGGATCGGTGAATGTCCTGTGCGGGCGTATCTGATTTTGCGCTCAAGGGCATACTTTGGCGTTGGTAGGCCGCGAATAGCGCCAAGACCACGGGCGCGCCCAGGGCCACCGCATAGAGCCCAGTGACCCCCATGACCCAGAACGCCACCACCCCGGCGGCCGGCAATAGCGATAGCAAGGCCGGAAGGCCCAGTTGGCCGAGCGGTTGCGTGCGAAATTGGGCGAGCGTGTCCCTGTCCATATGACCCCCTCTGCTGTCCCGCGGGTGGATACGGGGCGCAATTTAGGGGCGGCAGTGCTGCCAAAGCCCTAAATTCGGGGCGGCGTTTTTCTAGAAAGTCGTGTCAATTTGATCGGTTTCACGGCTCAGACCGGCGAAATCGAACAGCTTTGGATCCAGCAGATGTGAGGGCCGGGCGTTCATTAACGCCCGGAACATGACCTGTCGCCGACCTGGGCTGTTTTGTTCCCATCCATCAAGGATGGCCTTAACCTGTTGACGTTGAAGGCCGTCTTGGCTGCCGCAGAGATCGCAAGGAATAATCGGATAATTCATGGCGCGGGCGAACTTTTCGCAATCGACTTCGGCCACGTGGGCCAGCGGGCGATAGACGAACAAGTCGCCTTCCTCGTTGAGCAACTTCGGCGGCATGGTGGCCAAGCGTCCACCATGGAACAGATTCATGAAAAATGTCTCTAAAATGTCGTCGCGATGATGGCCGAGAACCACCGCGCTGCACCCTTCCTCCCGCGCAATCCGGTAAAGATTGCCCCGCCGCAGGCGCGAACACAGGGCGCAGTAGGTCCGCCCGGCTGGCACTTTGTCGACCACAACGGAATAGGTGTCCTGGTATTCAATGCGGTGCGGCACCCCCATACGTTCCAAAAACTCGGGCAAAACTGTGGCCGGAAAACCGGGCTGACCCTGGTCGAGATTGCACGCCAGAAGGTCCACCGGCAGCAGCCCACGCCATTGCAGTTCATGCAACACGGCTAGAAGGGTGTAGCTGTCTTTGCCGCCCGAAAGGCAGACCAGCCAGCGGGCGTTGCGTTCGACCATGCCGTATTGCTCAATCGCTTCGCGCGTGTGCCGGATGATCCGTTTGCGCAGCTTGCGGAATTCCGTGGTTTGGGGCGCCCCGTGGAACAGCGGGTGGATGTCATTAACGTCATCGAGCATCTGGGTCACCTTGGGCTGGCGCAGGGGAGATTACGGCGCGGGGGCTAGGTCGTACAATTCGTCTTCGAACTCGGCGCAGAAGATAATCGAAACATCTTCGGGATCATAGAAGGCGTTGGCTTCATCGCAGAATTCAAAACGTACCACGATGTCTTGCGCGAAACTGAAACGTGCATTGATCGCGACCACCTGTTCGGCAATGACACTTTGCGCCAGCGTCGGTTCACCCATGTCGTTGGCAAATAAAAGTTTGTGACCTGTCTCCGAGCCCTCAAGGACATCCAAAACACCGGTCCAACTTTCGAAGGCCAGGTCGTATTCCTCTTCACAGGTTTCCGCGCGGTCTTCGGGCAGCCAATCGTTGCGCAGCAGAAACCTTGTACGATTGGGCGCAGAGCCATGGAGCAGGCACAGAGTGTTGAAATACCGCTCAGGGTAGCTGTCGTGCATGCCCGACCCGTCGTCATGGGGTTCCACTTCGGCATTGGCGGCGTAGCCGTCGGCCACGTGCAGAATATGGGCGCGGGCGTCTTTCGGGCTGTGCATCACGTGCATCATGATGGCCGCGAAATAGTCGGCGGCGGTTTCTTCTTTGCCGAAGACGGGCAGAAGCTCTGTGTCGATGATTGCGTGGCCCAGTTCGTGATAGAGGATGTCCATCACGTTGGCGGTGACAAACGCTTCGATCTCATCGGCTAGGGCATGCAAAGGCACCAGTGCCACAGTGACAGCAAGGGGGAGGGTCCGTTTCATGCGATGCTCAATCGGGGACGTTGTCGATGCCGGAGCCGCCCCAGGGATGGCAGCGGGCCAGGCGGCGCACGATCAGCCAAAGGCCGCGAAACGGTCCATGGCGGTCTAGAGCTTCCAAGGCGTAGGCTGAGCATGTGGGATGGAACCGACAATTGTGACCGACCCAGGGCGAGAACAGCAGTCGGTAGGCGCGAATTGGCAATGCCAGGAGCCATGCAAGGGCCTTCATCCCTTCGGCCTCCGCGCGCTGTGCACTTTCGCCAGTGCCGTTTCCAGATCAGCCGCCATTTGTTGGAACGGATGGGACGCTGTCACGTTTGGACGCCCGATGAGCACGTAATCCCATCCAGATTTGCCCAGTCGCGGAAACACATCGGCTGCAATGGCACGGAGCCTGCGTTTGGCTCGATTGCGGGCCACGGCGTTGCCCACCTTTTTGGAACAGGTGAAGCCAACACGCACGCCGCCGTCTGGTGAGGCGTCGCTGCGATCTCGGGCTTGGAGTGTGAATGCGGGCGTGTGGGCCCGGCCAGCGCGGGCGGCACGCAAAAAATCAGTGCGCTTCCGCAGGACCTGCGGGCGCGTCAGATGGGGCGGCTCAGCCGCTTGGGTCACGGAAAAGCAGCGCGCCGATCACGCGCTGAGTGACTTCCGGCCACGCACACGGCGGGCATTGAGGATTTTGCGGCCTGCCTTGGTGGCCATGCGCGCACGGAACCCATGGCGGCGTTTGCGCACGAGGTTGGACGGCTGATACGTACGTTTCATTTCGGAACTCCCGAAGCCCCCTCGGATGGGGACCGCTGGTCAATATCTATCTGAGCGCCTGCCTCTAGGCGGTCAGACCCAGTGAGTCAATTGAGTTTGCCAACCATTTTGGCGATTGTTGCGGCTATCGTCTCCCATCGACGGAATGTTGATGGGCGACTTGTCAGCTTGGTTTGAATGGACGCCTGGGCGCGTATCTTTGACAGGGAGACTTCAAATGCGTCTCAATCCAGGTGTTTGTAAGACTGGAGAGCGTGGCAAAACCTAAGGGCTCTCCATTGCCCGACTAGGCGAAACGGCTACTGGGGCACTCTTTTGAGGCGTTCTATCCTCCGCTCGCTCAGGCGACGACAGCCAAACTATCGGCGAGAGCAAATGAATTGTTTCAGCCGCATCGGTTACCCCCTCCATTTCCGCGGTCTTCGCTAGGGCGCATTTCATTATGAGTGAAACATTTGTAACACTGAGCGCCTGTCCGTCACTCCCCATCAACCGGGCGTGACTTGGCTGTCACAGGGGTACGCGGATGCGCACTTGCAGGGTAAGCCGACCGACGAAAGGATATCCGCTGTGACCGAACTGAGCCAATCCCCGCCTCCTGCCCAAGCAAGAAGATCCCCTTGGGTGAAGCGACTGCCTTTGATCGTGTTGGCTCTGGGTGCCGTAGCCGGTGCTATCGCGTTTGGCGAGCACCTCAGTTTTGACACGCTGGCCGAGAACCGTGAGGCGCTGCTGGCGTTCCGTGACGCCAACTACGTGGTGGCTGTGGCAGGCTTCATTGTGCTTTATGCTCTGATCGTGGCGTTCAGCTTGCCCGGCGCAACCATTGCCACGCTCACCGGCGGGTTCCTGTTCGCCACATTTCCCGGTGCGCTTTTCAACATTATAGGCGCCACATTGGGGGCCATCGGTATTTTCCTCGCCGCCCGTTGGGGGCTGGGCGAAAAGCTCGCAGCGAAGATGGATGCCTCATCGGGTATCGTGCAAAAGATGAAAGCCGGTATCGACGCCAACCAGTGGGAAATGTTGTTTCTCATGCGTCTGGTCCCTGTGGTGCCATTCTTCGTGGCCAACTTGGTACCTGCCCTGGTGGGCGTGCCTCTAAGCCGGTTCGCGATCTCCACCTTTCTGGGGATCATTCCCGGTGCTGTGGTTTACACTTCGGTCGGTGCGGGGCTCGGCGAAGTGTTTGCGGCCGGCGAACGCCCGGACCTGAGCATCATTTTCGAACCCCACATCCTGTTTCCCATCCTGGGTCTCGCGGCGTTAGCCGCGCTGCCCATCGTCATCAAAGCCCTGCGCGGCAAGAAAGGGCTCTGACCATGGCTGATATCAAATGCGACGTCTGCGTGATCGGCGCGGGCTCTGGTGGGCTGTCTTTTGCAGCCGGTGCCAGTCAGATGGGGGCGGATGTGGTCCTGCTTGAAGGTCACAAAATGGGGGGCGATTGTCTGAACTACGGCTGCGTCCCGTCCAAAGCTCTCTTGGCTGCCGGTAAAGCCGCCCACGCCAAGGGCCAAGGCGAAGGCTTTGGGGTCAGCCCGGCGTTGGCCGAAGTGGATTTCGCCGGGGCCAAAGACCACTTGCGCAATGTGATCGCTGCCATTGAACCCCACGACAGTGTGGAGCGGTTCGAAGGTCTGGGCGTCCGCGTGATCCAAGAATTCGGGCGCTTCACGTCCCAAAGAACTGTGCAAGCGGGTGATCACACCATTACCGCCCGCCGGTTCGTGATCGCCACGGGGTCCCGTCCCGCGGTGCCGCCGATCCCTGGTCTGGCCGAGGTGCCTTACTTCACCAACGAAACCATTTTCGATCTGCGCGACCGCCCGGATCACCTGATCATCATCGGTGGCGGTCCCATCGGAATGGAAATGGCGCAAGCCCACAGGCGGCTTGGCTCCGACGTCACTGTGATCGAAGCGGGAAAAGCCTTGGGTCGGGACGACCCAGATATGGTGGCTCCCGTACTTGAGCAGTTGAGCGGCGAAGGCATCGACATCCGCGAAGACCAAGGGGCAGCGAGCGTGTCTGCATCTGGCGAAAAGATCAGCGTGCATTTGAGCGACGGCTCTTCGGTCACCGGCAGTCACTTGCTCATCGCGGTGGGCCGCACGCCCAACATTGAAGACTTAGAGCTTCACAAGGCTGGGATTGAGACCACCAAGGCTGGCGTCAAGGTGGATGCCGGTCTGCGGACCTCGAACCCCAAGGTGTATGCGGTGGGCGATGTGGCCGGTCTTGGGCAATTCACTCACCTTGCGGGTTACCACGCGGGTGTTATTATCCGACCCATCCTGCTGGGTCTGCCGGCCAAAACACGGCAGGATCATATCCCGCGAGTGACTTACACCGACCCCGAGATTGCACAAATTGGCATGACCGAAGCCGAGGCCCGCGCGGCCCATGGCGACAAGCTCACCGTTGCCACCGCGCAATATGGCGGCAACGACCGCGCCCTGGCCGAAGCCAAGACCATTGGCCAAATTAAGGTGATGGTGGTCAAAGGCCGCCCTGTGGGCGTGTCTATCGTTGGTGCACAGGCCGGGGAACTCATTGGTGTTTGGGCCTTGGCCCTTGCCAACAAACTAAAAATGTCGGCTATTGCGGGCATGGTAGCCCCTTATCCAACCCTGGGGGAGGTTAACAAACGCGCCGCCGGTGCCTACTTCTCGCCCAAGCTGTTTGACAGCCCGTTGTTGAAACGGATTGTGCGGACGGTGCAACGCGTCATTCCCTGAGGAGTTCCATGCCCTTCCTCAATTCGCTGTCCGGCCGGTTTTTGGTGCTCACGGTGATCTTTGTGATGATCGCCGAAGTGCTGATCTTCGTGCCGTCGGTGGCGCGGTATCGCGAAGACTACTTGCTCAGTCGGTTGGAACGGGCGCAGATTGCGAGCCTCGCTTTGTTGGCCGACGAAATGATCGCTGAGGATCTGGAACGCGAGCTTTTGGAAAATGCTGGCGTGTTCAACGTGGTGCTGCGCCGGGACGAGATGCGCCAGCTTGTGCTGTCGTCCCCCATCCCATCGCCCATCGCCGAAACGTTTGATCTGCGTGACGCCAGTGTCTTCACTCTGATCCGCGATGCGATGCTTTGTTTGGTGGAAACTGACAAATCCATCATTCGAGTGATCGGCTCGCCCACACGGGATGCGGGGCTTTTGATCGAAGTGACCATGGAAAGCGAACCGCTGCGGATGGCCATGATTGATTATGGGCAACGCATTCTGATCTTGTCGGCGGTGATCTCGGCGGTCACGGCCACGCTGCTTTTCATCGCAGTACGCCGGATTTTGGTCCAGCCGATCAAAGGCGTCGTGGGCTACATGCAAAGCTATGCCGCCGCGCCCGAAGACGCGCGTCGGATCATCACGCCGGAGGCCAGCGTGTCCGAATTGCGCAGCGCCGAGGAAGCGTTGCAGTCCATGCAGCAACAGTTGACGGCTGCGCTCAAGCAGAAGGAACGGTTGGCGCAACTGGGCGGGGCCGTGGCCAAGGTGAGCCACGACCTGCGCAACATCCTCAGCGCGGCGCAACTGTTTGCTGACAGTATGGAGCGCAGCGAGGACCCGCGCATTCAGCGGGTTGCGCCGAAACTGGTGGGCTCCATCAGCCGTGCCGTGAACCTGTGTGAAAGCACTCTGGCCTTTGGCCGTGCCGAGGAGCCACCGCCCAAACTGTCCTACGTGCCGCTCATGGGCATCGTGGATGATGTTTTGGAAGGCGAGCGTCTGGCCGCGCCAGATCAAGGGTGTATGCTAAACACTGACCTTCCTCCGGGTATGATGGTTCGCGCCGATCCGGAGCAGCTTTACCGTGTCCTGGGCAACTTGGTTCGCAATGCGCGCCAGGCTTTGACCGGGTCCGAAAACGGAGGGTCTGTGACAATCTCCGCAAGCGAGACCGAGGAAGACTGGATCATCGCGGTTGAGGACACTGGGCCTGGTTTGCCACCCAAAGCCCGAGAACACTTGTTCACGCCGTTCCAGGGGGGTATCCGCAAGGGCGGCAGTGGCTTGGGCTTGGCGATTTCAGCAGAATTGGTCCGCGGTCACGGTGGCGACTTGGAACTCACCCGTTCTGACGAAAACGGCACTCTGTTTACCATCCGCCTTCCCAAGTCGAACGCGTAAAGGGGCTGAGCTTGCACTGTGTACGAAATGCCGATGGCTGACTGAGACGACCCGCGCTGGAGCCTAGAGCGCGTTCATCCTGATTGGATTCGGGATTCCCCAAATGTTTGATCCGTGATTCCCTGTCGCTGAGGCAGATATTGGGGGTCATAAATGGGCAAACCGCATCCTATTGAGTTGCGCGAGCGTGCCGTTGAGCTTGTCG
>JBCDFD010000041.1:0-18047 GCA_039178645.1 Pseudomonadota bacterium | reverse complement strand
TCACACCGCCCACGGCACCGGCGCCGGTCAGGGTCGACGACGCCGGGCCACGCAGAATTTCGACGCGATTGAACAGTTCTGGTTCGGTGAACAGTGCCCCCATGCGATACTGCTGGTAGAACTTCTCAACACCGTCGATCCGGGTGATCGTGCTGTTTTGGTCGCCATCTTGGCCGGTGCCGATGCCGCGGATGTTGATCTGTTGGCCGAGGACTTGTTCGCTGCCGAACACGCTCACACCAGGCAGAGTTTCCACCAGCTCGCCCACGGTGGACGCCTGAGCGCGGTCGATCTCTTCGGCGGTGACAACCGAAACGGACTGGGGTGTTTCCGACGCGACCTTACCAAGGCCGCTGCCGACAATGATCGGGTCGAGGAGGAAATCGGGTTCAGTGATGCTCTGGGCCTGGGCGACGGACATCAGGCACAACGGCAGAGTGGAGCAAAGCAGGAAGCGACGCGTGGTCATGGTAACCTCACTGTTGTGAAAGTGATGGCTGCCTATACGTGTAGGTTGCTCTTGACTGACCGTTTTAGTTGGGCATCGGCAAGAAAGAAGGTCTCCAGCCCAAAAGTCGCAAAAAAGACGTGGGTTTTAACGATATGTGGCACTCGAGTCACAGTTGAGTGCTGCGACATTCTGGTTCTCTTGGGTCTCTCGATACAATTGGCCGCAAATGTCGACTTTGTTGGGTGAATGAAGGCTTGGGTGTTTTTACCCCACAACTCTTGGTGGTTTGCACGCAAAAGACCGCCGCTTGCCAGATTGCGGCGAGAGCCCGTTCGTGACACAAGGCGCTGCGCGAGCCAGGCTTGTTCCCTCGGGCCAGCCAGCGCAGCAATTGTATTCTAGTTCGACCGGATCAGCCACCAAAGCGGTCGCGCAACTGCAAAAGTGCCTCCGGGGTCCTTGGCCCGAACCGCATCAGCAGCGCACCCTCAAACGTCCCATAGCGATCATCCGCGCGTGCCGGTGTTTGCTGAAACCCCGGCATCGACATCACCGTGTCGATCCCGCCCGCACGGGCGGCGTGAGGTGGCATCATGATCACCGCCTCGGGTGCCATGGTGATGAGCGCTTCGGACCCCACAGCTTGATACCCCTCAAATGTTGCGCTGTTGGCCATGCCCGCTGCACGGAACATTTCGTCCGGGGCTGTTTCTGTCCCCGCCACCAGTGGGCTGCCCCCTTGAACCGCCATCACAAACATCATCGACCGATCCAAAGGTGCCAGGTCCAACACCGATTGCAGACGCTGATCGTAGTCCTGAACCAATTCCGCGGCCGCATCCGGTAGGCCCAAAGCCTCCCCCACGTCGGTGATTTTGGCAGGCACGCTTTCGGGCGTGGCCACTTCCGGCACAATGACCACGTCTACGCCCGCGTTGGCGATCAGCTCGAACACCTCTGGCGGGCCAGCGTCCTCGGTCACGATCACCATATCAGGCCGCAGGGACAGGATACCTTCCACCGGAACTTGGCGGAAGTACCCGATGTTGGCGGCCTCCGCCGTTTCCGGTGGATAGGTGGCGGTTTGGTCCACGCCTACGATGCGGTCGCCTGCGCCGAGGGCATAGGCGATTTCCACCAGCGAGGCGCCGATCACCACCAGCCTGTCCTGGGCCGGCGCGGCACTGGCCACCACGGCCAGCACCCCTGCCCCAATCCAACGCGCCAAACCGGTCATGCGGATGTCCTTTCCCAAGTGAGCACTGCAAGCTTTTCACGAAAGGCAAACCGCAGCAGATGGTCTTCGAGGATGTACTTGGCCTTGCCCATGCCTTCGTCGGTCTCCGCCGCAATCTCGATGGACAAAGCGTCGTTGGAACTCACCATCGACAGTTTGCCCCCTGGAAGGTCCGCGAACCCATGGTCGCCCTCCACCCGCGCGGGCACCTTGTGGGCGAAGTGTTTGCAAAGCTGTTGCACATATTTGGCGGCGTTTGGCGTGGGGACCTTGGCACGTTCGACCAAGAGACCCCGCCCTTGCGTGGCGTCCTGCATCATCAGAATTTCGCGCTCAGTGTCAAAGACGCGGTGAGCGGATCGCCGAAATAGGTGCCGCGGGCCGTGGTGTTGATCCGTTCCACGTATGTCGTGTCGAACAGGTTGGTGATCCCCAACCGAACTGAGGCCGTGTCGTTGATTTCATAGGCAGCGAAAGCGTCAACCACGGCATAACCATCGGCCTCGATGGTCACTTCCCGCTCGATCTCAAAATCACTGGCCGCCCGGACGCCGGCACCGAGGCTCAGACCTTCCAACGCACCACCGTCAAAGGTGTACTTGCCGAAAATCGACAGGTTTTGCGGTGGGGTCGGATCGGTGTCCAACTCCGTGTCCACGTAGGAATAGCCCGCAATGACCTCCACCTGCGGGAACACCTCGCCGGACAGGAGAAGCTCAACGCCTTGGGTGTTCGCCGTATCCGTGGCCGTGAAAGCGCCCACATTGTTGGGATCAGCCTCAGCCCGGTTTTCATCGCGGATGTGGAAATACGAACCCTGCGCAGTCAAGAGCCCATCGGGAGTGACGTATTTCAGACCAACCTCAAACTGTTGGCCCTGGCGTGGCTTGATCACCTCGCCATTGGCGTCGGTTTCCGTCTGCGGCTGGAAGATCGTGGCGTAGCTGGCATAGGCGGTCAGGTCCTGGGTGAGATCGTAGGTCAGGCCCAGATAGGGGGCAAAGTTGGTTTCGGAATTGTCTAACTCAAACGGACCACCCCGACCGGTGCCCACATTGCTGACCGAATAATCGGTGTAGCGGCCACCGACGTTCACGCCCAATTGGTCAGTGACGTCGATGCGGGCTTGGGCGTAGAGCCCAAATTCTTCCAACTCCAAATCCTGAACGGAAAACCCGGGGCCCGGAACCGTGAAGTCGAAAACCGGCAATGGATAGGCTTCGGGATCGAAAGTGTTGATGTTCGCCACCGGCAGGAACGGGAAGAACTTTTGGTTAAAATCATCCTCGGTCTTGCGATAGTCCGCTCCCACGACCAATTCCACGGCGCGCCCAGCCACCGCCAGCGGAGAGGTCAGGTTGATGTCATAGTAAGTGGTCTGTTCCTCGCGGTCGCGGGCGAACCAAAACACGTTGAAATCGCCGGTGGCCGCATCGACCGGGGTGGACCCCAAAAGGTTGCGCAGATCGGCGTCATTGTTGAACTGCCGCGCCATCGCCTTCAGCACGCCGCCGTAATCAAACGTATGTTCCACCTCCAGATAGTATTCGCTGTTGGTGATCGGTGCTTCGTTTTCCGAAGACCCGATGAAGGTGCTGCGGTCCAGATCATCTAGCAAGGTGCCATCGGCAAAAGTGGGCAGGCCAGAAAACCGCACTGTGTCCATGTCTTCGTAAATGCCGCCAACCGAGACGGTGGTGCGGTCGCCCAGATCAACGTCCAGCGTGCCCGACAGGCCGGTGGCGTCGCGTTCCGCAAAATCGATGAAGCTTTCCTGCTGGTCGGTGTAGGCCACCACGCGGCCCCGCACCGTGCCCGCGGCGTTCAGCGGTCCACCGGCATCCAAGTCCAAACGCACGCTGCCTTCGCTGTCAGTCGACACGCTGCCCTGGACTTGCAATTCATCGGTGGGCCGTTTGCGCACCAGGTTGATGGTGCCCACCGGCTCGCCTGACCCTTGGAAAACGCCCGATGGGCCGGACATGACCTCCAACCGGTCGAAGAACACCAGGTCGGGCGCGGTGCCATAGAGGCTCAGGTAGGGCCGCGGTGCGCCATCGACGTAATACTGGAACACCTCCTGCCCGCGGGTGTAGAGCGACCCAACAAAGCTGTCCCCTGTGGCCTCGGACAAGCTGGGCAACAGGCGGGACGCTTCTTCCATAGAACTGGCACCGGCGTCATCCAACACCGTGCGGGACAATACTGTGACCGTCTGTGGGATGTCCTGGGTTTCCTGGGGCTGTTTGCCGCCCACGGTGACCCGCTGCCATCCATAGCGGTCCTGACCTTCGGTCACTGCCTCTGGGTCGCCTTCCACCACAATGGGATCGAGCAACATATCCTGAGCGAAAAGCGGCATCGCGGTGCATGACAAGAGAACCGCATGGGTGAGACGAGATGGGCGTTGCATAACGACCTCCAAACCTGACAAAATTAGACAAGTATATACCCCGGTTGATCGTTTAAGATGAGCCCAGGCATCCCACCTCAACCGCCAATCGTCTTTGCAGGTCCGCCAAAATGCAGCGACACTCGACACTTAAGACCGACCCGGTGCTCACGCTGAGCGATCTGATTCAGATGGGCACACATCTGCCAAACCATGGAATCCGCGGTTTGCGTCGCGACGCACCGATGCTTTCTGGGAAAATGTCCCTGGCCGATGCGGCCACCGGGATCCACATCCACACATCCGACGTGACCGAGCTTGAGGATTTTGAGGTGAGTTTTGAGGCCGCCCCCGCGCTCAAACTCATGGTCCAAGTCGGTGGCGAAACGCGGTGCCAAATCGGCGACCGCAAAGTTGTGCTCAACGCCGCCAACGGGCCTGTGGCCGCGGTGTTCGCCTTTTCCGACCCGATCACGATCATCCGTCGCGCCTCTGCGGGGACCTCTGTGCGCAAGGTGGTGCTGACCCTATCGGCGGATTGGTTCAAGGCGGCGGGCGATGGTGACACGTTCCGACGGCTGTGCGGTCTCAAGGCAACCGGTGACAGCGGGCAATGGACCCCAGGGGTGAGTTTCGAAACCCACGCCAACCGGCTCATCGCCCTGCGCAGCGACCCAGACGCCGTGAACACGTTTGAACAAAACCGCCTGGCGTTTGCGCTCATGGAAGAGGCCGTGCAGCGGTTGGAGTCCCTGGCCCATGCCCCCCAAGGGGATGCGGCGGCCCAACGTCGGATGGAAGCCGCCACAGCATTTATCGCCGCCAATCTGCAACCGGGGCTTACCGTGGCCCAGATCGCTCGCGCCGTGGGCACGTCACCCCGTGTGCTGGAACGCACCGCCCGCCAGGTCTGTGGCAAAACCATCGGAGAAATCCGGCGTGACATTGGCCTGCGCGTGGCACATGACGCACTGTCGCTGCGCGGTGTGACCGTGGCCCAGGCGGCCCATTTGGCCGGGTACAGCAACCCGTCGAGCTTCACTGTCGCCTTCCAGCGCAGCTTTAACGTGTCTCCATCCGCCCTGCGAGGGCTGGTGGATCCGTCACCGTCGGACGTCTGAAAGGCTGTCTACCGCGCGTATTGGATCGGGATCGGGATGTTGTGCGGGCCCGGGCCAAGTTTCGCAGGCGCTTTGGGCATTCGACCCGCCCGCCGCACGGATTCCATCGCCGCCGCGTCCAGTTCCGGGACCCCCGATGAACTGCGCACGTCGATGCTCTGCACTCGACCGTCAGCGGCAATCATGACCGTCAGACGCACCAGCCCGGTGGCATCATTCCCGCGAGGCCGATATTTCCGACGTTCCACCCTGTTGTAGATCCGTTTCATCCAAGTCAGCCGAAGCTCTTGGCGTTGTGCCGGGGTGAGCGTGCCCACGTCACTGGGACCGCTACGTCCAGCGGCCGTACCACCGCCGGTGCCCGCTGCCGCTTGGGCCTGGGCCGCTTGGCTGTTTACGCTGCCCGTGGTCGGTTGCTGGGCCGGTGGCGCCGGTGCCGGTTGCGCGATCCGCTGCGGCTGCGGCTCCCGTGGTCGTTCTGGCCTGCGTTGCGGCAAAGGCGAAGCGGTCACCGCGTTTCCTGGCAACTCCGCCTGCTGTGGCGGCGGAGGCGGTGGTGGAGCAACGCTTTCAGCGGTGATTGTCGGCGGCGGTGGCGGCGGAGGTGCCATGGCAACCGGCGACGTCACAGGCGTCTGCGGACGTGTTGGCGGAGTCACTGATGATGGCGCACGCGGGGGCGTCAGCGGCTGCACTTGAGGCGCAGGGTTTTCCACCTCGGGGATCGCGGTTTCCGGTTGGATATCAGGAAGCACTTGCTCAGGCACATCCGGGATCACCATGGCGGGCGTGGGCGGCGGGGTCTGTTGTGGCGGCGGGGCCATGGGCAAGGGTGTCGGCGTGCGCGAAGGGGCCACCATGGCCAATTGCGGTGTCTGCGGCACCTCCAAGGTCACCGGTACGGGCGTTTGCACACCCAGCGAGGGCGACGGCACCGCAAACCGCCCGGGCACAGGCGGAGCGGTCAGATCAACTGTTGGAGCCATAACAGGTTGCGCCGTCGGCATATCCGGCAACGGTGTGGGTGTACGAGTGGGCGTCACCATCGCCAATTCGGGCGGCGGGGGCGTTTCCATCACCACCGGTTCAACCGTGGGCGTTTCCAGCGCCTGTGCCTCCACCGTGGGCGGAGGCTCGAACGCGTCGGGCAAATCCAACTCTGGCGGGGTTTCGACCGGCATGAGTTCCGCCATCTCTGGCGGTGTCACGTCCGGGGACGGCGGTTGGCCAACCTCTAACGCCACCGGCTCTGCCACGGGTGGCTGCACGACCTCGTCCAGGGCCATCATCGCCTCAGTGACGGGCATGTCCGGCGGGGTGTCCAACGCCTCCAGCAACGCAGCGATTTCGGCGGTGGATGCGGCGGAACTCACCGTAGACTCACCGCTTTCCCCCGCCGATCCAACGACACCGGTATCTGAATTCCAGAAGCCCATGACATGCACCACCAGCGCGATGCTCAGCGCCACCAGACCTTCGACAAGCCGAACCACAGGATCACTCCGCCGCTTGGGCGTAGGCTTCGGGGGCCGTGGGAAGCTCAGTGGAGGTGAAGATGCGAGTGGCCGCGTCCTCAATATCCCCCTGTGCCCGGTCAGAGATGCTTTCAAACCAGGTCAGCGCGGCAGACGCTGGGATCGCAACCGCCATGCCTGCGGCGGTGGTCAGCAACGCCTCCCAAATGCCGCCTGCCAGCGTGGCAGGATCTGCCCGTGCGCCCGCCTCTTGCAAGGCCTGGAATGCAGCGATCATCCCAAGGACGGTGCCCAACAGACCGATGAGCGGTGCTATGGTGGCGATCAATTCCAGCGCCCGAAGTCCCACGCGACTGCGGGTCAGCTCCTTTCGCGCCACGCGGGCGGTTTCCTCGCGCGCTCGGGTTTCGTCAAAGTCCGGTCGCGACAATTCTGCGAAGGCCACCCGGACCACTCGGCCCCTCAATCCACCACCCCGGTTCAGAGCGAGCTTTGCCTCGGCGTGCTGACCACCGGCCCACAGCGTCACCGCATGGTCCACCCGTTTGCCGCCCCAAGCGCCGATGCTGGCCAGCCGCCAGATTTTCCAAAGGATCAGCGCCAGAGTGATGACGGACAACGCACCGATAGCCCATATCGCTGGGCCACCCTGTTCGAGGAAGACTATCACCGCCTGGACGGTCAACGCCGCCTCTTCAGGCAATGCGGCAAGGAGGGGCTCAAGCATGGGTCACACGTTCACTTGACGGGCATTGGGGTTGTGGGGCGATCCCACAGCCGGGCTGGTCTGGCGTCGTAGTGCTGGCTTGCGCGTGACACGCGTGGCTTGCACAACAAAACATGATGCGACCGGCGCTCATGTCCAATTTCCGCCTGTGAATCCGGGCACTCAGGCGATTTTGGGTGATCTTGGACCGATCAAATGACCATCATTTGATCAATTTTTGCATATGCCACGCGAGGCACCCGTTGCTTGACCAGACTGGCACGCCCAGTTCGGCTTCCAAGCGGGCCAAGACGCCCAAGGTTTTCAGATTGGTGCAGGACAGGAACAGCGCATCGACAGACGCTCCATCCAGCAGCTTGTGCGCGGCGTCTACTATGGACCCGGCAGAAATGCGGGCGACCTTGGCTTCTTCGGCTTCGGCGAAGGTGCCGAACACCGGGGTCGCGATACCTGCATCGGTGAGCCGTTCCCGCAGCTTAGCCGACACCGGCGCGATGTAGGGGGAAAGCATGGCGAGCCGAGTGACGCCATGATCATGGCACATCGCAACCAAGGCCGTGAGCGGGTCAGTGACATGGTCCGCGACGGTGCCTTGGCGCACCAATTCAGCCACACGCGCCGCCCCGATCTGCGCCGTGCCAGAGGTGCAGGCGTATCCAACTACATCGAACCGATGGCCACGCGGGAACAGTCCTGCGGCGCCCGTGATGTGGTTTTCCATGCGTTGCAGGGTCTCGGATGTGACCTCCTCCCCGGACGGCACACGGGACACCATCAGATTGGCTTGTTTTGGGAGCAGGTGGCGCATGTCGTCTTCGACCGTTAGGTCGGCTTGCAACACGATCAGCCCAAAACTTGGTCGCCGATCCGGTGCCAGATCATAGGTGAAAGTGGTCATGGGCGGCATTCCAGAACGGGCAAGTCGCCTGTGGCGGGGTCGGACAGATACTCCGCCCCAGTGGCCGTGATCACGATGTTTTCTTCATGGACCATCAGGCGACCCGGGCTCACTTCGACCGATGGCTCCAGGGTCAAAACCATGCCTTCGCGCAGGATTGTGTGGTCATGGGGGAGGATCGACAGGCCCTCGGTCAATTGCATCCCAAGCCCATGGCCAAACCGCCCGGCATCGGGTCCGCCTCGCACAACGGCCTCAATTGCTGCCCAAAGCTCCGCGGCCGTGGCCCCCGGTTTCGCCGCTTCGAACGCGGCTGCTGTGGCCTCCAAAAGCTTGCTGTGGGCGGTGGCCACCTCAGTCATAGGCGGACCCACCGAGAAATTTCGGTCGAAGTCACAAAAATAGCCGTCCCAAACACAGCCTGTGTCCAGCATCAGCACATCGCCCACCGCCAAAGGCGTGTCCGTGGCGGGCGAGATCACGTCGCCATAGCCCCCCTGCCCCGCGGCACCGGCCAGATAGCCAACCCAATCCGCGCCTTCCGCCAAACAGAGCGTTTGGAAATGCCGAAACACTTGGTCCAAGGGCACGCCCTCTGCCGCGATCTGCGAGACACGGTCAAAGGCCCGGTTCGCGATAGCGCAAGCTTGGCGGCTCTTGGCGATCTCGGCAGGTGATTTGACCATACGCGCATCGCGAAGGATGTCATCGTCCGCGGCAAAGACCCGAGCGCCCAAGCGCGACTGTAGCTCGGCCCAGGCCTTGAGCGGCATCCGCAGATGGGTCTCCGCCCCGCTGGGCACTCCGATGCGGCCTTTCGGCGGTGTGAACTCTGCTAAGGTGTCCGACACCAACCCAATCCCGTCGTCCGTGGGATGTGGCGACGGCCAGGTGCGGATGTCGTTTAGCCAAGTCTGACCCATCAAATGCGCACCGATGGACGGGATTACGGCCACCGGATCGCCACTGGCGGGCACGATCACGAACCAGGGGCGCGACGGGCTTTCCCAAAAACGGGTCAGAAACCCCGTGACATAGCGGACCTCGGGTTCGGTCGTCACCAAGATCGCGTCCAAACCGGAACTTTGCATCTTCGCTTGGATGCGGGTCACACGAGAGCGGAACTCCGCCTCTGCGAAACCTCGCGGCGGGGGTGTCACGCCTCTGGGCCTTCGCTCAGGATCACGAGAACATGGGCGTCCGCGGGCAGGTCCATAACGAGCGCCCCGGCTAACCCAGCCGCACTAGAGGGCGTTGATGTCAGGCCGAACCGCGCCGCGAGATCAGCGCCCGCCTGGCCCTCTGCTTCGGTGAGCGTCAAGAACCTGTCGGCATCACGTGCCAGTCCCTTCAGCGCAATGAGCGAAGGTGTTTTGCAATCGAGCCGCCCCATGGCGGACTCGGGGCCGGTGGTCTCCACCGCATGGCCCGCTTCGATGGATTGGATTAGCGCCGGGGCGGCTTCCGGTTCCACAACTATGATCTGGGGGATTTCTCCCCAATGCTCCCGCGCCAACGCGGCAGCGGCCCCGGCGAGCCCGCCCACCCCTGCCTGCAAGAATATGTGGCTGGGCGGCGCGGCCATCTCGGTGCAGGTTTCTTCCATCAACACCAGATAGCCTTCCATCACGTCATGGGGGAGATCCAGATAGCCGTCCCAGGAACTGTCGGACAAAAGCACCGCTTCTTGGTCCTGGGCGATTTGAGCCGCAGCGTTCATGCTGGCCTCGTAGTCCGCACCAGCGCGAACCACCGTCGCCCCAAGGGCACCAATCCGCTTGGCGAAGGCGTCGGGCACTTGGTCCGAAATAACGATGGTGGCCTGTTGCCGGAACGCCATGGCCCCCGCCGCCACGGACAATCCATGGTTCCCTGCACTGGCGGTGACATAATGCTGTTGGCGGTCTGGCTCTGCACGTGTCCGTGAGGCAATCACATAGGCGGCCCCCAGGGCCTTGAAGCTGCCCAGGCCCATACGATTGCGTTCGTCTTTGACGGTGAACTGCTTGATACCACAAGCCTCGGCCAACGCAGGCACGGACAGGAGCGTGGTTTCCATCGCCACCGGACATTCTTCCAGCAGCGCCATGGGTTTGGCCGCGTCAACGCTGGGGAACGGCACCTCATCCAAGCTTGGATGCGCCAACCCCACGCCACGGTGCGGATTTGATATGAGCCGCATGGTGGGTCCTTCTGCGGGGTTTCAACCTAGCTTTCGCCTGCCTGAGCTACGGTTTCCGATTTAAAGGGAAATGGCAACGCGCTTGGTTGATCCGGCAAACGCACAGTCACGTGTCATGTCAGGGTGCTGAGCCAGAATTTGCCCACTGATTGAGCGCCGGGGATGCTGCCCCCTGAGGCGCAGTTTCGCGGGTTAACCAACTTCGCTTGACCCGGGCGACTGTGCCGCCATGTTGCAACCCAAGCGAGTGCAGACAAACGCGAGCACATTGATATGCGGCTTACGATTCTTTCACCGACGATCCTTCTGATGACCACAACTCTGGTTGCGGCGGAAGACCCCCTGAGCCCTTTGGAAGCTTTGGGAGAACGGCTGTTTTTTGACGTGAACCTGTCGATGAACCGGACGCAGTCTTGCGCCACCTGCCATGATCCCAGCTACGCCTTTGCCGACCCTCGCGGGGCCGGGTCCATTGGGGACGACGGCACATCCATTGGTGACCGCAACGCACCAACGGTGACCTACGCATCGCTCACGCCGGAGTTTCATTTGAATGAAGACGGCATCTGGGTCGGTGGTCAGTTTTGGGACGGGCGCGCCAGCACCTTGGAGGATCAAGCCGGTGACCCGCCGCTTAACCCGGCTGAGATGGGCATGCCGTCGAAGGCGGCTGTCGTCGAGCGACTGAAAGAGGACCCGGCGCATATCGAGGATTTCACCTCGCTGTTTGGCATTGAAGTCCTGGACGATCCCGAAACCGGCTACGCCGCCATGACGCGTGCCATCGCTGCGTTCGAGCGCACCGGACAGTTCGCCACCTTCGACAGCAAATATGACAAGTACCTGCGTGGCGAAGTGGAACTAACACGGGATGAGGATTTGGGTCGGTTGCTGTTCTTTTCCCAGCAATTCACCAACTGCAACATGTGCCACCAGGTCGGGCGCAGCGCCATCGACCCGAAAGAGACCTTCAGCAATTATGAGTACCACAATATCGGCACACCGCGGAACGTTGCGCTGCGGGAAATGAATGGAGTTCCGCTGGATCACACCGACCGAGGGCTGGCGGATAACCCCCAAGCGGCGGACAGCGATGCGGGCAAGGTGCGTGTGCCCACCCTGCGCAATGTGGCGGTGACCGCGCCCTACATGCATAACGGCGTTTTCGACGACCTGCGCACGGTTATTCTGTTTTACAACCGCTACAACACGAAGTCCGAGCCGCGCCAGATCAACCCCGAAACCGGCGAACGCTTTGGACCGATTCCCGTGCGTGACACGTTGGCTGTCGAGGAACTGACCCACGGTCCCGCGCTCGACGATCAGCGTATTGATGCCCTTGTGGCGTTCCTGAAAACTTTGACAGATGAACGATATGAGCCGCTTCTGGAAGAATGAGTCAGAAAATTAGGCTTAGATGGTTATGAAATGCAGAATTTTGCATCGGTAACCCGAGTTTATTGATCAGCTACTCTTGCCCTCCCTGCGACACTTGATACCTTAGCGAAGTGCTAAGAATTCACAGGGAGCTGATCACTATGCACAAGACCCTCATGACATCTGCGCTTGTTCTGGCCATTGCCGCACCGGCATTTGCTGATGACAACGTGCTGAACCTTTACTCCTCACGTCACTACGACACTGACGAGCGTCTGTATTCGGACTTCACAGACGCCACCGGCATCACCATCAACCGTATCGAAGGCAACGCGGATGAGCTGATCACCCGGATGCAGTCCGAAGGTGAAAACTCCCCCGCAGACATCCTGCTGACCGTTGACACATCGCGTCTGGAACGCGCGAAGGCCGCGGGCGTTCTGCAGTCCATCGACAGCGACGTGCTCGAAGCCAGCATCCCTGGCTACATGCAGGACGACGAAAACCAGTGGTATGGTTTTTCTCAGCGCGCGCGCATCCTCTTCTACGACAAAGAGAAGGTGGCCAACCCACCACAGACATACCAGGACCTGGCGAAGCCTGAGTATGCTGGCATGGTCTGCATCCGCTCCGGCACCAACGTGTACAGCCAGACCATCCTGGCCGCTCTGATTGCTCACTTGGGCGAAGACGCAGCCAAAGAATGGGCCGCGGCTGTTGTCGAAAACTTCGCACGTGACCCACAGGGCGGCGACACCGACCAGCTGCGCGGCATCGTGTCCGGCGAGTGCGCCATTGCCATGTCCAACACCTACTACTTCGGCCGCGCGCTGCGCAAAGAAGTGTCCGGCCTGTCCAGCGACGTGGAACGTATCGGTTGGGTGTTCCCGAACCAGAACGACATCGGCGCGCACATGAACCTGTCCGGCGGTGGTGTGGCAGCACACGCCCCGAACAAAGACAACGCGATCCTGTTCTTGGAGTACCTGGCGTCCGCACCGGCGCAAGAATACTTCTCTGCGGGTAACGACGAATACCCAGCGGTCCCAGGCGTTGGCCTGAGCCCATCGGTGGCATCGCTCGGCATCTTCAAGCCAGACGATCTGGACGCGGCAACCATCGCGGACAACGTGGCAGCAGCCCAGGCGATCTTCAACGAAGTGGGTTGGAAGTAATTCCACATTGGGCAGCGGTCTGATCCGCGCCTAATACCTATTTTATCGGGCGGACCTTCGGGTTCGCCCTTTTCATTGGTCGCCGCGCATAGCGCCAAGCTTGGCAAAGCTTAACGGCAGATCCACCCGACCGTAGACAAAGCCGACCAGGTAGGATGAGGCGCGGGGCCCAAAAGGCTGATGAAATACTGACCACAGCGCGTAATGCGCAGGTACAGGTCGAGCTTTGCTTCATCCGGAGTATTTCAGCTTTGCGAGGGGCACTTGCCGCATGCAATCAGAGCGCAACGCCAGCGCGTGTCAGCCCTATTCGCACTCGGTGATCAACCGATCCTGGCTTTCGGCCAAACCGGTACTGCGTTTGGCAAAGTGTGTCGCTTTTGGTCGGAAGAAAATGCCCTTGCTTCACGTCCTGACCGAAGGATGCAAAAGCTCAGATCAGCGCCACCAAATGGTTGTCCCATTTCCGGTCCAAATGCGTGCGCCAGAGGTTGGTTCTGCCGGTGTGGGCGAGGATGTCACCATGGCCGGAGGTAAACAGAAAATCTTCGCCCACCGCCGCCACACCGCATCCATCGGGGAGCGGGATCAGGTCCGCGCCGCCTTCGTCCACCTCGAAACACTGCATGAGCCCGCCGCGGGGACCGGTGATGGCCACTCGCTGACCATCACCGGAAAACGCGACACTGCCAGCATAACCCGCAATTTTACCGTGGTCGGGGTCACTGGCACGTCGAAATTCTGGATCGCCGCCCATGCGATGCAGAAACAGCAAGGCTGGCGCCTGCGCCACTGCACCTTCCCATTGGCAGGCGGCGGCCACCAATCCATCGGGGCGAACCGATAAATGTCGGATCGACAGGTCGCGCCGTTTTGCGTCGAGCACCACTTTATCCAACAGCGCGCCGTCAGGGGTCACGTAGGCCAAGCTCGGCTCCATGCGGCCCAAGTTGAGCTTCACGCGACCCGAGGCCGGGTGGGTTTCGATCCCCCCATTGGCCACCACCAGAGTATCCGCGCCGGGCAGACGCACCACTTCGTGGGGACCAATGCCATGGCTTGGGAGTTCGCCCAATCGGCGATAACTACCTGCGGCATCCCAGACCCCCAAACGGCCTTCCCCAAGCTCGTATGCATTTTCAGTGGTAAAAAGCAGGCTCCCATCCGCCGAAAAAACCCCATGACCGCAGAAATGACGCTCGGACGGGCTTTCCAGCACCGCCGAGGCAGAGCCATCTCGGCAATCCATCACCACAGCGAAGGTGCCTGGCCTGCGGGCGAAGGCCACCGCTTCGGGGCGGAAGGGATGCGCCGCCGCCGCGTGTCCGCGGGCGGGCAAGGACTGCTCAAACACCAGATGACCCAGATCGCTCAGGCCACACAACGTGTGCGTTCCGTCCGGGCGTAGCGCGGCGGCCACGTAGGCCGGATGCCCCACATCTGCCCAACTGGGGGCCGGGATCACCGCACTTGCTGCCAGGCCAGCCAGCACATGCCGACGGGACGGGTGTGCCATGGGCTCAGTCGCCGTCCAGCGAATTGAACCCTTCGGCCAAGCCCAAGCCTGGTCCGATCACCACTCTCGCGGTTTGATCCGCGGTCGCCACGCGTTGTTGGGTGGCCTCCAGGCGAAAACGGCCCGATGGGTCGGACACGCCCGCGAAACTTGGGTCCTCAAAGCTGGCGATGGCTTCGGCGGCGGCGTTGTACGCCACTTCGATTTCGGCGGCACCATCGAGCCCGTCTGCCAGCATCACAGCCAGCTTGGACGTGCTGTCGATGGACAGGGCCACATGGCGTTGCGCGCGTTCCGACCGGCGTGCTTCCGCGCGGGTCGGGCGCGGGCGTTCAAATGTGCCCATGGGGCGGCCCAGTCGTGCGTCGCGGGTGAATTCGTTGCCGGTGAGAAGCGCTGTGTAGAGCGCGGTTTTAGCTTGCTGCACAGACCCATAGGGCGCGCCGGGCCCAGGGTTGGCGAAGGATGCGCCAAACCCGCCGGTCCAATCATCGGTGATAGTCTTGGAGGTGCGGGCGATGTCGCTGGCCACCGCCTGCACCAAAGCGCAGTGGTAGGGCGACGGTTGTGCCAGGTTGGCGTCGTAAATGAGAAACTCCAGTGCCGTGAAACCACGGGCGGCAACGCTCACCTCGGCATAGGCCTCTGGGTCCTCCACCGCCGCATCTTCGGCAGCGATCAATCGCGCCAGTGACTTCGGGATCGCCCCACGGCTATCCGGCCAGAACCCCAGCCCAAAGGCGCGGTTGTCAGTTTCGGTGGGCCCAAACCGCAGGTGGCTCACGTGGATCCAAGCGTCCCAGGCCTCCCCAAAGGCGGCGCGCAGTTCGGGATCATTGGGCGCGCAATGGTCCTGCGCTGTCCGAGCGAGCGTTTCCGTGGTCGTGGCCAGAGACCGAAACCCCGGCAACACATAGCCATCAACGATCCCCTGCAACTGGGCATCGGCCCAGCCCGGAAGGGGCAAACACAGGGTCAGACTCAGCAAAGCAGCGCGCATGTCAAAGGCTCTCCAGGAAGCGGATTAGGGCCGAACGGTCGGCGGGGGGCATGGTGACGACGGTGTCCCGTTGGGCTTGCGCTTCGCCCCCGTGCCAGAGGATGGCTTCGAGCAGCGACCGGGCGCGCCCGTCATGGAGGAATTGCGTGTGGCCGCTGATATTTTCGGTCAAGCCGATACCCCACAGCGGCGGCGTCCGCCACTCGCGCCCCGTGGCCCGGCCCTCGGGGCGGTGATCGGCCAGACCTTCACCCATGTCGTGCAAGAGCAAGTCGGTGTAGGGCCAGATCAACTGGAACGAATGGTCCGGACGGTCCGGGATGCGGGCGGTCACGTGCTTGGGCGTGTGGCAGGAAATGCACCCGGTTTCATGGAACACCTGCTTGCCGCGCAAGACCTCTTGATCATCCACATCGCGGCGGGCCGGAACGGCAAGGTTCTGAGTGTAGAGCGTGACCAGATCCAACGCCTCTGCCGACACTTCAAAGCCACCCCGTTCGGTGTCGTCACCATGGTAGGCCGCGCGACAGGAAGTCTGCGCCGCCGTGCAATCCCCCCAAGGGTCTGGTTTCAAGGGGGACGAAATCCCAATGTCGTTGGCAAACGCGTCGGCATTCTGTTCGTGCAATGTGGGCATGATCGCCTTGTGCCCAAACCGTCCCAGCATTGGGCGGCCAAACTCCAACGATGGCACAATCTGCGGGCGTCCGGAAATCCCGTCACCGTCCAGGTCGTCAGGGTCGGCCAAGGCCAGGATGTCCGCGGTTGGGATCGCCTCCAGCAGTCCAAGACCAATCATCTGCGGGGCCACACGGGGGCTGGTCATGGCCTGGGGGTCCATTGGTCCGTAGCCCAGGTCATTGGACCCATAGGTGGGTTTGCGAAGCATTGCGATCTCGCCACCTGAAAGCGGAACCTCAACCTCTTCATAGGTGACGCTCAACCGGTGCTCTGCCAACATGCCCGGCGTACCGGCATCTTGGAGTTGCAGACCGTAGGTCGGGTGGGGACTGCTCGCCATCCAATCCGCGATTCCGTCCGGTGATGGCCCACCCGGCACCGAGATGCGCAGAACAAACGACGTGGTCCGGTCGTCAGCATGGGCAGGCGGGTGCCCGCGCCCGTCATTCACATGGCATAGCGAACAGGCCCGCGCGTTGTAGAGCGGCCCCAAACCGTCAGAGGCCAGCGTCGACGACGGCGACGACACCCAGAGCTTCTCGAACATCGCTTCGCCCAGCACGACGTCGAGCCCATCGGGATCATCGGCCGCCGGGAAAGGGAGAGAAAATGCCTTCGACATGTCCCGTGGCCGCACCGTGGACCGCCCGCCGGGATTGGTCTCAAACCGTTCCGCTTGGGTAAAATCTGTGGTCGGGGCCACCACAGCCGCAATGCGCGCCCGTTCCGCATCCGTGCGTGGCGTGTAAGACAGGTGAAAATCGGACAATTCCGAAGCCCCTGGCCCGCCCGCCGCTGCGACCGATAGCATCACCGATAAAAACACTTGGCCTTTCATTGGCGCTCCCCGTGAATATCTGATAATTATAGTCGGAAGGGAAGCGGGTCAAACGGCCCACACAGATTCGGTTTGGGTTTTCACATGCACGCGTTCGCCAGCGACACCACAACGTCCACTGCCCCTGCGGATCGGGTTTCCGACCTGACGGCGGAGCAGCAAACTTGGTTGAAGAATATTCGCCGTTTGGCCGGGCGTGCACGCGTCGAACCACAGTTGGATATGCACCGCGCTTGCCTCCAGATCGGCGCAAAACCTTGCGACACCGACGGTGTCTGCGTGCAGTCATTGCTGCGCACGCTGAGCCAAGCCATTGGCCGTCGCGCGATTTTTCACGCCACCGATGCACAGCAGATCAGCTTCGACGAAGCTTGGCTCCTGCGCCTGTGGGAACGGATGGCCGCCGATGACACCGACAGCGTTGGCTTCCTGCTCAGCAGTCGCGTGGCACTGCCCTACCGCCGCCCGCTGATCTTCTTGCTTAAAGGCACCGCCGCCGCGGCCCTGGCAGCCTGAACGTGGCCCAGCGGTGATGGATCCACGAGAGTTTCCCACCTCAGCTCAGCCGCCGTCGCCCAATACAGAGTTGGATCGGGTGGAATTGATCTCAGAACTTCAATCTGCGGTGGAGGCGGGCTTGGCCTGCTGTGGCCCAGGCGATCTCGACTACACCGAATTTCAAGACTGCTGCCGCTTGGACCAATGCCACACCGACATTTGAGGTGTTTCCATAGCGTCGGGCACCAATGAACGCTTGAGTAGTTATAATCGAGAACAAACCGAAGGCGCAGACACGTCGAGGCGCATGGTGCCAAATCCAAACCTTCGCCAGTTCTCTGCGGCCCACGTGTCCGCTTGAGACCTTTCCATGAAAGTGACCTAGCCAAACCGTTCGCTTTGGGGCGGTCGCCCGAAATCTGAAACACCCAAACGCCTGGGCCATTGATGTCGCTGGTCAATTGTTAGGTTAGGTGCGG
>JBCDFD010000040.1:0-18053 GCA_039178645.1 Pseudomonadota bacterium | reverse complement strand
GTTGTGCCGGAAGCCGGTGAGTTCAAGTTCACTTGGTACGACGACGACGGGTCAGTCTACGAAGAAACCAAGGCCATTGCCATCGCGTGAGCGGTGGCATCCACTGGGAGGAGACAGGTATGCGCAAGCTACCCATCGCACTGATCATGGCCGTTGGCATGGGGGGAGCCGCTGTGGCTCAGGATGCCAACTCGCTTTTCATTGATGATGATGAATATGTGACCGAAACCGCCGCGCCGGATCATCTGGAAAATCTGAACACGATTTACTCTGGCTGGCGGTTCCGCACCGAAGAAACCCAATCGCTTCAGTTGGACGATTTCGACAACCCGGGCATGATCTTTGTTGATCAAGGGGCGGACCTCTTCGCCGCCGTTGACGGGACCGCTGGGAAGTCCTGCGCGTCGTGCCACGAAGGTCCCGAGAGCTTCGAAGGTCTGCACGCGCAGATGCCCAAGGTCAAAGACGGCAAACTGGTCGTCATGGAAGACTTGGTCAACAACTGCCGCACCGGAGAAATGGGCGCGGAACCTTGGAAATGGTCGGGCGCGGATATGCAGGCCGTGGTTGCTTTGATCGGCTACCAGTCGCGCAATTTGCCGATGAATGTGGCCATTGATGGCGAGGCCGCCCAGTTCTGGGAACAGGGCAAGGAAATGTACTACACCCGGTTCGGCCAGTTGGAACTGTCGTGCGCAAACTGCCACGAGGACAACTACGGCAACATGATCCGGGCTGACCACCTGAGCCAAGGCCAGATCAACGGCTTCCCGACCTACCGGTTGAAGCAAGCAAAGCTGATCTCGCGCCACAACCGGTTCCGCGGCTGCATTCGCGACACCCGTGCGCACACGTTTGCGGAAGGGTCCGACGAATTCCGCGCGCTGGAGCTGTACGTGGCCTCACGAGCCAACGGTCTGTCCGTCGAAACTCCAGCGGTGCGCCAGTAACCATCTGAACCCCAGGCCGTCGGTCGGTCTGGGGTTTTCTCTACCCACATTATTCACACATGCGCATGTGTTACTAAGAGAGGCTCTCCATGATCTCCCGCCGCGATTTTTTACAAGTGGGCATGGCCGCATCGGCCATCGTTGGTGCCTCCGGTTTTGGCAACTGGGCGCGGTTGGCCGCGCAGCAGGCGCTGACCCAGGATCAACTCCTGGAATTCGACACCTTTGGTAACGTCTCGCTGATCCACATCACCGACATCCACGCGCAGTTGAAGCCGATCTATTTCCGCGAACCATCGATCAATCTGGGTGTTGGTGAAAACAAAGGGGCCGTGCCCCACGTGACCGGCGCGGGGTTCCGGCAGCTTTACGGTATCGCCGACGGCAGCCCCAGCCACTACGCGCTGAGTTCGGGCGACTTTACCTCGCTGGCCCAAGCCTATGGCAAAGTGGGTGGGATGGATCGCGTGGCGACTGTGGTCAAAGGCGTTCGTGCGGACCGGCCCGATGCGATCCTGCTCGATGGGGGTGACACCTGGCACGGGTCCTACACCTGCCTGAAAACCCAAGGTCAAGACATGGTCAACGTCATGAACGCGCTCGCGCCTGACGCCATGACCTTCCACTGGGAATTCACCTTGGGCAGCGACCGTGTGGCGGAGCTTGTTGAAAGCCTGCCCTTCGCCGCGCTGGGTCAAAACATCTTTGACGCCGAATGGGACGAGCCCACCGAGCTTTTCCCACCCTACAAAATGTTTGAACGGGGCGGCGCGCTGGTGGCCGTCATCGGTCAGGCATTCCCCTATATGCCCATCGCCAACCCGCGCTGGATGTTCCCCGAATACGCTTTCGGCATTCGGGACGAGAACATGCAATTGATGGTGGACGAGGTCCGCGCGGCGGGTGCGCAATGTGTGGTGGTGCTCAGCCACAATGGCTTCGACGTGGACAAGAAGATGGCCACCAAGGTCAGCGGGATCGACGTGATCCTGTCCGGCCATACCCACGACGCGCTGCCTGAGCCGGTGCAAGTGAACGGCAAAACCATCATTGTGCCGTCGGGGTCCAACGGCAAGTTTGTGTCGCGCATCGACTTGGATATCCGCGACGGCGCCATGATGGGCTACCGCCACAAGCTGATCCCGATCTTTTCCGACGTGATCACGCCGGATGCGGAGATGACCGCGCTCATCGATGAACAGCGCGCGCCGTTCCTGGCTGAGATGACCGAAGTGTTGGGCCGCACCGAAAGCCTGCTCTACCGCCGTGGTAATTTCAACGGCACGTGGGATGACCTGATCTGTGACGCGCTTCTGAGCGAACGCGAGGCCGAGATCGCGCTGAGCCCCGGCGTTCGGTGGGGGCCAAGCCTTATCCCAGGCCAAGACATCACCCGCGAAGACGTGTTTAACGTCACGTCGATGTCCTACGGCAAGGCATATCGGACCGAGATGTCGGGCGAGATGCTGAAGATCATTCTCGAAGACGTGGCCGACAACATCTTCAACCCTGATCCCTACTACCAGCAAGGTGGCGACATGGTTCGCACCGGTGGGCTTGGGTACCAGGTCGATGTGTCGAAACCGCAGGGTGAGCGTATCAGCGACATGACCCTGCTGAAAACCGGTGAGCCCATTGATGCCGCGCGCAGCTACGTGGTCGCGGGCTGGGCGTCAGTGAATGAAAACACCGAAGGCCCGCAGATTTGGGACGTGGTGGAAAACCACATCCGCAAGCAAGGCACCATCACCGTTGAACCCAACAACAGCGTCAACGTGATTGGCGCGTGACATGAGTATGGAGACCAAAGCCATGGATGAGATGCTCAAAGCCCCGTCGCGCCGGGCGTTCCTAAGGGGCAGTGCGGCCGTTGCGGCTGGTGCCGCCGCGGGTGGCGCAGCCGCCAATGGGGCCGACCCTTTGATCACCGAAGTGCAACCTTGGGCCTCAGGCCTGGGCGACGGTGTGGATGCCACGCCCTACGGGATGCCCATCGAGTTTGAAAACGACGTGATCCGCCGCAACGTGCCGTGGCTCACGGCGGACCCAATTTCCTCGATCAACTTCACTCCGATCCATGCGTTGGAAGGCACTATCACCCCCCAGGGCTGCGCGTTCGAGCGTCACCATTCTGGCGCCATCGAACTGCGCAAGGAAGATTACCGTTTGATGATCAACGGTCTGGTGGACCGTCCGCTGGTGTTCTCCTATGCCGATCTGGAACGGTTTCCCCGTGAGAACCACGTCTATTTCTGCGAATGCGCGGCCAACACTGGGATGGAGTGGGCGGGCGCGCAGCTCAACGGGGTGCAGTTCACCCACGGCATGATCCACAATATGGAATACACTGGCGTGCCGCTGCGAACCCTGCTGAACGAGGCTGGCCTCGGCGCGGCGGGCGATTTCGCGGACAAGTGGGTTTACGTGGAAGGCGCGGATGCGTCATCCAACGGCCGGTCCATCCCCATGGAAAAGGCGCTCGACGATGTGCTGGTGGCGTTCAAGGCCAACGGAGAGGCGCTGCGCAAGGAACACGGCTATCCTGTCCGCTTGGTCGTTCCCGGTTGGGAAGGCAACATGTGGGTGAAATGGCTGCGCCGGGTGGAGGTCATGGACGGCCCGGTGGAAAGCCGTGAGGAAACCTCGAAATACACCGACGTTCTAGAAGACGGCACCGCCCGCAAATGGACCTGGGTCATGGACGCCAAGTCTGTGATCACATCCCCTAGTCCGCAGTCGCCAATCACCCACGGCCACGGTCCGCTTGTGATCACAGGTCTGGCCTGGTCCGGTCACGGCAAGATCACTCGCGTGGATGTGTCCAAGGATGGCGGCATCACTTGGGAAAAGGCGCGGCTGGGCAAGCAGGGCGACAGCAAGGCGCTCACCCGTTTTTACCTCGATACCGAATGGCTCGGGGAACAGTGGCTGCTCCAGGCCCGGGCCATGGACGAAACCGGGTATATCCAGCCGACCAAACACCAACTGCGAGAGGTGCGCGGCGAAAACTCAATCTACCACAACAACTGCATTCAAACCTGGTACGTGAATGCCGAAGGGATGGCGGAAAATGTCGAAGTCTCTTAACACCATCTACATCCCCGCAATCGGTGGCGCAGCGTTGGTGATCGGCTTGGCCTATGGCTTGGCAAACCGCGATTACGCCAAGGACAAAATCCAACGGCTCGAAGACCGGGTGGCGCAGGTGGAAACGCACGCGACCACCCATGCCGAAACGGCCACCGGTTTGCGCGCGCAGTTGGCGCAAGTGGAAGCCGAGGCCGCCGAAGCGGTGGCGCTGGCCATGTCGGCGTCTCTGACCGAGCCCGCGCCAAAGCCCGAGGGGACCTATGGCTTGGGCCGTCAAGCGTTGCCCGAGGAAATTGCCGCTTGGGATGTGGACATCCGACCCGATGGGACAGGGCTCCCGCCCGGGCGCGGCGATGTTTGGACCGGGGACGAGGTCTTCGCCGACTATTGCGCCGCTTGCCATGGCGACTTTGCCGAGGGCGTCGACAACTGGCCGGTTCTGGCCGGGGGATTCGACACGCTGGCCGACAAGGACCCAGTGAAGACAGTTGGGTCCTACTGGCCCTATCTGTCCACGGTCTGGGATTACGTCCATCGGTCCATGCCGTTTGGCGGGGCGCAAACGCTCACCGATGACGAGGTTTATGCCATCGTCGCTTACATCCTCTATTCCAATGACTTGGTGGATGATGATTTTGAACTGAGCCACGAAAACTTTGCAGAAGTGGCCATGTACAATACCGACGGGTTCATCGTGGATGATCGCGCAGAGACGGAATATCCGATCTGGTCCGGCGAGCCGTGCATGGAAAACTGCAAAGACCGTGTTGAAATCACCATGCGAGCGTCGATACTGGATGTGACCCCGGCCGATGGTGAGGACCAAGCCGCCGCGGGGCACAGCATGTCGGACCAACAGGAGGAGGTTGTGATCATGGCATCGACCACGGCCCAAGATGCGGCTGCACCGATGGCTGCCGCGCTCGACCCTGCGTTGGTGGCGTCTGGCGAGAAGGTGTTCCGCAAATGTGCATCCTGCCACATGGTCGGCGACGGGGCGAAGAACCGGTCTGGCCCGCACTTGACGGGTATCATGGGCCGCACTCAGGGGTCCATCGACGGGTTCAGCTACTCCGGTGGTTTCCAAACGGCCGCGAACGAAGGCCGTGTGTGGGACGAAGAGGCCATGGCCGCCTTCCTTACCAAGCCGAAATCCTACATGGCAGGTACAAAAATGAGCTTTGCCGGTCTACGCAACGAAAAAGACATCGACGCCATCATCGCGTATCTGCGGAGCTTCGATGGGTAAGGTCCGGACCATTTCGCTGGCCTGCGCGGCAATCCTTTGCTGGACCACCGCGCATGCCCTTGACGATGGTGATCCACAGCTTGGCGAACCGATCTTCGGACAATGCAAAGCCTGCCACCAGGTTGGTGATGGTGCCAAGCACCGCACGGGCCCGCATCTGAACGGGCTGTTCGGACGGGTGGCGGGCAGTCACGAGGACTTCCGGTATTCTCGAGCCTTCGAACGGTTCAACGCCGATGGGTTTGAGTGGCACGCGGACACGCTGGACACGTTTCTGGAAAACCCGCGCGGTGCCGCATCGGGCACACGGATGAGCTTTCGTGGGTTAAAAGACCCGCAAGAGCGTGCCCATCTGATCGCGTTCCTGCGACAGTTTTCGGACGACCCGCATAACATCCCAGAGGCTGATCCGACCTACGCTGGCGTGGACCATGACGTGGATCCTGAAATCCTCGCGCTGGTTGGTGATCCTGAATATGGCGCGTATCTCAGCGGCGAATGCACCGCCTGTCACAGCGCGGCGGGGGATGACGTTGGCATACCGTCGATTGTGCTTTGGCCCGAAGAAGACTTTGTGGTCGCCATGCAAGAGTATAAGCATAAGAAACGAACGCATCCGGTCATGCAGATGGTGGCCGGGCGCTTAGGCGATGAGGAGATCGCCTCTTTGGCAGCGTATTTTGCCAACTTGGACCAGTAATCAAGGCGTAACAACGAAGGCCAATCCAATGGGAGGACAGACGATGGCCATTAAAAGAAGGACTTTCCTGGGGACGACCGCCGCGGCCACCGCTGCGCTTGCGGCCCCCATGGTCAAAGCCCAGGGCACCGCGCGGGTCGTGGTTGTGGGTGGCGGCGCAGGCGGAGCCACAGCCGCCCGCTACATCGCCAAAGACAGCAAGGGTGAAGTGGACGTGACGCTGATCGAGCCCACGCGCACTTACTACACCTGCTTTTTCTCAAACCTCTATCTGGGCGGTTTCAAAAGCATCTCAGACATCGGCCACACCTACGGCGGCTTGGCGGCAGGCGGTGTGAATGTGGTCCACGACTGGGCCATTGGCGTGGACCGCGATGCCAAGACAGTGTCGCTGGCCGGTGGCGCAAGCGTGCCGTACGACAAGCTGATCCTGAGCCCCGGCATCGATTTTGTGGACGGCGCGGTGCCCGGTTGGGACCTGTCGGCACAAAACGCCATGCCGCATGCGTACAAGGCCGGGTCCCAGTCCGAACTGCTCAAGGCGCAACTGTCCGCCATGCCGAGCGGCGGAACCTTTGTTATGGTGGCCCCACCGAACCCATACCGTTGCCCCCCAGGACCCTATGAGCGGGTGTCGATGGTGGCGCATTACCTGAAAACCAACAATCCCACAGCCAAGATCATCGTGGCCGACCCCAAAGCCAAGTTTTCAAAAATGGCGTTGTTCCAAGAGGGTTGGGGGTATCACTACGACGGGATGATCGATTGGATCGGCGACGACTTCGGCGGCGGCAATGTCGAGGTGGACCCAGGTGCCATGACCGTCAGCATCGATGGCGAAGTGGTGAAGGCCGACGTGTGCAACGTCATTCCAGCCATGAAAGCCGGCCATATCGCGTCGCTGGCCGGTGTGACCGATGCCGATGACCGATGGGCGCCTGTAAACGCGGCGGATATGTCGTCGAAAATGGATGCGGATATCCACGTTCTGGGCGACGCCACCAGCCAAGGCGACATGCCGAAATCGGGCTTTGCCGCCAACAGCCAAGCGAAGGTTTGCGCCAACGCCGTGCGTGGGGCGCTCACTGGATCGCGGGTGTTCCCGGCGAAATTCTCCAACACCTGCTGGTCGCTCATCGCCACCGATGACAGCGTCAAAGTGGGGGCCACCTACGAGGCCACGCCGGAGAAAATTGCTAAGGTGGACGGCTTCATCTCGCAAACCGGCGAAACCGCCGACGTGCGCAAGGCCACCTACATGGAGGCCGAAGGCTGGTACACCGGCATCACCACCGACATGTTCACCTGATCTTGCGGTCCCGCCTCTCTGGGGCGGGCGCGCACTTCAATTCAAGGAGCCCCACCATGCGCGCCAACCTTTTCAGTGTGGGGGTCGCCTTGAGCTTCGGGGCCTCCGTCGCCGTGGCCGAGGCCCCCATTGTCACTCCCTATGATGGTTCATTCGAGGATGCGACCTTCGCGGTGGAAAGCGCCATACTCAACCGTGGGCTGGTCATCGACTTTGTTAGCCATGTGGGCGACATGCTGAACCGCACCGGGTCCGATGTGGGCAGCAGCACAGAGATATTCTCGCAGGCTGACATCTTCATCTTCTGCTCGGCGGTGGTGTCCCGACAGGTCATGGAAGCCGACCCTATGAACATCGCCCATTGCCCCTATGGTGTGTTCGTTGCTGAAACAGCGGACGGCGTGATGGTGGGGTACCGTAATTATCCAAGCGGCCCGATGGACGTTGTGGAAACATTGCTTTCCGATATCGTTGCCGAAGCGGTGCAGGAGTAGCGACCGCTACTCGGCAGGCACGGACGATGCCTTGGCGAAGCTGGCGAGGGCAAAGTTTGTCAGCGCTGCGCCCACCCACATGCAGAACACGGCCACCCATGCGGTCAGCGCGAATATCGAACCGCCGGTGATGCCTGCCCCAACGGCGCATCCACCCGCCAGCATGCTGCCAAATCCCATGAGCACGCCACCGACGAGGTAGCGTTCCATGGGCGTATCTGGTTCGAACCGCTGGATATGGGCTTGGCGTTTGAGGGCAGCGACGGAAAGGGAGCCCAGAAACACGCCTGGAACAAGTCCTAGGCCAAAGGTCAGCACCGGTTTGCGTTCGTTGACCAAAGCCATCAAAGTGTCCGCCGAAGGGCCGGTGAATGTCACCGACTGGATTGCCACAACCTCGAACGAGGCGCTGGCAATGGCGTAGGTGAGCACCCACCCCAACGCCACTGACAGACCGACCACCGCTGATGAGCCCAATTCAGACAAAGGCACACGTTGCTTTAATCCCATGACCAAAGCCACAGCCACCAAGGCCGCCGCAGACCAAACTCCGACAGACTGGCTCAAGCCCAGGTGATGCAGCAGGTCCCGCTCAGATCCGCCGGGCACGGTCCATATCCGCGCCAGTGTTTCGCGCGCTGGGGCCAGAACTCCGCTGAGTGCTGCTTGCGCAGTGAGGGTGAGCACCAGCCCCGTGACGATGGCCCGGAGGTTTCCCGTTGCGGCGAGCACCAGCAAACGGCTCGCGCATCCTCGGGCCAGTACCATCCCGCATCCGAACATCAGCCCGCCGATGATGGCACCGGACATGCTGCCCACGGAGGCCAATTGTCTGGCATCACTGACGTCCAAAACCCCGGTTAGGATGGCGGTTTGTACAGACGTGACGGCCAAACCGAACGCCATGAGCCATATGGACAATCGGTCGCCCAACCTCCCCTGTGCCAGTTCCACCGCTGCGGCCCTGAGGCAAAACCGCGAATGGTTGCCCGCCGCGCCAAAGATGAGCCCAACAAGCAACCCCGCCACAAGCATCAACGGGCCCTCGCCGAAACGGTCGATCAGGTTTTCCATGGTGCCTCCCGCTGACCTTGTCGCCCATCCGCCGTCGCGGCTCTTTGATCTGGCTCAGGTGTGCCCCGCTACCATTCGAACTCCATTTGCTCGAATACGCGGCCCGCGTTCTTGGTCGCCAGTTCGTCAAACGTGTCCAGATGCGCGTAGGCCGATTGGTCCACGTAATAGGCGCCCGCCAAGTCACCGCCCGCATCGATATGCGCGCCGATTTGTTCACGTAGATGCACCAGGTAGTCCCGCGTGTAGCGGCGCACTTGCGCCATGTTGGTGGGATGCCCATGGCCTGGGATGACGTAGGTGGCTCTCAACGGCTCGAACCCGGCGTCCCATGTGTCCAACCAATCGGCCGTTATGGTATCCGCAAAGATAGGCAGCATGCGTTCGTGGAACGCCATGTCACCGGCGATGACCAAGCTCTGCTCGGGCAGCCAAACCAAAATGTCGCCAGGGCTGTGCGCAGGACCCAAGTAGAGAACCTCGATGCGCATATCGCCCATCTCGATGAGGTGCTGATTTTCAAATGTCTGGGTCGGGCCGACCAGCCGCGTGCCCTCGGCCTTGTCGCGGTTGTAGCGCAGCATACCGTCGAGGATCTGCGCCCCGTATTCCTCAAACTCGTGTGCCGCATCCACATGGGCAAGGATCGGAACGCCCAGGTCCGCCCAGTAGGAATTGCCAAGCATCGCGTGCCCTTGGCCGTTTTCATTGATCACCAGTTTCACCGGCTGATCGGTGATCGTTTTGATTTCCTGGTGAAGCGCCTCGGCCAGTACATGCGCCGCCCCGCCGTTGATCACCACAACACCATCGCCAGTCACGAGGAAACTCAGGTTGTTGTTGTGGCCGGTGTTTTCATATGTGGGCGGCGCAGTGGCGCCGATGGCGGACCATACGTTCGGGATCACCTCCACTGGCTTGGAATAGAGCGGCGAGCCGGGGTATTGGTCTGGGATGTCTTCGTTAGCGACCACCGTCAAAGGCACGAGACAGAGTGATAAAGTCAGCGTCCACCGCATCACGCGCCCTCCGGCACGAAACGGAAACTGTCGCCCGCGGTGCGTTCGATCCGGCCCAGTCCGCCGCTGGGTAGATGGAAACCGACTACGGCCATTTGTTCTGCGGAAACACGGTTCAACAGACCCATGCGCGTTCGCGCGGCGAGGTCCTGGTGTTGATCCGATCCGCTCAGCCAATCGGGTCGCGCCAGTGCCACATGGTGATTGCCGATGGAATCACCCACGACCAAAGCCGCCTCCGACCCGTTGCGCAGTTCATAGGCCATGTGCCCTGGTGTGTGTCCCGGTGTGGCGACCGCCGCGATACCCGGGAGAACCTCTTGACCGTCATCGACCAACTGGATGCGATCCTCGATCATTTCCATCCGACGTTTGGCCCCGACGGCGAAAGTCATACGCGCCTCGCCGATGGTGTCCACCGTGTTGGGGTTCCACCAATAGTCCCACTCCGCGCGACCCATCATGTAGGTTGCATCGGGGAACACAAGATCGTCAAAATCGTCCAGCAGCCCCCAGATGTGATCGGGGTGCGCGTGGGTGAAAAGCACATGGGTCACATTATCGACCGAGAGCCCGACGGCGTCCAAGCTGTCGATCAACTTTCCTGCGCTGGGCATGAAATCGGGCCCTGCGCCCACATCAAACAGCACTGTGCGTGTCCCATCCCGATAGAGCGCCAAGTTACACTCGGGCATCAACGCGTCGGGCGAGACGCCGAACTGCGACAAGATCTGGGGCAAGTCCTGTGGGGGCGTCTCTCCAAAAATGAACGATCCAGGAAAGGTGAGCGACCCATCGCTGAGCGTGGTCAGTTCCGCCGAGCCAAGCGCTTGTTTCGCGATTGTTGGCCAGGCGCATAGGCTTGCTGCCGAGGCCATAAGCCCGTGTGCGAGAATACCTCTGCGAGTGTATGACATCGGGCCTCCCCTCCCTATAATTCACACATTCAAAGGTATATATCCGTGGCGCCTGTCTGACAATCGTGGCGTTGCGCCCCAGGCCAGCACCTGCGCTCGCAAACCACTTCAGTGGCCCGTGGTCCTACAGCAAACTGTCCGGCAGCTTTTGTTCGGCGGCTGTGTTCGCCCGGCGGAAGATCAGTGTGACCACCGTCGAGGTCATCACGATGAACAGCGAGTAGAGCGCGCCTATGGCCATGATCGACTGCTGTTGCTCACCTGGGAATGTGATCACAATGATCGCAATCGCCAACGGCGCATTCTGGATACCGGTTTCGAGCGCAACCGTGCGCACAGTCCGCGGATGCAGCCGCAGCGACTTGGCGAACATGTAGCCCACGAAGATACCGAACACGCCCAGCATGATGGCGGCAAAGTAGGTGGCCGCTTCGGTGGTCAGAAGAAACTGCCAGTTGCGTGGAATCCATGACAGCATAATGAACAGAATGAAAAACAGCGCCAGGGCAGAGCCAAAGAACTCGGTCACCGCGCCCGCGTTGGCGTTCAATCGGCGCAGCACCATGCCAATGCCCACGGGGATCAGTAGGATGACTAGGGTCGCGATGATGTTCTCCCGTGGGATTTCCAGATCCAACGCGGAGGCATAGAGCAGCAGCACCAGCGGGATCAGGATCACCCCGAACACCGTGGAGGTGACGGTCATCAGCACCGACAGCGCCAAGTTGCCCTTTGAGAAATAAGTGAAGATGTTCGATGTCGTCCCGCCCGGCATGCAGGACACGATCAAAAGCCCAATGGCAATGGGTTCGGGTAGGCCCAGCAGCAGCGTCATCAGAAACCCGATGAACGGCATAAACCCGTACTGAGACACCACCCCGATGGCCAGTCCTTGGGGCCTGCGCAACGCCAGGTAAAAATCGCGCGGCGTGAGCGATGCGCCCATCCCCAACATGATGACAAAGATCATCGCGGCCAGCAGGGCCTGTTCAAATGCACCGACCATAGTCTATTCCGCCGCCGTCTGGCTGCGCATCTGGTCTTCGCGCAGGTCTTTTCTCAGGATCTTACCGACGACGGACTTGGGCAGGTCGTCTCGCATCTCCACCCGTTTTGGCACTTTGTAAGCGGTCAAATGTTCCTTGCAATGGTTGCGGATGTCTTTGCTGGTGAGGCCCGGATCACGCAAAACCACAAAGGCTTTCACCGCTTCGCCCGTCGTGTCGTCGGGCTCACCGATCACTGCGGATTCTACGATACCCGGATGTCGGGCTAGGCAGTCCTCAACCTCGTTGGGGTACACATTGAACCCAGACACGATGATCATGTCCTTCTTCCGGTCCACGATGGAAAAATACCCGTCGGTGTCCATCGTCCCGATGTCACCGGTGAGAAACCATCCGTTTTTCATCACCTTCGCGGTTTCCTCGGGGTTGTTCCAATACCCGGACATCACCTGTGGCCCTTTGGCGGCGATCTCCCCTGGCTCCCCAGGCGGGACCGGCTGGCCGCTTTCGTCAAGGCAGGCCATGTCCGTCAACGGCACCGGGACGCCGATGGTGCCCGGTCTCGATTTTCCCATCGGGTTGAAGCACACCACCGGTGATGTTTCCGTCAGCCCATACCCCTGCAACAGCGGTTTGCCGGTGATCTCTTCCCACCGTTCCGCAACCACTGTCTGCAAGGCCATGCCGCCGGCTGAACTGAGCTTCAGATGCTTAGGCGGCGTGTCCAGGAACCACGCTTCATTGCACAACCCGTTGAAAAGCGTGTTCACTCCGCTCATCCAGGTGATCTTATAGTTTTCAAACGCACGTTTGAGATTGATCAGCGGACGTGGGTTCGGGATCAAAACGTTGCGGGCCCCGAGCCGGTAGAAAGCCAGCATGTTCACCGTGAAGGCGAAAATGTGATACATCGGCAATGCGGTGAGCGCTGTTTCTTCGCCCCGCTGCAACGCCGGGATCATTTTCAGCGATTGTTCCAGGTTTTCCAGCAAATTGCCGTGGCTCAGCATGGCACCCTTGGCCACGCCGGTGGTGCCGCCTGTGTATTGCAGAACCGCCAGATCATCGGGCCCCATGGCTTGGGTGTAGCGGTCCACCTCCACATGGTCGCTTTTGCGATGGGACCGACCGGCCTCCAAGGCATCGGGCAAGCGAATGTGCGGCACCTCGATGGGTTTGACCGACCGGTCCCAGTATTTCTGAACCAGGCCGATGATACCGCGGGGCAGGGACGGCAGGAACTCTGCCACCCGCGTGATGATGATGTTGGGGATCGGATGGCCTTTGGTCGCCGCGGGGATCTTGTCGGCGAACATGTCCACGATCACCAGCGCATGGGGTTCCGCGTCTTGGAACTGCTGCGCCATTTCTTCGGCGGTATAGAGCGGATTGACGTTCACCAGGACGCATCCAGCTTTGAACACGCCGAACGCCGCCACCGGGAAAGCCAGCCCGTTGGGCACTTGCAATGCCACACGGTCGCCTTGGTTCAGGCCGGCCACCTCTCGCAGGTAAATCGCGAAGGCATCGGACATCTTGTCCACTTGGGCAAAGCTCAGCGTGCCGTTCATCCCGTTTGGCATACAGGCGGTGAAGGCGGGGGATTTGCCGTAGGTGTTGGACACCGACCGCACCAAGTCGCCCAACGTCCGATATGACATGCTGTCGTGGGATGTCCGCGTGCCCGGTTCATAGAACGCGGTCCAGGGACGGTCTTCCAAAGTCATTCTGTTCTCCCCCAAGGTGACACCACCCAATAGAAAGGTAGCGCCGCACCTTTCCCGATCCAAGCCACTTCTGACGCCTGGGCAAAGCCTTAGCTCACACGTGCGCCTGGCTGTCTTTCCGGGTAGAGGCTTGCCATGACGCACGCCGCTGACGACATCATAGGGCTTTACCGACGCCACGCGGACGCGTGGGTTAACCTACGCGGCACGGCTTTGGTGGAGAAAGCTTGGCTGGAGAAATTCTGCGCTCTGATGGCACCCGCGGCCCAAGTGTTGGACCTCGGCTGCGGTTTCGGTGCGCCGTTGGGTGCGTTTCTTTTGGACCAGGGCCACGCGGTGACAGGGGTGGATTCGTCGCCAGAACTGATCAAGATCGCGCAGGACTGTCTACCCGCCGGGGCCTGGATCGTGGGCGACATGCGCACCCTGAACTTGCGGCAGCGCTTTGGCGGTGTTTTGGCGTGGGACAGCAGTTTCCATCTCACCCAAGCGGACCAGCGCGACCTGTTCGCCATTTTGGCTCGGCATTCGGCACCGGGCGCGCCTTTGATGTTTACAGCAGGGCCAAAGGACGGCGAGGCGATGGGGACGTTCGAGGGGGAGCCCCTGTTTCACGCCAGTCTGGCACCGTCCGAGTATCGGTCGCTTTTGGACAAGTACGGGTTTGATGTTGTGGATCACGTCATCGAAGACCCCGATTGCGGGTTCAGAACCATCTGGCTGGCACAGAAACGTTTGACCTAAAGCGTCCGGCCGTTAACCTTAGAAATCGAAGACCGCTAATTCCCCGAGAACGCGAAGCGTGACAGGGCATTGGTGACTCAAGTTTGAGGTCGGGCGATCTAACGCCGGTCGTGGCCAAGTCTTCGATTAGACTTGCGGGAGGATCACATGCCAGACCTTGATCACTACGAAGAACGGTGCCAGTTGGCCGCCGCCTTCCGTTGGACCCATCGCTACGGCTGGCATGAGGCCGTGGCCAACCACTTCAGCCTGTCCGTGTCCGACGATGGCAAGATTTTTCTCATCAACCCTGCGGGTATTCATTTCAGCCGGGTGAAAGCCTCCGACTTGATCCTGTGCAATGCCGACGACCCGGAGGCGACCTTGTCCCAAGAACGCGCCCCGGATCCCACCGCTTGGGGCATTCACGGGGCCTGCCACCGCCGCGCGCCAAAAGCGCGGGCCTGTCTGCACGTGCATTCCATGAACGCCACGGTGTTTTCCTGCCTCAAGGACCCCGACCTGCCGCCCATCGATCAGAACACCGCGCGATTCTACAAACGGTTCACCTATGATGACGGGTACGGCGGCATGGGGTTTGACGACGAAGGCGAACGGCTGGCCAGCCTACTGCGCGATCACCGGATCATGGTGATGGGAAACCACGGCGTCATGGCCGCCGCCGAAAGCGTGGCGCGGGCGTTTGATGAACTCTACTATTTCGAGCGGTCTTGCGAGACCTATCTCAAAGCGGTCTCAACCGGACTGCCGCTGAAAGTGCTGAGCGACAATGTCGCCGAGGCCACAGCACGAGACTGGGAAACCTACCCGGGTGAACAGTGGAACCAGCATTTCGATGCGCTCTGCGCGATCCTGGATGAAGAAGAACCCGACTACCGCCACTGACCATGGCCAGCCCGCCATGCGATGTTCCAGTTAGTGATTGTCCCTTGGCATGTATTCCCGCGCGATGTTGCGATAGGACGTGGCATTGTCCAAAGTCATGCCCGACGCCAGCGGATGCACGCGCTGCCGGAAAATCTCCTGCCAGGGCGATTGGCTTTGCGGCGCTGGATATGGGGTGTCGCGCAGTTCTTGGAACCGGCGCTCCATCTCGTCGTCGGTGATGTCCAGCGTCACGCGCCGAGTGGCAAGGTTGATGTCCACGCGGTCTCCGGTCTTCAAGATCGCCAACCCACCCAGAGCAGCGGCCTCTGGCGACGCATTCAGAATGGACGGTGACCCGGACGTGCCCGATTGCCGCCCGTCACCGATGCAAGGCAGGCTCGTGACACCCTTTTTCAGCAGGTACGACGGCGGGCGCATGTTCACCACCTCTGCCCCACCGGGATAGCCCAAGGGACCGGCCCCGCGCATCACTAGGATGGAGTTCTCGTCGATCTGAAGGTCAGGATCGTCTATCCGTGCGTGGAAATCCTCAGGCCCGTCAAACACCACCGCGTGCCCAGTGAAAGCGTTTGGGCGGTCAGGGTCTGACAGGTAGCGCGCCCGAAATTCATCCGAGATCACGCTGGTTTTCATGATCGCGCTGTCGAATAGATTGCCCTTTAGGTTCAGGAAACCGGCCTTGTCCACCAAAGCGTCCGGCAGCGGTTTGATCACGTCGGGATTTGTGATCGGCGTGTCCGCGCAGTTTTCACCGATGGAACGACCGTTCACGGTGTTGGCGCCTGGATGCGGCAGCAGACTGGCGTTGAGCAGTTCGTTCACCACCGCAGGCACGCCCCCCGCGCGGTGGTAGTCTTCGCCCAGGTAACTGCCCGCAGGTTGCAAATTCACCAACAGCGGCACGTCATACCCGAAGGTTTCCCAGTCATCATTGGTCAGCGGCACGCCCAAATGGGCGGCGATGGCGTTGAGGTGGATGGGCGCGTTGGTGGACCCGCCGATGGCCGAGTTCACCACAATGGCGTTCTCAAACGCCTCTCGGGTCATGATGTCCGACGGGCGCAGGTCTTCCCAAACCATGTCAACGATCCGCTGACCAGTTTCATAGCTGATCTGGCCGCGCTCGCGATAGGGGGCCGGGATGGCCGCTGAGCCAGGCAATTGCATGCCAAGCGCTTCGGCCAGGCTGTTCATGGTGCTCGCTGTGCCCATGGTGTTGCAATAGCCCACCGATGGGGTGGAGGACGCCACCAGGTCCATGAACCCGTCGTCGTCAATCTCACCGGCGGCGTGCAATTCGCGGGCTTTCCAGACGATGGTGCCGGACCCCGTGCGTTCCCCGCGGAAATATCCGTTCAACATGGGCCCAACGCTGAGCGCGATGGCCGGAATGTTCACGGTGGCCGCGGCCATGAGTAAGGCTGGCGTGGTCTTATCGCAACCGATGGTCAAGACAACGCCGTCGATGGGATAGCCGAAGAGGCTTTCCACCAAACTCAAATAGGCCAAGTTCCGGTCGAGCATGGCTGTCGGGCGCTTGCCGGTTTCCTGGATGGGATGCACGGGGACTTCGAGCGGTACACCGCCCGCTTGAATGATCCCATCGCGAACACGCTTGGCCAGTTCGATGTGGTGACGGTTGCAGGGGCTGAGGTCGCTGCCGGTTTGGGCGATGGCAATGATCGGTTTGCCCGCTTGCAGTTCGGATCGCGTCAGTCCGTAGTTTAAGTAGCGTTCCAAATAGAGCGCGGTCATTTCGGGATTGAGCGGGTTGTCGAACCAGTCCTGAGAACGGAGCTTGCGATCTGGCTTGCTGTCTTTCATGGCGTATCCAATGGCGGTCAGCCCGCCCATCCTCCGTCGATGATGAAGGGTTGTCCGGTGACAAACGCGGCCTCGTCGGAGGCCAGATAGACCACCAGCGATGCGATTTCTTCGGTGGTGCCCAGCCGTCCCATGGGTTGCCGGGCCACGAAGGCAGCGTGGGCGGCGTCATAATCCCCGGTGGCCCGCAGCCGGTCGTGCAGCGATGGGGTGTCCACAGTCCCCGGACAAATGGCGTTACAGCGTATACCTTGGGTGATGTAGTCGGCCGCCACCGATTTGGTGAGCCCAAGGATGGCCGCTTTGGTGGTAGAATAGAGGCAACGGTTCGGCACGGCCTTGAGCGAGGACGCGACCGACGAAATGTTGACGATTGACCCCCGCCCAGCGGTTTTCATGGCTGGCAAAGCGGCCTGCATCATGTCGACCATGGATCGAACGTTTAGCGAAAGGGCGAAATCCCAGTCGCCGTCTGTGATGTCTTCGACAGTGCCGCCATGCACGAACCCGGCACAGTTCACCAAAATGGATGGCTGGGCTACCCCGATGACTTCGTCGATGTTCGACCTGTCCCGTACGTCCAACTGCAAGGTGTGTACCGTATCCGGGTAGCCTGTCAGGCCATCCGCGTTGATGTCGGTGGCCCAAACCACTGCACCGCATTCCGCCAGTGCGGTGACCGACGCACGCCCAATGCCCTGCGCCGCGGCGGTGACCACGGCCGTGTGGCCCGTAAGGTCTGCACGTATCATCTGAATCTCCCACCGCCGTATTTGTTCGGCGTTCCCTGGGGCACCATACGTGTTAGCGGTCACACACCGCAATGAAAAACGCGGCCCGTGAGTGAATTCACGCGCCGCGTTTGAGTTTGTACCGATTGCCCGCTGGAGCGATCAGAGTTTTTCGGTCAGCTCTGGCACTGCGGTGAAGAGGTCGGCCACGAGTCCATAATCCGCCACCTGGAAAATCGGGGCTTCTTCGTCCTTGTTGATGGCGACGATGATCTTGCTGTCTTTCATGCCCGCCAGATGCTGGATCGCACCGGAAATGCCGACGGCGAG
>JBCDFD010000039.1:0-18054 GCA_039178645.1 Pseudomonadota bacterium | reverse complement strand
GACCGACTGCCTAAGACCCGCTCGGGCAAGGTTCTGCGCGGCACCATGGTGGCCATCGCCAACGGCACCCCGTGGAAGATGCCTGCGACCATCGACGATCCAGCGATCCTTGATGAAATCACGCTGCAAATCGCCGGTCTCGGCGATCCGGAATCCTAAAGTGGAGCAAGAGGGACAAACGAAATGATCCAAGATGTGGTGATATTGGATGGCGCACGGACAGCCATCGGAACCTTCGGGGGTAGCCTGGCTGGAGTGGCCCCAACAGACACGGGCGCGCTTGTCGCCAAAGAGGCGCTGAGCCGATCGGGCGTCGAAGGTGCGCAGATCGGGCATGCCGTGTTTGGTCACGTGATCAACACCGAACCCAAGGACATGTACCTTGGTCGGGTCGCAGCCATGGGGGCGGGCGTACCCGATGGGGCTCCAGCGCTGACCGTGAACCGGCTTTGCGGGTCGGGCGCCCAAGCGGTCGTGTCTGCTGCGCAGCACGTGATGCTGGGTGACGTGGATTTCGCCTTGGCCGGTGGGGCAGAGGCCATGTCCCGTGCGCCCCATTCCAGCCAAAGCCTTCGCTGGGGCCAGAAGATGGGCGACATGTCCATGACCGATATGATGATCGGTGCTCTGACCGACCCATTCGGTGTGGGTCACATGGGGGTCACCGCCGAAAACGTCGCGGACGCCCACCAGATCAGCCGCGCCGAACAAGACGCCTTTGCCGCGGAAAGCCAGGCTCGTGCCGCCCGCGCCATCGAAGAAGGCCGGTTCGCCTCGCAGATCGTGCCAGTAGAAGTGAAGCGGAAGCGCGAACTGGTGGCCTTCGACACAGATGAGCACCTGAAACCGGGCACCACAGCCGAAAGCCTTGGCGCGCTGCGCCCTGCATTCCGCAAAGACGGCTCTGTCACCGCAGGCAATGCCTCCGGCATCAATGACGGTGCAGCAGCGGTGGTGCTGGCCTCCGCTTCGGCGGCGGAAAAAGCCGGCCTGAAACCCAAGGCGCGCCTTCTGGGCTATGCCCACGCAGGCGTTCAGCCCGACATCATGGGTATCGGTCCAATCCCGGCCGTGACCACTTTGTTTGAGAAAACTGGCATGTCCGCGGGCGATTTAGACGTGATTGAGTCAAACGAAGCCTTCGCGGCACAGGCCTGTGCGGTGAACAAGGGGCTAGGGCTGAACGCTGAAAAGGTGAACCCAAATGGTGGTGCCATTGCTTTGGGTCACCCCATCGGTGCCACGGGTGCGATCTTGGTGGTGAAAACGCTCTATGAGTTGGATCGGATCGGAGGCCGTTATGGTTTGATCACCATGTGCATCGGCGGCGGCCAAGGTATCGCACTCGCGGTGGAGCGCCTGTGAGCACGAGGCCAAAGAGCATCGGAGCATTCTGAAGCTCATGGGGCGCAGCTAAAGTCGGCAGTTTCAGATCAGGTCGTTCTCTCGTCTGCGATGTGGAACGCGGCCCACACCAACCGATGCCATTGCCAAGGCCTAAACGTCGCCGAACAAGTCGCCATCAAAAAGATGGCGGCTTGTTTTGGGGAGCGCGTGATGGTCCACGCCGAGCGCGCCGCAGCTAAACCCGCTACCGTGAGCCACTCCCAATTTCTTGGACATGGTATGGTGCGATTAAAGCCACTTTTTGCTCTCCTTACGCGTGTTTGATGGTCTCATTTTTGCCATCAATCGTGGCTAGGGGGTCTCCTCAGAGTGCTCAGATATGCAAAGCAAGCCTTGTCATGCATTAGCAAAGCCAATCCTGAACGGTCTGATCGGCTGTCTCGGCAGGCCGATGCAGGAGAGACATCTGAACAAAGGCAGCTCTTTTGCGAGGACCTAAGGGGAAATAGGCCCAAAATGATGCATTATTGAATAGTTTCAAAGTGTTGTTGCATCCGACGACTTGCAACGAGTGAGGCGGAGTTGAGGCCACGATGCCGTTGACACTTTGAGAGGTTGAGAACCAACATACACCGTAACTTTAATGATGCCGTCAAACGATCTTGGCGGAACAAAACATAGGCGACAACGACATGGCTCCCAAACAAGTGTCATCCACACCTGCTTCAAGCGAGTCGGGACCCACGCGTAGCCACTCAGCAGTGGAAACCGGGACCGGCGCACTCGACCCGCTTGCCAAACATACGTTGAACCCTGATGTGCGCCCAAAAGAGCAGAATATTGATAATGAAAAAGGCGCATTTGAGGAAACGCCGCCTTTACCGAGACCGTTTGGGTCAACTTTCACACCTGACATCTTGTCTGCATACCACGCGGGTGTGATGAAATATCAGTATCGCGGTGTGACGTGCCTTAAAAGCCCGATTGATCTGGCGATTTACATGATGATTTTGTTTGACAAGACGCCAGGTACAATCGTGGAAATCGGTTCTTTCCATGGTGGCGCAGCAATGTTTTACCGCGACATCACCCGTGCATGGGGCTTAAATACTCAAATTATCACGGTAGATTTTCGATCTAACCAATATCAAGAAGGGCAAATTGGGTCAGATGGTATTGAGTTTATTCAAACTGACGCCCTCAAACTGGAAGGGAGTGCATTGGAAAAACGCTTGGAAACTGCTCCGCGACCTTGGCTGGTGATAGAGGACAGCGCGCATACCTTTGAAGTGTCATTCGCTGTTCTGGAGTATTTCAATTTACATATGAACCCGGGCGAATGTCTGATCATTGAAGACGGCATAATAGAAGATCAAGGGGCCAATTGGCGTTATGACGGCGGCCCAAATCGCGCAGTTTATGAATTCTTCAAGAAAGAGCCCGACGCTTTTCGTCTTATGAAAGACTATAATGATTTTTTTGGATACAATCTTTCTTTTAATCCCAATGGATATTTAGAAAAAATCTGAGGTCTAAAGAAGACTATAAACCAACTTGCCGATTCTGACCCGGTAGATCGATCATCGGTGTCTAAGGCGACTTTCGGCTAGGAAATAAACATCAGAAATGGTGGGACGGTCTGACAGTCACGTAGCGACCATCAGCCCCCTATTTCTGAGGGAAGCAAACTAAGAGTAGACGTTACATTTCGTTCCAATTTTCAATCTGTTACGTTAATGATACCAGGCTGAAGCGAAGAGAAAAATGAAGCGGCATACTTTATGGGTTCGCTCGAGAACTGGCCAGGATCGCCGAGCTGCTGGGCTGTCCCAGTATGGTGGTCAGCCACGATGGCACGGAGCTAACGAGCAACGCTATCCACAAATAGGAGGCGGACCGGAAGGTCGAATTGCACAGTATCGCGCTCCACTCTCACACCTGCTTCGCATGTATTGCCGTGCAACGGGAAAACCCATGCATAATCGCATCTTGGAGAGCTGCAATGGCCGCCTGAGGGACAAATGCCTGAACGAGCACCTGTTCATCAGCCGTCGACCATTGAGCTCGAACCAATGGCGCCTCAATGCTCGACCATGCCCGCCAATTGATTGAGGTATGGCGCGAGGGCTACAACGACCGTCGCCCACATTCGAGCCGCGACAAAAGCCATTGCAGACTACCAAACTGGTCACTTAACCATTTCTGATTTTGGATTGACCGCTAATCCAATTTCGCCTCGATCGCCTCCCAAATTAGGGCTGCGACATTGGTGCCATCGAAACGCTCTAGTTCTTGGATGCCAGTGGGTGATGTCACGTTGATTTCGGTCAAGTAGTCACCAATGACGTCTATCCCCACGAACACTTGGCCGTTGTCGCGCAAAGTCGGTCCGATAGCGGCGCAGATTTCCAAGTCCCGTTCGGATAGCCCTACTTTCTCGGCCCGCCCTCCCACGTGCATATTGGATCGTGTTTCGCCGGGTGCGGGCACACGATTGATTGCGCCAACTGGTTCGCCATTCACCAGAATCACTCTCTTGTCGCCCTTTGCAACGGCCGGGAGGAAGGCCTGTGCGATCAAGGGTTCTCGGTTGATGCCTATGAATAACTCATGCAGCGAGTTAAGGTTTTTGTCGTCGGGGCCCAGTCGGAAGACCCCTGCTCCACCGTTACCGTAGAGTGGTTTCACAATGATATCGCCGTGTCGCGTTTTGAAATCGCGAAGGCGTTCGAGCGACCGTGCCACCATGGTTGGCGGCGTGAGTTCCGGGAAGTTTAAGACGAGCAGCTTTTCCGGGAAGTTTCGTACCCAAAAAGGGTCGTTAACGACGATGGTTCCACTGAAGGCAAGGTGATCTAGAATATGGGTTGTCGTGATGTACCCCATATCAAAGGGGGGGTCTTGGCGCAGCCAAACGACGTCCATGGCTGCAAGCTCCAGATCTTCGGTTGGACCCAACGCCACAAATGGGTTTTGGTCACGCTGGATGATTGCTTTTCTGGCAAAGGCTCGGACTTGGCCCGTGTCATAGGTCAGGTCGTGTGGGCCATAGACATAAATGGTGTGACCGCGCCGTTGGGCCTCTTCGGCCAGCCGGAATGTACTATCAGCCTTTGGATCGACGGCCTCGATCGGGTCCATTTGAAAGGCAACGTGGGCCATCGTATTCTCCAAGGTCCGAGGGGTGGCATCAGTGCCGCCCAAGTTCCGTGGAGATAGCGGTCAGTGGGTGATGTTTTCAACCACTTCCATTTCGCCGTGGCCGCCAACCACAGCAAAATCAAATCGCATGGGTGTATCCATTTGTGCGGGCTCAGATGCCACGAATTCACATGCGGCGCGGCAGACCCGCGCGACTTGGCGTGCAGTCAGACGTTCCATTGCTCGGGCAATGCTTCGACTCTTTTTGACTTCGACAAAGATTAATCCGTCGCCATCTTCGACAATCAGATCGATTTCACCGCCTTGCCCGCGCCACCGGCGGGCACGCACGGAATGGCCCTTGGCCTCATAGTGGCGGGCAACTGAGTCTTCGGCCGCGAAGCCCGCATGGTAAGAGATTTGACCTGCCATCACTAGTCTCCATCGGTGGATTTGGTGAGCGCCAAAGCGAGCCCGTACACTTCTTTGCGCGGACGCCTGTAGCTGTGTGAAACTTCTGCCACCGCATCTTTCACGGAAGATCTTTGCAAAGCGTTGAAGAGGGCAGCGCGAATGTCGTCGTCGGTTGCGGCATGGTGAGATGCTCCGCTGACGACTAGCACGCATTCACCTTTCAGGCTCTCACCCCCCACTTCTTCTACAGCGGTGCTCAAAGGAAATCGGCGAGTCTCTTCAAATTTTTTGGTTAGTTCGCGGCAGAGGACCACCTCACGGTCGCCTCCAAACACGTCTTGCATGGCGCGCAGTAGGTCGCCCACTCGCCGCGGGGATTCGTAAATCACTAAGGTCGATTTGGTATGGGCCACATCACTCAACCAGGCTTTGCGGGCAGCAGCCTTTGTTGGAGGAAAGCCCAGAAACATAAGGCGATCGGTGGGCAAACCTGCGACCACTGCCGCAGCCAAAGCCGCGCTTGGGCCTGGCAAGGGGACCACAGAAAGCTCGCGGTGCACAGCAGCACGCACCAATCCATATCCCGGGTCCGACAGCATTGGTGTGCCGGCGTCTGACGCGTAGGCGACACTCTGACCTTCGGCCACACGGTTCACCAGTGCTTCAGCGGCCGCTGGTTTGGAATGGTCATGGTAGGACAGGATGTCCCGCCCATTGCGCGCAATTCCATGGATTTGTAAAAGCTTTTGCAACGTACGCGTGTCTTCTGCTGCCAACACATCTGCTGAGGCCAAGACGTCCAAAGCGCGAAGTGTGATGTCACGGGCATTGCCAATTGGCGTTGCGACCAAGTAGAGCGCAGGGCGAAGGGCGATCTGCTGGTGACTCATGGGATGACCTCCGGTGACCGACGGCGCGCACTCGCCCAGGCCTTGCGGTTGGTTAAGACGCACAGGTCACGACCGCAAGGAGACTGCCATGACTTCGCTCCGATTGATTTCAGGATTGCTTGCCCGCTTTTCCGGGTGGAAACGAACTGTGGTGCCTATGGTCGCCGCGGCGATGGTTCTGACCGCCTGTGATCCCGGTGCCATATCTTCGTCGCCCGGGGGACGTCCGGGGGCTGTGACGGTAGCGCTCTTGGTGCCTGCCGGTGCCAGCGACGTGCAAGTCGCCGCGATCGCCGATAGTTTCACGCAAGCCGCGCAATTGGCTGTGGAGGACCACGGTGGCGGGCTCGTCACGGTCAGAGCGTACCCAACGGCAGGCGAGGAAAACCAATCGGTGGCGGTTGCCCAGCAAGCTATGGCAGACGGTGCCGATGTGATCCTCGGTCCACTTTATGCCCAGAACGCCGCCGCGGTTGGCCGGGTCGTTGCAGCAAATGGGAAATCCGTTCTGGCATTTTCGAACAACACCGATGTGGCCGGTGGCAATGTTTTCCTTCTAGGCAACACATTTGAAAACACCGCAGCGCAGCTTGGCCAATATGCCGCGCGCAACGGCAAAGGTCGGGTGATGGTAATCAACGCTGACCAACCGGCCGAACGGTTTGGAATGCAAGCCATCGTACGCGGAATGGCAGGCACCGGGTCACAAGTGGTAGGCACAGGTGATTTCGAGTTTTCACAGGAAGGGCTGGTGGCGGCCATGCCCGACATCGCCAGCACCGCCAAAGCCGTTGGGGCGAATTCAATCTTCTTGACGTCAGACACCCAAGGGGCGCTCAGAGAGGTGACAAACCTTTTACCATCCCATGGCCTGGGGCCCGAGCAAGTACAATACATCGGTCTCACCCGGTGGGATATTCCCCGCTCCGCCACTTCGTTGCCTGGCCTCCAAGGGGGGTGGTTTGCCCTGCCCGACCCCAACGCGGTTGCTGCATTCAATGCCAAGTATGCCACAGCCTATGGCGTGTCTCCCCACCCGCTGGCGGCGCTGGCCTATGATGGGATCACAGCCATAGCCAAACAGGCCAACACGTCCGGTCGCGCAGGTCTCACACCGCAAGCTCTTGTCTCAGCAGGCACTTTCACCGGGGCCACTGGCGAATTTTCATTGCAAATCGACGGAACCGTGCGGCGCAGCCTGGCCATCGCATCCATCGAAAACAATGCGGTGGTGATCCTACAAGGGGCGGTGCGGTCCACGGTGGACGCTGGATCGTAAACACCTTGCACGCGACCACGGCCTATATCCCGCCCGCTGAGCTTTTGCTTGCCCCGGACACGATCTTCAACGCCGGGCAAATCCACACGGCTTTGGAGACGCTGGCGGATGAAACCGCCACGGCGAAGGAAATCCAGCACGGCACGGTCGAAATCCTGATGCTCGCCCGAAAGGCTGGCGCCGGCGCCATTGCGCGGGCCATAAATGCCCATCCGCTGGAGGCTGGGCGGGCCGTGCGATCCTATGCGTACCTCACGGACTGTATCATTCGCACCGTTTTCGAAGTGTCCACACGGTATCTCCACCCGGCCAAATCCAAGCAAGACGTGAACAGCCTGTCGGTCATGGCGGTGGGTGGATATGGTCGGGCGGAAATGGCCCCCCATTCTGACGTGGACCTGCTGTTTATCACCAAGGACCGCCCATCAGCGTGGACAGAGAGCGTCATTGAAAGCTGTCTCTACATCCTTTGGGACCTGCGGCTCAAAGTGGGTCATGCCACCCGCAGCGTGGCCGAAACCCTGCGCCGTGCGAAAGCCGATTTCACGATCCGCACGTCGGTTTTGGAAACGCGGTACATCATCGGGAATGTGAGTTTCGCCAACGACCTGATCAGCAAACTGCGCAAAACCTTGTTTGATCGCACCGGGTCCGAGTTCATCACGGCGAAACTGGACGAACGCAATTCCCGCCACAAACGCCAAGGCAACCAACGCTACGTGGTGGAACCCAACGTCAAAGAAGGCAAAGGCGGGTTGCGCGACCTTCAATCACTGTTCTGGATCGCCAAATATTTGCACGCCGTGGATGACGCCATCGAGTTGGTGGACCTGGGCGTGTTTTCCCAAGAGGAGTTTGACCGTTTTGACCGAGCCGAAGGGTTCCTCATGGCCGTGCGCAACCAACTGCACTTGATTGCGGGGCGGGCCATGGACCAGCTCACATTCGATCTCCAAGTGGAGGTGGCATCACGCATGGGATACGCCGACGCGGGCGGGCGCCGGGCGGTGGAACACTTCATGCAGGATTATTTCCGCCACGCCACCACGGTGGGCGATCTAACCCGTATCTTCCTCACAGCCATTGAGGCCACCCACGCCACGCAAACCTCGCGGCTGACCCAGATTTTCGCGCGCCGACCCAACGTGCCCGAAGGCTACAAAATCCAGCAAAGCCGCCTGCGCCACATCGATGAAACCGCGTTTTTAGCCGACCGCCTCAACATTCTGCGCGTATTCGAAGTGGCGCTTCAGACCGAGTTGCTCATTCACCCCGACACCATGCGATTGATCGCGGCCAATTTGGACCTGATCGACGCTCAGATGCGCAATGACCCTGACGCCAATGCATTGTTCATGGATCTGCTGCTCAAACACGGGAACCCGGAACGGGCACTGCGGCGAATGAACGAGCTGGGTGTGCTGGGCGCATTCATCCCCGAGTTCCAACCAGTCGTGGCGATGATGCAGTTCAACATGTATCACCAATTCACGGTGGACGAGCACACGATCCAGGCTGTTTCGAACCTGTCGAAGATCGAACGGGGCGACATGACCGACGGTCTGCCCACGGCCACGCGGATCATGCAAAGCGACACCGTTAACCGAAAGGTGCTCTACACTGCGTTGTTTTTCCATGACATCGGCAAAGGGCGCCCCGAGGACCATTCGGTTCTGGGTGCACGCATCGCGCGCCGTACCGTGCCGCGTTTGGGCCTGAGCGAACAGGAAGTGGAAACCGTCGAATGGCTGGTGCGCCACCACCTGCTCATGTCGGACGTGGCGCAAAAGCGGGATCTCAGTGACCCCCGGACCATCCGCGATTTCGCCCGCGCGGTGCAGACAAAGCGGCGGCTCGATCTGCTCTTGGTGCTCACCTGCTGCGATATCATCGCTGTGGGGCCGGACGTATGGAACAACTGGAAGGCCACGCTGTTGCGCCGCCTGTACCACCAAACGGAAAACGCCTTGGCCACGGGGCTGGAAAATCTCAACCGCGACGGTCTGGCCAGCGAAGCCAAAGACCGCTTGCGCGAACGGCTATCCACCTGGAGACCCGAAAAGATCGACGCCGAACTGGAACGGCACTATCCGCCCTATTGGCAAGGTCTTGCCCCCCACACCCAGCTGGTGTTCGCAAACCTGTTGCAAGGCATCCATGATGACGACCTTGCGCTGAACTTGGTGCCCGACGAAAATCGCGACGCCACCGAGATCTGCTTTGCCATGGCCGATCATCCTGGGATCTTTGCCCGCCTCACCGGTGCCCTGGCCCTGGTGGGGGCCAACGTGGTCGACGCCCGCAGTTTCACCAGCAAGGACGGATACGCCACCGCCGCTTTCTGGGTGCAGGATCAGGACGGCAATCCCTATGGTCCCGACCGGTTGAACCGGCTCCAAACCATGATCCATAAGACACTCAGCGGCCAAGTGGTCGCCCGCGACGCCATGAAAAGCCGCGACAAGATCAAGAAACGCGAAGCCAAGTTCAAAGTGCCTACCACGATCACCTTCGACAACGAAGGGTCCGAGATCTACACGCTCATCGAGGTGGACACCCGCGACCGGCCCGGGCTCCTCTTCGATCTCAGCCGAACCATGGCGGCCTCCAGCGTTTACATTTCCTCGGCCACCATCGCGACCTACGGCGCGCAAGTGGTGGACACATTCTATGTCAAAGACATGTTCGGTCTGAAAATCACCAACACCTCCAAACAGGCTGCGCTGAAGACCAAACTTGAATCTGCGATCCGCGAAGGCGCGATCCGGGCCGCCGAATAGCGCCATGCGCCCAATCCGACTGATTGCTGGCTTTTTCACGGTCGGCGCTTGGACCATGGCCAGCCGCATTTTGGGTTTCGTCCGCGACATCCTTCTGGCCCTGACCTTAGGCACCGGCCCAGTGGCTGAAGCCTTCCTGGTGGCGTTTTCCCTGCCCAACATGTTCCGCCGCTTCTTCGCCGAAGGGGCCTTTAACATGGCCTTTGTGCCGATGTTTTCGAAACGGGTGGCGGACCCAGAGGACGCGCGCGCCTTTGCTCAGGACGCTTTTTCGGGCCTCGCAGCCGTTTTGGTTAGCTTCACCTTGGTCGCCATCCTCGCCATGCCTCTGCTGGTTCTGGCCATGGCCAGTGGGTTTTCCGGCGACGTCCGTTTTGATCTTGCGGTGGGCTTTGGGCGTGTGGCCTTTGTCTACATCCTGTTTATTTCGCTGGCCGCACTGCTCTCCGGCGTTCTCAACGCCTTGGGCCACTTCGCCGCCGCCGCGGCAGCGCCCGTGCTTTTGAACATCATCCTGATCGTTGCGCTTTTGCTCGCCGAAAGCGGATGGTGCGGTGCAGGCACGCCGGACATCGAAGGCTATCGCACCGGTCAATTCCTTGTTTGGGGCGTGGTCCTGGCAGGCATCGCCCAATTCACGCTGCTCTACCTGACCACCCGGCGTTTGGGCTTCGGGTTCACGCTGACCAGACCCGGGTTCTCGCCAGACATGCGCCACCTCGTGGCCGTGGCTGTACCTGCGGCACTGGCGGGCGGTGTGGTGCAAATCAACTTGCTGGTGGGTCGGCAAGTTGCCAGCTTCTTCGATGGCGCTGTGGCATGGCTCGCCTATGCCGACCGGCTCTACCAACTGCCCTTAGGCGTTGTTGGCATCGCGGTGGGCGTGGTTCTGTTGCCGGACCTTTCGCGCAAGCTCGCGGCCTCAGACATATCGGGCAGCCAAGCGGCTCTCAGCCGCGCCGGAGAGTTCGCGCTAGCCCTCACTATCCCCGCAGCCGTGGCATTGGTGGTGATCCCTGGACCCATCGTCTCCGTCCTGTTTGAACGGGGCGCATTCGGACCTGAGGACACCGCTGCGACCGCGCTTGCCGTGGCCATTTACGGCGCAGGACTGCCGGCTTTCGTTCTGCAAAAAGTGCTGCAACCCCTCTACTTCGCGCGCGAAGACACCAAGACCCCGTTCCGCTATGCGCTTTGGGGCATGGGCGTGAACGCTCTGGTGGCCATAGGGTTTGCGCCGTTCATAGGCTTCACCGCCGCTGCCATCGGGACCACTCTGGCAGCCTGGGTCATGGTGGCTCTGCTCTGGTTCGGCGCACGCGACATGGGCACCGCTTCCCAATTCGACAGTCGTTTCAAGTCACGCCTAGCCCGCCAGCTTTTGGCCAGTGCATCCATGGGCCTCATTCTTTGGGCGGCAGGAACAGCCCTGTCAGAGGCCCTTCAGACCCCGCTCTGGCGCTATCTCGCACTTGCGGGTCTGATAGGTGTCGGAGGGCTGGCTTGGCTCCTAGCCTGTCAGATCACCGGAGCGCTGCGCCTGTCAGACCTCAAAGCCGCAATGAAACGCTGAAGATACACACAAACCGGTGGGGCCAGACGGCGGGACCCGCGCTCTGCGCAAGCAGAGTGTGGGGAACAAAAAAATCGCGCGGCACGCGCGTCCTTTTGATAAAAGCCCGCTGTCGCTCGAATACCAATCACTGGTCACAGACATCGGGTACGAAAACCTCATCCGGCATCTGTAGAGCCCCGCTTTGATATTCCTTCTCTAAAGCCTTGCGAGAAACCAGCTCAGAATGACACCGTCACGAAAGCTCCCACATTGAGAGGATCACCCACACGGGCACTGTTTCCGGCCGCGACCTGAGTGACATAGTCGTCGTCAAACAGGTTGTTGGCATACAGGAACGCGCTCCAACGGTCGGTTTCATACCCCACTGAGGCGTTCACAATGAACCGGCTGTCGTTTTCGCGATCATCGCTGTTTTGCACGTTGTTGAAGGACGAACCGGTGTAGACCCCGTCCGCCGCCAGCGTGATCCCATTGGCAAACCTGTAGGACCCGCCCAGGGCTCCGGTCCATTCTGGCGCGTCGGGGAACCGGTTGCCTTCCAAGTCCTCGCCGTTGACCTCCAGATCAAGGAACTCGGTCTTGGCATAGCCCAGGTTCGCGAAAAGTTGGATCGCTTTGGTCACTTGGCCTGCGAACTCCAACTCGACGCCGTAAAGCTGCGACTCGCCAGCGTTATCGACGGTAAAGTCAAGGATGTTGCCCGAAGGCCCTTCCACCAACACCTGCTGGTCTTGCCAGAATGTGTAATAGACATTGGCGTTGGCCACAAAACGACCATCGGCAGACTGGATCCGCAATGCCACTTCATGGTTCCAGGTGTATTCTGGGTCGAACTGGTCAAACTCCCCGGTGAAGAAGTTCAACTGCTGGCCCCCGGACCTATAGCCCCGCTCCAAGGTGTAGGACGTCGACACCAGGTTGCTCCACTCGTAAGTCACGCCGATCTTGGGCAGGAACGCCGAGTAGTCGGTTTTGTCTTGGACATCGCTATCCGGTGGGATCAACCCGCCTAGACCGGGTGGCAAAAACGACGGTGGGATCACCCCGATCGCGTCATTGAAGAGGAACACGCTTTCAACAAAGCGGGACTCCAACTCTTCGTAATCGTACCGCGCACCCACAGTGAAGGACAGTCCGGGCACCCATTGTTCGGCGTCGATCTCGGCCTCGCCATAGGCGGCAAAGTTTGTGATTTCGATCCGCGTGCCGTTGTCGCGCTGGAACAGGATGGGTCCAAATCCAATGCCGAAGTCACAGTCGATGGGCGCCTGCGTGCACACGTTGGCGGTGGTGTCGCCGGTGGTTTCCACGTCTGTGTCGGCATAGAAAAGCCCTACGACGCCCTTGACGGTGGGCGTGTCGAAAAACAATTGCAGGTCCTGCTCGAACGCTTGTTGTGGGCCAGACTGTCGGAACAGGCCCAGGTCGGCTGCGGTGCCATCAAAGTCCTGCTGCCGTTCATAATCGCCATCGTAATAGGAGGTTTCCGAGACGAACCGCAGGGATGGAGAGATGTCCCAATTCACCCGCAAATTGCCACTGTCGGACTCGACACCAAGAAACCCTTCGTCATTGGCGGTGTTGATCCGATCACCGGGGAACGCGTCTGCCTGCACAAAATCCTCGCCCCGTTCATTGTTGGTGCGGGTGTAGCCAAATAGGACTTCGACGTTGTCCAGCGGGTCCCATTTCAGTTTGGCGCGGAAGGTATCCAATTCACGGTAATCGAAGTCGTCTTCGTCCCGTGTTGGGTTTTCCACGAACCCATCACTGCGGGTGCTTTCCCCTGTGATCCGCAAAGCAAGCTGATCCTCAACTAAAGGCGTGTTGAACCTGAACGCGCCGCCATAGGTGCCATAGCTGCCCAGTTCTCCCCGGATCTTGCCTTCCCGTTCGTAGGTCGGGTCGTTGGTGCGAATGACGATGGCACCGGCCAAGGCATTGCGCCCCTGTTGGGTGGACTGGGGGCCACGCAGGATTTCCACCTGATCGACGTCCCATGTGGAATAGGGACCGAATTGCACCGAACGGCTGCCTGGCAAGGCCACACCATCCACTTGGATGGAGATCGTCTGACCTTGGCCCGCACCGCCCACACCGCCAGCGCTCACACCGCGGATGGCAAATCCTTGCTCCCCGTTGGTCAAGGTCACGTTGGGTGCCTCTTGGATCACCGACTTGAGGTTTTGGTCGCTGCGGCGGTCCAACTGTTCCCCGGTGACAACGGTCACGCTGGTGGGATTTTCTTGCAACGGCCGGTCAATCAATTCGCCGCGAACGATGATCGGGTCCAACAGGAAATCGTCTTCGGGCAGGTCCTGAGCCGCGGCGGTGCTGGCCCCCAAAGCCAACAGCGATGCGGACAGGGTCAGGCGGGTACGCAATGTGGTCACGCGAAGTCTCCATAAACGCAGGGCAAAGCATGCGCTTGCTGGCTCGGCGTAGCTGACGTGCGCGGATCGTGGCACCAAAACACCCAGGCCCAAGCCGCTTTACAAGCTTGCCGAATGGCTAACCGTCAAAGGTGTGTCCAATGGGCACCACACAACCGCAAGCCTCGTCCCCAACTCAGTTGAGCTTGCCGGACCATCACTCAAGCGTGTCTCCAGTTACAGGGCCGTTGCAGTAAGCTTGGAGCATGCGCATGTGCAACGCTGCCCCAAGACCCGGAGACCCAAGATGCCGCCCGAACGTTTCACCTTCCCAGGCCACGATGGCAGCGAGTTGGCCGCGCGGCTCGACATGCCCGATGGGCCGCATCTGGCCACCGCACTGTTCGCCCATTGCTTCACCTGCGGCAAAGACATCCCTGCCGCTCGGCGCATCGCAGCGCGGCTGGCTGGGATGGGCATTGCGGTGTTGCGGTTCGATTTCACTGGGTTGGGCCATTCGGCGGGCGAGTTTGGCAACACTTCGTTCACATCAAATGTGGGGGATCTGGTCGCCGCGGCACAGGCACTGGACGCGCGCGGGATGGCACCGTCGCTCATCATCGGGCACAGTCTTGGTGGGGCCGCCGTGCTGCGGGCAGCGGGACAAATCGACAGCCTCAAGGCAGTCGTGACCATCGGTGCGCCGTTTGATCCAAGCCATGTCACCCACAATTTCGAAGCGGCCTTGCCGGAAATCGCCACCGCTGGCGTGGCAGAAGTGCAATTGGGTGGTCGCCCCATCAAGATCGGGCAAGGGTTTGTGGACGACGTATCCCAGGTCAACCTCAACGAGGCCATCGGGCATCTTCGCAAAGCGCTCTTGGTGATGCATGCCCCCTTGGATGACGTCGTCGGCATCGAAAACGCCACTGGCATTTTTTCCGCCGCCAAGCACCCCAAGAGCTTTGTCACGTTGGGCAACGCCGATCACCTGCTCACCAAACCCGAAGACGCCGAATATGCAGCCGAGGTAATCGCCGCCTGGGCCGGGTCGCAGATCGACTTGCGCCCCCCTGCCCCGCCACCCGGTGCCCCCGAGGGCATTGTGCGGGTGTCGGAGGCCGACACAGAGGGATTTTTGCAGGACATTGCCAGCGGACCAAGCCACCACGGACTAGCCGATGAACCCTTGGCCTATGGCGGCACCAACCGCGGCATGTCCCCCTACGGCTACGTCGCAGCGGGTCTGGGAGCTTGCACCTCCATGACCATCCGCATGTATGCCCGGCGCAAAGGCTGGCCGCTGTCGCACATCAGCGTCGATGTCAGCCACGACAAGGTCCACGCCCAAGACGCCGGGTCCGACCAAAGCGGTGGCAAAATTGACCGTTTCAAACGGCTCATTCGGCTGGAAGGCGAGCTTTCGACCGACCAACGTTCGCGGCTCCTGGAAATCGCGGACAAATGCCCGGTCCACCGCACCTTGGAAGCCAGTTCGCACATTGAAACGGCTTTGATCGACTGACCATTACTGCCCGAACACCCTGAGGCCTTCCACACCTGGACCTGCACCGCCTTTCTGGGTTAGGCCCATGGGTGCGGTCCGGTGGGGGCTGCCCCGCCAGGAGTGTGTGAGTGATGTCGAACGACGGGTCGTCATCCCTGTCCGTTTTGGGCAGAGAATTGGGACAATACCTTTTGATTTGCGGCCTAGGCTTCCTGTCGCTGCGGCTGATGCAGAATTTCTGGGACGACCCGCTGACGATGATTGCAGGCTCCAGCGTCCTGGTTGCGGGAATGCTTTTGGTCAAACGTGATCTGGCCATCACGGTCACCGGCATCGCCGTGGGCATCCTGGGCCCGCTGGGAGACATGGCCGCGGTGCGCGTGGGCGCGTGGAGCTACACCACACCGCACGTGGAAGGCGTGCCCGCTTGGCTTTTCCTGCAATGGGGAGCCGTGGGGATTTTCGTGGCAGCTACCTATGAATTCCTGCGTGTTTTGATTTTGCAAACCGATGGGCACGGCAGTGACAGCGGGTCATAGAGGTTTCCTGCGGTGGGTTTGGTTGGCGCTCGTACTTTGTTTGGCCCTTTTGGGCTCAGCCCTCTGGGCCCAAGACGTTCCCATGCTTTCTGCCGAGGATCACGGGGACTGGCAGGCCATAGGCCGCCTGAACGTCGCGGGGTATAACAAACGCCGAACTTGCACAGCCGCCCTGATCGCGCCGGACACCGTGCTGACCGCCGCACATTGCGTGGTGTTCCCCGATGGCCGTCCGATCCCCGAACGCCTGTTGCGGTTCGTGCCGGGGTGGTTCCGCGGTGACTATGCCGCGCTCGGGCTGGTGACCAAAGTTACGGGCGCAGACGCCTTTGCAGAAGGGCTCAGCCGAGGGCAAACGCCAATCCCAAGGGACACAGCGGTTCTCACGCTTACAGACCCAATCGAAGGCATCCCGCCGCTAACGACGTCTGACGTAAAGACCTCCCTGCCCGTTCGCATCCTGGGCTACCGCCACGACCGCCCACACGCGCTGAGCGACAGTGGCCCATGCCCGTTCCAGATGACCCAAGACGTCCTGGTGATGCAGTGCCCGGCCACCTTCGGCAACTCCGGCGGCCCGGTGTTGCAACGACAAGGGAGTGACTGGACAGTGGTTGGCGTGGTGTCCGCCATTGATGGTAAAGGCACCACCTTCGCGCCCGTCGTTCCATAGCCCTCTGCCCCCATCATGCTGTGAGTGAAGCCCGGCAACACCGGCGCATGTCCGTCGGCAGACCTCTTCACTTTGCATACACAAATATGCAGGGTGCACCCATGTGCTCGGCTCGATCGTCCATCGCTATCCTAGGTGCCACCCTGCTATCGTGTTCAGCGGCGACTGCGGGTCCATTGGAGGACGCTTTTTCCAGAGCGATCGACAATAATCTGTCCGGCGCACTAGCTGTCCTTGGCCTGTCCGCTGTGCCGTCCGAAACCGCAAGCACGCTGTTTCTGGACACGGATACCTCAAGCGGCGAAGAAACCTTCGATTTCCAACAGGGCCAGTTCGGTGGCGGGTTCCGCTGGTCCGAGAGCATCCCCATTTACATGGAAGGTTTCATCGGTTGGAGCCGCTATGATCCCTTGCTTGTGTTTTCAGACGGGGTGGAGAACGCCCAAGTTCCTCTCAAATGGACCAATGTCTCAGCCACGGGCGGGATCGGCTATGAGTTCGACCTGAGCGAATACTGGGTCTTGCGCCCGCAATTCCACATCAGCCTGGGCCGTATCCAGACTGACTTGTCCGTGGGCGCACAGTTGATTGCCAACCGTTTGGGGTTGGACGCGGAAACGCTGATTAATGGCGGCGTCTGGGCTGGGGGCGTGGGTGGATCGCTGGCCTTGGGCTACAACCGCCGTTGGGACAACGACTGGGAACTGGATTTCAACCTCCGTCACACGCACATCTACATTGAGCCGGTGGCGGGCGACAAAGAACTGGTTGGGTCGGCCGACGCAATCACCAGCACACTCTGGACACGCCTCCGCCAACCCACGGGGTATGAAGCATTCAACCGCCCAATTCGTCTGGTCTACGAAGCTTCCGGGTCGTACTTGCCCGGCGACCAAGGTGACGTGCTGGCCACCGAATGGCTCGCGCAAGTGGGTTTCGGCGGAGAGATTGACCTGGAAGAAACCTGGGTGCCCTGGGTCACCACCACCCGGCTGGTGGCGCGCTACACCAGAGGCGAGTCGCTGGAAGGATTTTCCATCGGCCTCGCCGCCAGTTTCTGATACGTATCGGGGTTACTCAGCCGCCACTTTTCGTGGTGCCAGCATGTCCCGCAGATAGCGACCGGTGTGACTGGCCTCCACTTCCGCGACCTGCTCCGGTGTGCCCTCGGCCACCACAGTGCCACCACCTGTGCCGCCTTCGGGCCCGATGTCGATGAGCCAATCCGCTGTCTTGATCACATCCAGGTTGTGTTCGATCACCACCACCGTGTTGCCTTGCTCGACCAATTCATGCAGCACTTCCAACAGTTTGCGCACATCCTCGAAATGCAGCCCAGTGGTCGGTTCATCCAGGATGTATAGCGTGCGCCCGGTTGAGCGTTTCGACAACTCCTTGGACAGTTTGACCCGCTGCGCCTCACCGCCCGAGAGGGTCGTCGCCTGCTGACCCACTTTGATATAACCCAAGCCCACCCGCATCAGCGCATCCATCTTTTCGCGGATGGACGGCACCGCCTTGAAGAACTCTTGCGCG
>JBCDFD010000038.1:0-18146 GCA_039178645.1 Pseudomonadota bacterium | reverse complement strand
GGGACCGACACAAAGCCCGGAGTGTAGGGCCCGTATTGCGCATTCCGCTGGGGCTGCCCACCGGCCGACAAGGTCGAGATGGTCGTGCCGTGGTAGTCCCGCTCACGGTACAGGATTTTGTGTTTCTGCCCGCCGTAGCGCTTGTGCGCGATCTGGCGGACCATTTTGAACGCCTTCTCATTCGCCTCGGACCCAGAATTGGTGTAGTATACCCGGCTCATACCCGGCATTTTCGCGATCAGCATTTCCGCGAAAATCGACCCCGGCACGGTCCCCAACGCTCCGGCAAAGAAGTTCATCTTCACCAATTGATCCCGCACCGCGTCAGCGATCCGTTCACGTCCATAGCCCACGTTGACGGTCCACACGCCACCCGACACCGCATCAATGTGCTCTTTGCCATTTTGGTCCCACACCCGCAGGCCTTTGCCCTCAACAATGATCCGCGGGTCCTTGGTCTCCAGCGCTTTGTGCTGCATCAAATGGTGCCATAGATGCGCGCGATCCGCTTCGATCACCGCACTGAGGTCGTTGGGACTCACATTCACATTCATCGCGCCGCTCCATTGGTGAGAGTGTGCCGCCATAGGCGAACAAGTGTCGCGGCCCAGCGGGTCGGACATCGGACCCTTGCCTAAGCATTGTGCGCGGCAATAGGGCCAGAGGCATTCGGGGCGTAAGACCAGATAGCAGATTTCCCGCCCATAGCCGCAATTTTGACGAGTCTGGCGGGCTCAACGCCAAAAATGCTTAAAAAAGCGTCTATGCATCCGCGATCACCCTGCGCATGGTGGCCGGGCAATCAAAGCCCCGCACACGGGGCACATGGACCAACGGGAGACAAGCAATGAAAAAATCCCTCACACTGGGCACCGCGGCAATCGCACTGGTGGCCTCGATGGTGTCGGCCAAAGCGATGGACGAGATCACTGTGGCCTACTTCCTGGAATGGCCAATGCCGTTCCAATTCGCCAAAGCCAACGGCATTTACGAAGAGGAACTGGGCGTCGACATCAACTGGGTGTCCTTCGACGCAGGTACCGCAATGTCCGCGGCCATGGCCTCCGGCGATGTGCAGATTTCTGTGAGCCAAGGGGTGCCACCCTTCGTGGTTGCCACCTCAGCGGGCCAGGATTTGCAGATCGTGGATGTGGCCGTGAGCTACTCGGAAAACGACAACTGCGTGGTGGCCGAAGCGCTGGAAATCGACCAGAAATCAGCGGACGAGCTCACCGGCAAGAAAGTCGGCGTGCCCATCGGCACCGCGGCACACTACGGGTTCCTCAAGCAGATGGACCACTTTGGCGTCGACATCACTTCGATGGAAATCGTCGATATGGCACCAGCCGACGGTGCCGCGGCTTTTGCACAGGGCAACCTGGATATGGTCTGCGGCTGGGGCGGCGCCCTGCGTCGTATGAAAGAGCACGGCAATGTGCTTTTGACTGGAGCCGAAAAGGAAGAGCTGGGCATCCTGGTGTTTGACGTCACTTCGGCACCCGCTGATTTTGTGGCGGAAGAAGCCGAGCTTCTGTCTAAGTTCCTGAAGGTCACCGCCGACATGAACGCCATGTGGAACTCGGGCGAGCACACCGACGAAATGCTGCCCGTGATCGCCAAAGACGCCGGTATGGACCTCGACGCAACCGCAGAGACCATCGCAACCTTCGTGTTCCCATCGGTGGACGATCAGCTAAGCGGCAAATGGCTCGGCGGCGGCGCACAAGACTTCATGCTGGGTGTGGCCAACGTATTCCTCGAAGCGGGCTCCATCGAATCCACCCGCGACAGCTACGCGGGCGCGGTGGACACCTCTGCCCTAACCTCCGCGTCGGGCATGTAATCAAAGCCTCAAACTATCGGCACGGGCTCTTTATGGGCCCGTGCTCACGAAGCCCTTAAAGGACCAGTGCCCATGTCCGAGTTGAACATCAGCCACCTGTCCATGCGTTTTGATTTGCCCGGGGGCGGTCATGTCCAGGCGCTGAAGGACGTGAACCTCACTTTGAAATCCGGCGAGTTGATGTCTGTCCTGGGACCATCGGGCTGCGGGAAAACCACGCTCCTGAACATCGTTGCTGGCTTCTTGGCCCCCACCGAAGGTCAGATGAAGCTTGGCGACCATTTGGTCACCGGACCTGATGCCGAGCGGGGGATGGTGTTCCAAAAAGGTGCGCTTTTCGAATGGATGAGCGTGCGCGAGAACGTCGAATTCGGCCCACGGATGAAAGGCACATCGACCGCCGAACGCAAAGAGATCAGCGATCACTTGCTCGAAATCACCGGGCTACAGGACTTCAAGGAAAAGGCGATTTATGAGCTTTCCGGCGGTATGCAGCAGCGTGTGGCTTTGGCCCGCTGTCTGGCCAATGACCCCGACGTGATCTTGATGGACGAACCGCTGGGCGCGCTGGACGCGCTCACGCGGGAAAAAATGCAGGGTTTGGTCCTGAAGCTTTGGAAAGAGACTGGCAAGACCATCATCCTCATCACCCACTCGGTGGAAGAGGCGCTGCTGCTGGGGGAACGCTTGGTTGTGATGGCTCCGCGACCCGGGCGCATTCACCGTGAATATAACCTGCCGTTCGCCGAACGCGGGGTGGGCGCGGACTTGCGCGAAGTGAAGAAATCCGAAGGTTTCGCGGAAACCCGCGACGAAATCCTGTCGATGATCTGGGACATGGAGGAAGAGATTATGGGACGCACGGAGGCCGCATCATGATCGTACTTCTGCTTTACATCGCCCTGTTCGTGGGCGCGCTCGCTTCGGTCCAGTTCATTCGCAGTCGCATGAGTGCCACACAGGATTTCACATCGCTGAAAACCGTGACCTTTGGTGACGAAAGCGCTGTGCGCCCGGACCGTGCCGCATCCATTATCTCGGTCGTCGTGATCTTCCTCATCTGGGGGGCCTTTACCGGCTCGGTCATTTCGCCATTGCACGTGCCCGGTCCATTCTCAGGGCCCACCGAGTTCACCTACGATGCCCGCAACGCCGCCGGTGAAACCGACAGCGCCACCGTTTCGATCATCGTGCACCCTGTGTCCGAGAGCCCCGATGACCCCGTGGTCGACCCCGGTGATGGCTTTGCCAAGAACGACAGCGCCACCGTCGGAGAATGGCGCACGGTCCTGATCCGTGCCAACCGAAACGATGAGGGCCGCACCGAAGACGGGTTCGCGATCACCCATGTGGACGGCCAGGCCATCGCGCCCGAAGAAACTGTGCGGGTGGAAAACGGCACGGTGACCATGACGGCGAAAGGTTCGCTCAACTTCGAACCCCACAAGGGCATGCAAATGGAACCCATCTGGCTGCCCTCGCCCGAGGCCGTTGTGGGTCGGTTTTTTGAGATTGCCAGCGAAGGCTACCAAAACTTCACCCTCTGGCAGCACCTGTTTTGGTCGCTCCTGCGCGTGATTGTGGGCTTCGCGCTTGGGGCGCTGGTGGGCATCCCTCTGGGCTACGCCATGGGCCTATCCGGTTGGTTCCGCGGCTGGTTTGACCCGATTGTGGAATTCATGCGTCCCGTGCCACCGCTGGCCTTGATCCCTCTGGTGATCATCTGGTTTGGCATCTGGGAAACCGGCAAAATCGTTCTGCTGTTCCTGGCCGCGCTGTGGATTATGACCATCGCCGCCCGCGCAGGCGTCAGCGGCGTGAACATTTCCAAAATCCACGCCGCCTATTCGCTGGGCGCATCCAAGTGGCAAATCATGCGCTACGTGATCGTTCCAAACTCGCTGCCCGAGATATTCACTGGCGCACGTGTCGCCATGGGCGTCTGCTGGGGCACCGTGGTCGCCGCTGAACTGGTGGCCGCCCAGAAAGGCGCGGGCATGATGATCATCGCTGCATCCAAGTTCCAGCTCACCGACATCGTGATTATGGGCATCGTTTTGATCGGCATTATCGGCTACGGCATCGACATTCTCATGCGCCAAGCTGAGAACTGGTTGGTGCCATGGAAAGGTCGGGCATAGGCCGACCCAACCATACGCTCAAAATACATGCAACCGCCTGCGTCTCGCCACCCTCAGGCGCAGGCGGTCTTGTTTATAATTGACAAAAGGAAACTTAATTTAGACAAGTGCGTGGGTTTGTCGTTTTGGTTTATACGACCAATTGAGTGAGGAAAAACATGTTCGAAGACTTTGATTTCACAAATATTTATGTCGTTTACACCATTGGCGATAGTTCCACGCTCAGCAGTTATTTCAACTCTCAAGAATTGGAGTTCAACCCAGGCACCTACTCGACCGGCTTTTGGTCGCAAAATGTGAGTGTGCGCGTCACCGAGGGTGATCTAGGACAATCGGGCGACACCGTTTCAATCAGTGGCCAAGTCTACAACGAAGCGTATGAATACTACGATTTCACCGAAGAATGGTACATCACCAGCGTAGAATTGTCCGGTCAATCTAACATTGCGGGCGTCACCGAGAGCGGTGAGGTTTGGCTGGAAAGCCTATATATCGACGAAATTGATCTGGCATTGATTGAGTTCGACGCCGAAACATTCGAGATTCTTAATGAGCAGTATGGCGAAGAACCAATTGGTCTCAACTTCTCGCTTTTCCTCACTAACGAAACCTACTTCGAAGGCGAAGCGCTGCCTGACATGGACCCAAACGCGGTATTGGTCTGTTTCGCATCAGGCACGGGGATCGCAACACCCACGGGAACAGCACCGGTGGAACAGCTATCGATTGGTGATTTGGTCATGACTGGCGGTGGCCGTGCAATCCCCGTCAAGTGGATTGGTCACCAGACAGTCGATCACAGTGGCACCGACGAGGGACGCGCCACGCTGATACGCTTTTCGCGCGGTGCCATTGCACCTGAAGTTCCCTGCCGCGACCTGACTGTCACATGTGACCATGGGATCATCATCGACGGTGTGATTTGTCACGCGGGCGCATTGGTGAATGGAACGACGATCCGCCGTCTCACACTGGACGAGCTGCCACGGCGCAGCGTGGTCTACCATGTGGAAACGCAGCGGCACGACATTATACTTGCCGACGGAGTTCAATCCGAAACTTTCGTGGACAATGTCACACGCCAGTCATTCGACAATTTTGATGAGTACGAAGTGCTTTATGGTGACGAAACGCCAGTTCCTGAAATGGCCATGCCTCGCGCGCGAGGTCCAAGGCAGGTCCCAGCCTCCATCAAAGCGAAACTGCATGTGGCCGCACACCAGCTGGACGCAGAACGCTTAGACCGCGTCGCTTAAACCCCATCGGAAAACATGCGAGACCCAGTGATTGGCTAAGGCCAGACGGGGCTCAGCGTCATAGAGAGTGGGTTTCAGTGGCTTCGATCTCCGATAACAGTTGAGCCTGCGAACACGCCCACCGCTCTCTTTGATTGTGTTTTAGACAGAGCCAGCTCAGGTGATCACGTCCGGCGCTTGTCGCCCCGTGCGTGTTTTGATCTCTGCCAGCGCTTCAACCGCCGCGATCACCGGTGCCAGAGCGTCTTGGGCATCACGCCCCATGGACCCAGTATCGGTCTCAACCATTTCCAGATAAACCCGGATGGTCGCGCCAACTGTGCCTGTACCGGACAGCCGCAGCACGACCCGCGCGCCGCCCTCAAACCCGATCCGAATGCCCTGGCCTTCCGACCGTGATCCATCCACCGGGTCGTCATAGGCAAATTCATCCGCTTCGGTGATCGTGAGCCCTGCAACTTCGCGTCCAACCAGATCAACAAACTGTCCACGGACATGGGCCATCAGCCCCTGCGCCGCCTGGGCCTGAACACCCTCATAATCGTGACGCGAATAGTAATTGCGCCCAAACTCCGCCCAGTGTGCAGCCATGAGGTCAGCCACAGACTTGCCACTGACCGCCAGGATGTTCAGCCATAGCAGGACCGCCCAGAGCCCGTCTTTCTCGCGCACGTGGTTGGCGCCCGTGCCCGCGCTCTCTTCACCGCAGATTTGCACGCGACCTGCATCCAGCAGATTGCCGAAGAATTTCCACCCCGTGGGTGTTTCGTGCACCTCCAGACCACGGGCGGCGGCAACCCGGTCCAGCGCACGCGATGTCGGCATGGATCGCGCAGCACCCGTCAATCCATCGGCAAAGGCCGGCACCAGATGCGCATTGGCCGTGAGCATCGCCAAACTGTCCGACGGCGTCACGTAAACACCGCGTCCCAAGATCATGTTGCGATCGCCATCTCCATCTGAGGCCGCGGCGAAATCCGGCGCGTCTGGCCCCATGACCAAATCCACCAGCGGCTTGGCCCAGATGGGGTTGGGGTCTGGATGCCCGCCGCCAAAATCCGGCGACGGCACCGCATTGACCACAGTGCCCGCAGGCGCGCCCAAGCGCTGTTCCAGGATGTCAACCGCGTAAGGCCCTGTGATCGCGTGCATCGCATCAAACCGCGCCGTGTGCCCGGATGCGAACCACCCCCGAATGGCCGCAAAGTCAAACAGCGACTCCATAAGGTCCGCATAATCAGCCACCGGGTCCACTACCTCGACCGCCATGTCGCCAAGCTGGGCCTCGCCCAAGGCGTTGAGGTCGATGTCTGGTGCCTCCAAAGTCCGATACTCGGAAATCGTCTCTGTGGCCGCGAAAATGGCCTCGGTCACCCCCTCAGGCGCGGGGCCACCATTGGCGATATTGTACTTCACCCCAAAATCCTCATCGATGCCACCGGGGTTGTGGCTCGCAGACATGATGATCCCACCGTCGGCCGCGCTCTTGCGGATCATGTGAGACGCGGCGGGCGTCGACAGTAACGCCCCCTGTCCCACGATCACTTTTGCCGCACCAGACGCGGCGGCCATGCGCAAAATCACTTGCGCCGCTTGATCGTTGAAATACCGCCCGTCGCCCCCCAAAACCAAGGTTTTGCCGACAACGCCGCCGATCCCATCCCAAATGGACTGGACGAAGTTCTCTAGAAAATGCGGTTCCATGAACACCCGCGTCTTCTTCCGCAGACCAGAGGTGCCAGGTTTCTGCCCAGAGATGGGCGTGGTGGGTACGGTTTTGACCTGCATCAGGCCCTCCTCACTGTCACGCAAAGGTCGCCACACACGCGACCTGAAAGCTTCGCTGCCATCTACTGGACCAAATGCCAATGGCGGATTTCCCCGAGGGCAAAGTGGTATGCAGATAAGGCACAGCGTGGGTCTAAATCGAAACCTTGACGATTTCTTTGGGTCTTTATGTCAGGCCTGCTGCGCCAAAGCGTCTCGTATCCAAGGCTAGGACCAAGGCACCACGGCCACCACGCCCCATTCTGTCAAAAAACCTTGGGCGGAGTGGTCAACCACCAGCATGTCGTGCGGGGCCCACAGGGACCCGCTCCTTTCGGCTCACGCCAGTGAGCCGCCCCCTCCGCTTGCAATCGCCCCGTGGGCGAGCAACCATGGACGCGTTCAGGGAGGAACACATGCCAGACAGCGCGCCCTTGTTTGCGCCCGACACACTGTTGCCCGATCCACTGGCACAGGCCCTCTATGCCGACGTGTCCTCACTGCCGCTCATCTGTTCGCACGGGCACACCGATCCCGCTTGGTTTGCCTCGGATGCGCCTTTCTCTAACCCTGCCGAACTCATTGTCATTCCTGACCATTACGTTCTGCGAATGTTGGTCAGCCAAGGGCACCGTCTTGAGGACCTGGGCGTCGCCCGCCGGGACGGCGCTCCGGTGGAAACGGACCCAAGGACCATCTGGCGACGGTTCGCATCCGCCTATCACCTGTTCCGCGGGACCCCTTCACGGCTTTGGCTGGATTATACATTCGACAATCTCTTTGGTCTCACCGAACCACTGACTGCTCAGACAGCGGATCGGGCCTATGACAATATCGCGGCACAGCTGGAACAGCCCAACTTCCGCCCACGCGCCCTTTTCGACAGCTTCCACATTGAAGCCTTGGCAACCACCGACAGCGCACTTGACCCGCTCACGCATCACCGAGCCATCGCAGACAGCGAGTGGTCAGGGCGGGTGATCCCAACCTATCGACCAGATACGATCACCGACCCCGACGCCGTGGGCTTCGCCAGCAACTTGGATCGTCTCAGCGACCTCACCGGCTGCGATACCGGACGCTGGGACGGCTACTTAGAAGCTCACAGGATCAGGCGGCAGTCTTTTAAGGATCACGGAGCGACTGCCACCGACCATGGGGTCCCCACCCCCAGAACCGCAGACCTGTCCAAACCAGAGGCCGCCGCACTTTTTGACAGGGTCCGCACCGGCAAAGCCAATCCAGAGGACGCGGACTTGTTCCGCGCACAGATGCTGACCGAAATGGCGCGCATGTCTTTGGATGATGGATTGGTGATGCAACTGCACGCGGGTTCGCACCGCAACCACCACGACCGTATCTTCCAACTCTTCGGCCCGGACAAAGGGTTCGACATCCCCACACGGGTGGACTGGGTCACAGGGCTTGGACCACTCCTCAATGCTGTTGGGATGGACCCGCGCCTCACGCTGCTTCTCTTCACGCTTGATGAAAGCAGCTATGCCCGCGAATTGGCCCCCTTGGCCGGTGTCTACCCTTGTCTCCGCCTTGGCCCCGCCTGGTGGTTCCACGACAGTCCCGAAGGCATGCGCCGGTTCCGGGAAATGACCACCGAGACCGCCGGGTTCTACAACACGGTGGGGTTCAACGATGACACACGGGCATTCCCATCAATCCCGGCACGGCACGACATCGCGCGGCGGGTGGATTGCGCGTTCCTCTCTCGGTTGGTCCGAGATCGGCGCTTGCGCGAAGACGAAGCGCGCGAGCTTGCCCACGATCTGACCTATGCTTTGCCCAAAGCGGCCTACCGGCTGGACGGCTGAACCCCATGCGTCTGTCCGATCAAAACCTGCCATCCGCCGAAGCTGTGCAACTGCCAGACTACGACCGCACACAAGTGGCTCCGGGGATCGTGCATTTGGGCGTCGGCAATTTCCACCGCGCACACCAAGCGGTCTACATCGACGATGTGCTGCGCGCGGACCCAAGCTGGGGCATCTTAGGCGTCAGCCTGCGCAGCCCGGCCACGTCCCAAGCCCTCAGACCTCAAAACGGCCTCTACACCGTCACGGAAACCTCCGCCCAAGGGAGGCAAACACGGGTCATCGGCAGCCTCTTGGATGTGATGCCGTACGTTCGAGAACCGGACAAAACCCTACGGTGCCTCACATCCGCCGACACAAAAATTGTCAGCCTTACGATCACAGAGAAAGCCTATGCCAGGGACCCTGTCACAGGCAACCTTGATCCGAGCAACCCAGACATCGCCGCTGATCTGGACTCTTCTGGCACCGCCCCGCGCAGTGCCATTGGCCTTCTGGTCCACTCCCTCAAACACCGGCGAGCGGCTGGGGTAGCCACCTTCACGGTCCTGCCCTGCGATAACCTGCCCAGCAACGGGGCAGCACTGAAACGCTTGCTCACGCAATTCGCTGCCATTCACGATGATGCGCTGGCCAGTTGGATCGAAGCAGAAGTCGCTGTGCCATCCACCATGGTCGACCGGATCGTGCCCGCCACCACCGACGCGGACCGCGCCGCGATTGATGACGCCATTGGCGTCGACGATGCCTGGCCCGTGGTCACAGAGCCCTTTCGGCAATGGGTGGTTGAAGACACATTTCCTTCCGGTCGCCCTGATCTGGCCGCCGCCGGGGCCGAGCTTGTGTCCGACGTACACGCCCACGAGACCATGAAGCTGCGGTTGCTCAACGGAGCGCATTCGACTCTCGCCTATCTGGGATTGCTTTTGGGCCATGAAACGGTTGCGGAGGCAATGGGGGACCCAGACCTACGAACGCTCATTCAGGGCATGTGGTCCGAAGAGATCGCCCCGACCTTAACCCTCGGCCAGAGCACTTCCCGAGACTATGCGGCGGCGCTCACCACTCGCTTCGACAATCCCACGCTGAACCATAGGCTCGCCCAAATTGCCATGGACGGCAGCCAGAAGATCTCGCAGCGGCTCCTTGGGACAATCACGGACCGGTTGCATGTCGGGCATCCTCATCGTCGACTTATCTTAGCGGTGGCCGGTTGGCTGGCGTTTCTGCACGGCAGACTCGCACAACTGGAGGCAAGCGACGCTCCTGCCGCAGTGAAAGATCCCCTGGCGGCAACGCTCCACCGCATGGCGGCGGGCACCTCACCACAGCAGTTTGTTGAAGCGATCTGCGCAATCTCGGACATCCTGGGCACGCCCGCCATAGACGCAACGTTCCGAAAAACGCTCCAAGCCATGACTGCGGACTTGGCCCAGGGGAACATTCGAGCCGCGATCCAAAAGGCAAACGCACTATGACAAACACCGACCAATGGCTAGAACCCACGTGGCGCTGGTTTGGGCCAAAGGATCAAATACCGCTCAGCTGGGTCCGCCAAGCGGCGGCTACGGGGATCGTCACGTCGCTCCACCACATTCCACCGGGCACAGCATGGACCGACGAAGACGTATCCGCCCGCAAGGCCGAGATCCAAGCCGCGGGCCTCACCTGGTCGGTGGTTGAAAGCATCCCCGTGACCGACGACATCAAACGCCGGGGCCCAAACTGGGACGCCGAGGTGGACGCCTGGCTGCAAAGCCTCCGCGCTGTTGGTCGGGCGGGCGTGCCGGTGGTGTGCTACAACTTCATGCCTGTGCTCGACTGGACACGGACCGACCTCGCTTGGACCTACGGCAACGGGGCAGCGGCGCTCAGGTTTGATGCCGTGGACCTCGCTGCTTGGGACATCCACGTGCTGGGCCGGTCTGGCGCACGAGTCGACTACTCAGACGAGATCACAGAGGCCGCCGCACGCAGACATGCCCAAACAGCGCCCAAGGCCATGGCAAAGGTCCAAGCCGCCATCCTTCAAGGTCTGCCCGGCGCGGATCGAGGGTTTAGCATCGACGAATTTCGCGGACACTTGGGCTTCTACGCCGGTCTCAGCGCGGACGATCTGCGGTCCAACTTGCTGGAATTCCAATCCATCATCGCGCCAGAAGCCGAAGCCTTGGGTGTCCATTTGGCGATACATCCCGACGATCCGCCTTGGCCGCTCTTCGGCCTGCCTCGCGTCGTCTCACAGCGCAGCGACTTCGACGCTATGGTCGACGCAACGCCCTCACCGGCCAATGGGATCACCCTGTGCACTGGCTCGCTAGGCGCGCGGGCGGACAACGACCTGCCCGCACTGGCAGAGGCTTTCGCCGACCGGGTCCATTTCATCCACTTGCGGAACGTTCGCCGCGAACCGGACGGGAGCTTCCACGAAGCCGAACACTTGAACGGATCCACCGACATGGCCGCGGTTGCCCGGGTCCTACTCGCCGAAGGCCAAGGCCGGGTGGCCCAAGGCGGGCGCCCGATCCCGTTCCGCCCCGACCACGGTCATATCATCGGTCCCGATGCGGCAATGGAAAGCGTCCCCGGCTACACCTATGCCGGACGCCTGCGCGGCATGGGGGAATTGCGCGGCCTGTTCCAAGGACTGGTTTCATCAGGCAAATGATGTAGGCTCGTCCCAAAACCAAAAGACGGGAGGACACCATGGCACGCGATTTTGGCACAACGGCCTGCACTCTGGCAGAGTTGGAGTTGGAGGCGGAGGCGAAACAGACCCACGACGCAGCCGACACGCCCTTGGCGGCAGAGGTTGCGAAGGATGTCCCGATCTATGATGTGCCTGGCCTTGGCGACCCCTTTGATCCCACATTGGCACGAGAATGGGCCTGGGTGCTGTTGGACGGGCCAGGCGTTTTGGTGTTGCGCCAGGCATTCAAAGACACCGCTCACATCGACGCCGCCACCGACGTCTTCCATGCCATCATCGCAGACGAAGCGGGTCAAGGCGGCGCGGACCACTTCGCAGCGGCAGGGGCGAACGCCCGTGTCTGGAATGCCCTGCAAAAACTCTGCCTGCGCGCACCGGCAGTCTTTGCCTGCTACTTCGGCAACCCAGCCATTTCAGCGGTTTGCCAAGCCTGGTTGGGACCAGGTTACCAGATGACTGCGCAAGTCAACTTGGTCCGGCCAGGGGGTGCAGCGCAAGAGGCCCACCGCGACTATCACCTGGGCTTTCAAACCGCTGAAATGGCGGCGCGTTTCCCGGCCCATGCCCACGCCCTATCGCCCGTCCTCACGCTGCAAGGCGCGGTGGCCCATTGCGACATGCCGGTGGAGAGCGGACCGACAAAGCTCCTGCCGTTTTCGCAGCGCTACCGCGACGGCTACCTCGCGTTTCGGTTGCCTGAGTTCCAGCAGTATTTCGAAGCGAACCACATCCAACTTCCACTGACAAAGGGCGATGCAGTGTTTTTCAACCCGGCACTGTTCCACGCCGCTGGGAACAACCGCAGCACGGACATTCACCGCATGGCCAACCTGTTGCAGATCTCGTCGCCCATGGGCCGCGCCATGGAAAGCGTCGACCGTGCCGCCATGTGCGGCGCACTTTATCCGGCGCTGCAAAACCTCGGTTTGAGCGAGGCAGAACGATCCGCCGCCATAGCCGCCTGTGCCGAAGGGTACTCATTCCCCACCAACCTAGACACTGACCCACCGGTGGGCGGTCTCGCCCCCAAACCCCAAGCGGGTCTGATGAACGAAGCCCTGTCGGAGAATTGGTCCGCGGAGAAGTTCAAGGATGCACTGGCGGAGCAAACACAGCGCAGATTGCCCTAAAGTATCTTCCGATCGGTTTGGGGCGGCGTAAATAGGCACACAATGCCGCCCTGACATCAATTTCTGACTCCGTTGGGAGCGAGCGTGAGCGATCAGGCACGCAGGTCCAAGGTCTACTAAACAGCGAGCATGAAAGCGAAAATGCTACTGTCCTAAAGGGGGACCAACCTCTTTAGCCGCCGCTTTGATGTCGGCCAATCGTTTGCCCCCAAAAACAACGCCTCCCACAGCAACTCCGGCAAGCACGGGCGCACCAAATGCTGAAAACAAACCTGCTGTCAGACCAACCAAGACGGTTCGACATGTCCCGTCGACCATATCGACTGCGTTTTCCCTAGGCCACTTTTGAAATTCGTCGGCATAGACGGTGAGAAGCCCAGCCATTTCCTCGGATTGGTCCGGGGACATATGACCTTCGTCAGGCAGGACTTTGGCAATAGAAACAAGCGTTCCGTGCATACGCTCAAACAAATCACGAAGCCTGCGCAGTTCCTCGGCGGCAACGTCATCTTCCGGGTTCTTCCCACGTAGGCGCTCGTTTTCTTCTTCTATGACTTAAATGAGGGCAGCCAATTGAGCGGGAAGTGTCTCGGCATTGGTGTCCGCAAATTGGCGAATAACCTCTGGTGCAGGTTTCTTTGGCTGTGCGGGTTTGGGTGACTTTGCTAATATCGCCGCGATGCACGCTGCCACCTGGTCTGGGCCTGCGTCCCAATCTGAGGGGGAAATAAGAGCGACTTGCCTTAGGATAGTCCAATCCGGCTGTGTGCCCTTAAGCAGAGCATCATACACCTCAGCAAAGTAATCCCAGGGGGCACCTGCGTTTTCCCATCCGTCACGGGTTTCTGACCACGCCTTGGCAATATCGTCCGGGAGCTTAGTCCAAAGAGGTAAGTCCCAAACGTCTAATCCGTTGGACCAATGCTCACACTCCATTTGAGCACTCAAGCCATTAGCAGAATAATCGAATACAAATACTGCTTGAGCCGCAACAGCTGCGGCAGCCTCGATTGGGCCATCACCGTATTTTAGTGTCCCATCCGCATCGAAAGTTCCATCCCGACGTACTTCTTGGATGACCGATCTTGCAGCCGCTCGAAGCGACATAACCGCAGGCAAAGCGACCGGGCTTATAGCGTTATTGATCCAACCTTTGGTAAATTGCACTGCGGATAGTGCGTTCTCGTCCGCAAGCTGTATCACGTTCTGATTTGGCAAAACCGTATATAGGGTACCCAAAAGCAGGGTTTTGATGGATACCAATGACAAAGTCAGATCATCGGGTGTCACTTTTCCTACCGGTGGATGAATAAACCAGAAGCTTGGCTGCAAACGCCAAGCCGCACGGGTCGCGACAGCTACAGATAGTGACTGATTTTTCTGCTCGATTAGCCAAGCCCTTAGGTTTTTCTGATAATCGCTGTCTTCAAAATCAGCCATCTGGCAAAGTCCTTAATCTGCCTCAGTCAGACCAATACCAGCGCGACAGGTCAAGAATAGGGTGGATTTTCAACCCACCGCTCTTTCAAGCCGTCAAACGCCCCGCCAGTCTGTTCGCCCAAGCCGAGATCGTCCCAGCCCCCAGGCACACGACCATGTCGCCGGGGCGGGCTTGTTCCCTCACCAGACGCTCCAGGTCGTCTTCGCTGAGCACCGCGCGGGCGTGCCTGTGGCCATGGCTGACCAGCCCTGCCACCAGGCCCTCGCGGGTGGCGCCTTCGATGGGGTCTTCGCCAGCGCCGAAGACTTCGGCTATGCCGACCACGTCGGCTTCATTAAAGCAGCTACAGAAGTCTTCGAACAGCGAATGCAGGCGGGAGTAGCGGTGGGGCTGGTGGACTGCGATGACGCGCGCACCCGGCGTGTCTGACACCGCCTGGCGGGCGGCTTTCAGCACGGCGGCAATTTCCACTGGGTGGTGGCCGTAGTCGTCGATGATCGTCACGCCGTTGGCCTCACCCACCTTGGTGAAACGGCGGTTGACGCCTTTGAAATTGGCCAGCGCCTCCCGAATGTCATCCAGCCCCATGCCCAAATACCGCGCCACGGCCACGGCGGCCAAAGCGTTGGACACATTGTGGTCGCCCGGCATGGGCAGGGTGCAGCCTTCAATCGTCTCATTATCCGGCAGGTGGATATTGAAATGCGCCACACCCCGTTCATAGCGCAGGCCCGTGGCGCGCACGTCCGCTTGGGCGTTGAACCCGTAGGTCATGATCCGGCGGTCGGTGGTGCGGCCCACCAGCGATTGCACCTCTGGGTGGTCGGTGCAGCAGACCGCGAGCCCGTAGAACGGCACGTTTGAAACAAACTGATCAAACCCCGCACGGAGGTTTTCGATGCTGCCCCAATGCTCCAAATGCTCGGGGTCGATGTTGGTGATGACCGCGATGGTGGACGGCAGGCGGTTGAAGGTACCGTCGCTTTCGTCCGCCTCCACCACCATCCATTCCCCCTGCCCCATGCGGGCATTGGAGCCGTAAGCGTGAATGATGCCGCCGTTGATCACGGTGGGGTCGATGCCGCCTGCGTCCAAGAGCGTGGCGACCATTGTGGTCGTGGTGGTTTTGCCGTGTGTGCCCGCGATGGCCACGTTGGATTTCAGCCGCATGAGTTCCGCGAGCATTTCCGCACGGCGCACCACCGGCAGACCACGGGCGCGGGCGGCGTCCAGTTCTGGGTTGCCCGGCTTGATGGCCGATGAAATCACCACCACCTCCGCCCCGTCCAAATTCTCCGCCCTCTGGCCTTCGTGGACCTTGGCCCCCAGACCCTTGAGCCGTTCGGTGATCTTGGAGGATTTCAGGTCAGAGCCCTGCACTTGGTAGCCATGGTTCAACAGCACCTCGGCGATCCCGGACATCCCAATCCCGCCAATGCCCACGAAGTGGATCGCGCCCAGTTCCAGCGGCAGTTTGGTGGCGGTGTGCATTTGGGTGTCCCAATGTTTCATGTGCTCTTGCCTTCTTTATTGGTTATCTGCTCGACGAGGGCGACCAGCCGCTCGGTCGCATCTGGACGACCGGCGTCCAATGCGGAATGGGCCATTTTGGTGGCGGTGTCGGGGTGTTGCAGGATCGTCGCGATCTGCTCGGCCAGGATTTCCGGCGTGAGCTGGCTCTCGGGGATCAGGATTGCGCCCCCGGCTTGGACCAGCCCCCGGGCGTTGGCGGTCTGGTGATCCCCTGTGGCAGCGGCGAACGGCACAAGGATGGCGGGGCGACCGATGACGGTCAGGTCGGCCACGGTCGACGCGCCTGCGCGGGAAATCACCAGTTGCGCTTCGGCAAAGCGAGCGGGCACATCTTGGAAAAATGGCTCCACTTCGGCGGTGATGCCTGCATCCTCATAGGCTCGCTTCACCCGTGCGTCGTCTTCGGGTCGGGCCTGGTGAGCGATGCGGATTCGGGACTTGAGCGCGTCGGGCAAAACGGCAATGGCAGCGGGCACCACGTCAGACAGGATCCGCGCACCCTGGCTGCCCCCCAGCATGACAATCGACAGGGGATAATCGCCCGGCGGGATGTAAGGCGCCCCCGCTCTTTCCAGGATTGCACTGCGCACGGGGTTTCCCGTGGGGTGGCCTTGAACGCCCGAGGGCAGTCCCGCGGGCCAAGTTCCGCAAGCAATCTCGGTGACCCGCGAGGCAAAGATGCTATTTACGCGCCCCAAAATGCCGTTCTGTTCATGGATCATACGCGGCAAGCGCAGCAGCCAAGCGGCAGTTAAAGCCGGGATTGAGGGATAGCCGCCAAAGCCCACCACGACGGCAGGTCGGTCGCGAACCATGGCCAGAGCTGCGCCACAAACGCCAAAACCGACCCGCAAGGGCACGATGGCTTTGGACAGCATACCTCCACGGGCGAAGGTTGCGGAACTAAGCACCTCTCGCTCGACAGCTTCGGGAAAGCCCCCGGCGTAGCGCGCGCCCCGCGCGTCAGTGCTGAGCTTGACCCGCCATCCACGGTCCAACATGGCCTCGGCCAAGGCCTGAGCCGGAAACATGTGCCCGCCAGTGCCACCCGCAGCGATGACCAACAAGGGTGGTTTGGTCACGTCTCTGCTCTCCGAAATACGTCGGCAATCCGGCCCTGGGGACGCACACGTGTGAGCGCCAAGAGCGCGCCAACTGTGATCCCCATGGCAATGATGGAGGAGCCGCCGTAGCTCACGAATGGCAAGGTCATGCCCTTGGTGGGCAGCAGTCGCACCGCCACACCCATATTGATCGCCGCTTGCATACCGATCATGCAGGCCAGCCCAGTTGCGGCGATTCGCACGAATGGGTCACGCTCTTTGACCAGGCGGGCCAGGGAGCGCAGCACGATGGTTGCAAAAAGGACCATGATGACCATGACCAGCACCAAGCCGTATTCTTCTGCCGCCACCGCAATGATGAAGTCGGTATGGGCGTCTGGCAAAGTGGTCTTCACCTCACCGCCGCCCAACCCCACACCGAAAATCCCGCCTTCGCGGATGGCATTGGCGGCATAGCCGATTTGGCTGTTGGGATCGATTGTGGTGGAAAGATACCCGTCGATCCGCGACTTGAAATGGTCGGACGAGGTATAGGCGGCCACGCCGCCTGCCACGACCACACCTGCCACCACAAACAGGATGGCCCAGGATGCGCCAGCTACGAAATACATTACGCCCCAGGCGAATACGATCAACGCTGCTTGACCAAAGTCAGGTTGCGCAGCCAGCAGGCCCACCAAAATCACCGCCAGCCCAAAGGACATGGCGCGGCCTGGTGGGCCACCCAACTGATGGGCCGCGGCCATGAACCAAGCCGACACAAGCACGAAACAGGGTTTCATGAACTCCGAGGGTTGGAAGGACCCAAAGCCAAGGGAATACCAGCGCTTGGCCCCCATGCCGAAATCACTGCCAAACACAGGCAGCAGCAACAGCGCCACTAGGCAGGCCACAAAGCCAACCACGCCCCAGCGGCGCAATCCGGTTGGGGACAATACAGAAGTGGCGATCAGCGCAACAATCCCCATGGTACCGAAGATCACTTGTTTCTGCACGTAGTAGAAATCCGGCAAACCATTGCGATCTGCCAACGGCGGAGACGCCGCAAAACCCAGCAAAACGCCAATGGCACATAGTAGCAGCACGCACAGCAGGCTCCACCGATCCACCGTGCGCCACCAACGGGGAATAACCGGATCACCTTTGGGCGCGGGAGCCGCGCCATACACCATTTCGGTCATTGTCTGCCTGTATTGGCCCTTCAGGGCCTTCAAAAACACGGTTTGCTCGGGGTGGGCCGGCTTATTTTGCCGATCTCCAACACCAGACATAACGCAAAACTGAACACCAGGCTATCGTGTTGTTCGAACGCTGTGACTGGAACTGTGTCGCGTTAGGACCGCGATACAAAAAACTGAATTCGTGATAGATTTTAAGGGTCTCAGATTCGGGTCAACGCCATGCGCTTTGCTTTTGTCACCGGTCCAGTCGTCGC
>JBCDFD010000037.1:0-18303 GCA_039178645.1 Pseudomonadota bacterium | reverse complement strand
GGCGCGATCAATGACGACCATCCCGAACAGCACCTTCAGTGTGAGGCATGCTTGGATCGCATTCGTCGGACCAATCGTCCACAGGACGATCGCCTGATCCTCCCCATTCACTGAAACTCCGTTGACGGCCGCGCTTGCCGCTCAGCGGCGGCACCCAAACCATCTCAGGATCAAACCAGATCGACAGCGATCCTCGACGCTTCAAGCTGTCATTATAAGCCGACCAGTTCGTGGTCTTATACTTTGTAGGGGCCCAACTACCCATCACCTCCAGCTATCACACTGGATTCGCAAGATGAATCCCTAGCGGGATTTGTGCAACAAAACCGACTCCAAGGGACCTTAGCCTGCCGCAGGTTCTTCAAGAGCGATCAATTTTCAAGTGTTTACTAAGCGGCTCTCTCTTCGATAGACGCCATAAAAAAGATTGACAATGAAAATTTTTCTTCGTCAGTCGCGAATCGAAATTCTGCACTCGCCATGCACTCAGAAATGTTGAGTGCTAATCCTTAAACGAGGCATCCCTGGATCAGTCTCGCTCCGGCATCCGCGCGTGGTTCACTTGCTTTGAACATCGCAATGCCCGGTAAAATAACACCAGTGCAACGCCGGAAAATTTGTCTAGATATCAATTTCAAATGGTAATCTGACTAAATTAGTTGTGGCGGGCTGTATGTTTGGATCTTGGTAGGCTGGACCGTCCGGCATTGAGGGCCAGAACCCAGAAAGCGCGCAGATTACCGCTCATTTTATAAGGTCAAAGTCGAAGCCCTTGAATTAGTGATTGAAAAGAAAATCGATCAGGCATGCACCATTTGGAAAGTTTCTACAATCAAATGAATGACTTCTGAAATTATGACGAATCAATTTGACCGAGCCCCAAGCTGACGTAGCGGCAATTTTCTTATTCCCGAGGATTTAATTCATGTATCGATACTTCTGTTAAGCCGATAGATCGGACAAATCGGTTCCACAGGTAAAGATTGTGCTGCCGTTAAGGAAAATACTATACAATTTCTTTACAGAGGGGGCGTCGATAGTTTACGTGCAGGGTCAACGATGACGGCCTTGGCCGTGTAGGACCACCGTTAAAATTTTGTGGAAGATATTGGCCAGTTGACCTGAGTGCACGCTCACGGTGTCCCGCACCCAAAGCGCTTAGGTGAATGCTGTGGAGTAATACCTCCCCAGCGTTTGGCCACACTTCACCAAAATTTTGGCTCCCGGTCCCCACGCAATGGGCAAGATTCCGCTAATGATCAACTTTGCGCCAGTACTGTCGGCCTAACAATGAGTCCAACCATGACACTGCAAACTTTTGAATTCACCGCGATTAGCGAAAGTAGTCTCGTCTCTGCCGGAGGCATTGGTTCATCTTTGGGATGCGGGGACACGTTCACCGTGCCCACGTATGCCGACACTTGTATTGTTGTGACAGACAACGATTCCAAGCTTTCGGGCGACAGCTACTGCAACGAGCATGCAGACGACCATTCCAATCAAACGGCGTCCCTCACCATCGATGGACAAGAGGTTGGCAACGGCGGTCAGATTTACGCCGAGCAGTATTGGTGGGCGTACGATGCCAACCACAACTGGTTTGTGATTGTTGAGATCGAACAGGAAAACTCTGACGACGATTACTTCGCGTTCTACACGGGTAATGGATACCAAGCACCCGCGCCTGGCACCGAGTTGACCATCGACAGTTCGTGCAACGTCACGTCCGATTGGATCAATTTCAATGACCTGGATGGTGGTGACAAAGCGCCTGCGCCTGTTGACCCAACGTGCGACGTGATCACACTGGAAGCCGAAGATTTTCACCTGTCCAAATTCGTCACCGAGCATTCCAGCACCGCGTCCGAGGGCGAAATTGCGAAGCTCTACAATGGGGACGGTGAGCTTTCCAAAGATTTCACCGGCGAAAGTGGCACATACCAAATCTCGCTCTTCGCTCAGGATGAGTCCGACGGCCAGTCCATGATCAAGGTGTTCGTGGGTGACAGCACTGTGCCTGTGGCCGTGATCACTTTGGACCAAGACAACAACGGTGGCGGCAGCAACAACGGCAGCTTCTCCGAAATCGACTTGGGTGAAGTGGCCATCGAAAATGGTGACGAAATCCGCATCGAAGCTTGGAAAGACGGCGGCGAGTTCGTGCGTTTGGACAAAGTGGTGCTGACCAAGGTCGATTGTGACCTGCCCACCGCGCCGATCTGTGAAGACTTCGAAAACGGGTCTTTCCCGATTGAGAGCAACTTGGTGGTGTCCGACGATCACTGGGTGATCCAGGATGGCGAAGCTACTGCCCACGGTAAGGCTGATGGTTCGCTGACCTTCACGCCCATTGACGTGAGTGGCCAGACTTTGGTCAGCTTCGACATCCGCACCGACGACATCCACCCATTTGAGACCGCCGACGAATTCATCGTCGAGGTGAAGTTGGACAACGGGTCCTATGAAGTGCTCGACGTATTCAAGCGCGACGGCGATGTCTTCGTTGGTTCGATCACTGGTCAGACTTATGGCGAAACTGATGCGACCCTCGGCTACATCGTGGGCGACGCTGGGACCTCTACCGTACAACTGCGCTTGACCGCTGACTTCTCTTGGCAAGATGAAACTGTCATTGTTGACGATGTTTGCTTCGAGCCCGCCTGCGGCGACGTTAAAGAAACATTCGATGGTCTGAGCGCCGGCGACGTGGCCAGCGACTTCTCTGGCTTCACCGTGGTGGCGCAGCGGGAGCACAACCCGTCCACCAACGACGCCATGATCTTCGACACTGACAACCCAACCGGCGGTGACAACGACTTGGCCTACAGCGGCAAGGGCAACGTCATCATCATCTCTGAGGACAACGACAGCACGGACCCAGATGACAATGCCGCAGGTGGAACGATCACGTTCACCTTCGATGCACCGTCCACTGTGACCAGCCTCGAAGTTCTGGATATAGAAGAGTCAACTGGCACCATCGAACTTTTCGACGCCAACGGTGACTTGATCAAATCCGTTGCGATCCCGGCCACCGGCAACAATGGTGAAGCGACTGTCTTCATCAACGCCGATGATGTTGCGGAAATGGTTGTGAACCTGCCAGGCTCTGGCGCGGTCAATGACCTGTGCTTCGACCCAGGCGTGGTCGAATTGGCTGGCCTTGGCGACTTCGTCTTCTTGGACGCAGACGCGGATGGTATTCAAGACGCTGGCGAAGCCGGTGTTGCTGGCGTGATCGTCGATCTCAAAGATGCCAACGGCGTGGTGATTGATACCACAACAACCGATGCCAACGGCTTCTACAGCTTCACCGACCTGACCCCTGGCACTTACTCGGTACAGTTCACACCACCGACTGGTTTCGAGTTTACCCTTGCCAACCAGGGCACCGATGATGGGCTCGACAGCGATGCCAACTTCATCACGGGTATGACCCAAACGGTCACACTGGCGGCTGGCGACTTCAACGGTACGCTGGACGCGGGTCTGGTGCAGAGCAACAGCCAAGCAGACGTCAACAACGCCTCCGGTATGCTCTGTGCGGACAGTTTGGCGGACGATGAGCTGGTGTTTGATCTCGACGCGCTGGCTTCCGACCCAGACGGCGACACGCTGACCTTCTCGGTCATTGACTACGGTGCAGACGGTGTTGCCGGTGGCGGCGATGACGTGACAACAGCGATTGCCGAAGGCGAAACCGTGATCCTTACCTCCGGCGCTGAGGTAAGCATCGAAGCGGGTGACCTGGTCTACAACCTGGAAGGCACCGGCGCGTTCAGCGACGTTCTCCTGGGTGACAAGGGCAATGACAGCTTCGGCATCGCAGCGTTTGACGGGCTGGCCACATCGACCGGTCAGATCGATATCGAGGTTTGCGGCGCGCTCAACCTGATTGAGACACTCGACAACACAGCGCCTGTCTCGGTGACCTATGAGATTATCGAAGTGGGCGTGGGCGCTGGATCGCTCCAATTGGCGCGCACCGAGGTGGACTTGTCGCTCAATGATCTCGGAATTGATGCAACAGCCTTCTTTGGCGAAAACGTCGACTTTGGGCTGAACGGTGAATTCCTCTACGGCTATTGTGTGGACAAAGATCGCGGTCGCGAAAATGGTCCGGGCCAAGCGGATATCTACCTTTCCACAGGTGATATTCCTGATCTGGGGACGGACGGCGAAGCCATCGTCGACAAGGAAGAAAACCTGGATCTGGTGAACTGGGTGCTGAATCAGGGCTTCGAAGACACCTTCAGCTTCAATGATATCCAGAGCGCCATTTGGGAACTCGTGGACAATGCAGGGGGCACGGATACTAATATTTTCGCACCCGGTGTGCAATTGAGTGCCGGAGCCCAACAAATTGTTGACTTGGCGTTTGCGAATGGCGAAGGCTTCAGTCCAAATGCAGCCGACGAGGATATCTTGGGCGTGATTATCGTACCGACCGACGACTTGAGCGGTGACGGCGAAAACGGCCAGCCATACATTGTCGGGTTCCAGCTCACAGCGTGTGACTGCGACCCAATGGTGTTGATCTGAGTGTAGCAAGTGATCCGTTGGGTGTGTGCCAAACATGCATCCAACGCCAATGTAAGGAAATCTAAGACGATGAATATCGTTCGTTTTGCAGCTTTGACACTGGCAGGTGCCATTGCTTTTTGCGCTCAATCCGTAGTGGCCGCGCCACTGACCTTGGATTTGGACGACTACCTGACTAGCCCGTATGAAAACATCGGCTCGAGCGACGGGAACTATCCTTCGGGGTTCACAAGCATATCCAGTGAAGACCTGGAGTTTGAATTCAGCGAATTCGACGGTGGCGGCACGTCATACTCGGTTTTGGTTGAGTTCGAAGTTATCGTTTCCCCTGCGACCAATATTGGCGATTTTAGCTTTGGGGCAGGAACCACCCCACCGGTATTGCAGCAGTTGACCAACACAGGTGCTTACGACGGCTTTGGATTGGAATCGTTCACGTTCAGCCAAACATTCATAGTGGACGCTGGCGAAACTCTGTATGTGGACTTTTTCACCGACACGGACGGCGGAAAAGAAATTCAGTATGAATTGATCGTGGCACCAACTGTTGCAGTCCCAGTCCCTGGCTCCTTGCCAATGCTTGCTGGCGCGGCTGGTCTGTTTGGTCTTCTTGCGCATCGGCGCCGCAAGCCGGTCTGATCTGAACCCAACCACCCAACAAACAAAAGATGCGCTCCAACCAATCGGGGCGCGTTTTTCGTTTTTGGGAACCGACCAATTTTTCTAGAACAGCCGCAAACTGCACAAGTTCCCATTAAAGCCTGTTGTCCAAAATGCAGATTGATCTGAAACGCCGTCCAACGGTTCAGTTTGCCCAATCTCTTGTCCGAATGAACTCTTCCACCTGTAGACGCGTTTGGCATTTTAAGAAAAGCGGCTCGGCAGTGGACCCTGACAGACCGCTCTGCCGTTGCCCAAGGTAGCCGCTGGCTGGATTGTGCTGAAATCAGTCAAAGTACGTGCCGCTCCGTTGGACATGTCAGCGATCCTCGCAATATAGTGTCGTGAATAAACGGATGTCCGAAGGCCGCGGGATAAGCGACCGTGGGGCCATTGGGGAGGGCATACGCCTTGAGCGACGACACTTCACACAATGTCATTATTGGGATTGCAGCGTCCGCTGGTGGGTTGGAGGCTGTGACGCTCCTTGTGCAGAACCTGCCACGCCATTCGGGCGCCATTTACGTGATCGCGCAGCATATGTCGCCCACCCACAAGAGCTTGCTGTCCTCATTGATTTCCCGCGAAACCGCTTTGCCTGTGGTGGAGCTTTCCGGTGTGGACCAACCGCAAGCTGACACAATCTATGTGCCGCCGCCGAACAAGGACGTGACCTATCGCAATGGTCAACTGATCCTATCGGAACCCACCGGCCATCCCGCCACGCCGAAGCCGAGCGCTGATCTGTTGTTCAAAAGCCTGGCCGCCAATGTGGGCGAACAATGCGTGGGCATTGTCCTGTCCGGCACCGGCAGTGATGGCAGCTATGGCGTCCAGTCCATTCGCGAGGCGGGCGGCATCACCTTGGCCCAAGAACCGGCGTCGGCGAAATACGACGGCATGCCCGTGTCGGCCATCGAAACCGGCTGCGTTGATCTAACGCTCACGCCCGAGCAGATGGGCCAGCATCTGGAAAAGATCCTGGATCAGCCGCGCGATTGGGTGTCGCTCAAATCGATCAACGAGGCGCCCAGCCGCCTGGGCAGTCTGATGCACATTCTCCTGGCGCAGACCGGAGTGGATTTCCGGGATTACAAGGAAAACACGGTCAACCGGCGCATTAACCGTAGGATGGTGGCGCTCGGCCTCGACAGCTATGATAGCTACGTCGAATACTGCCGCAGCGAACCCGAAGAGATCTCCGCGCTCTATCGCGACCTGCTGATTTCCGTCACCCGGTTTTTCCGCGACCCAAAGCAGTTTGAGGTACTTGCCGACGAGATTGCTCAGTTGGTGGAAAACCGCGAAGACTGGCCCATTCGCATCTGGGTGGTTGGCTGCGCCACGGGCGAGGAATGCTACACGCTTGCGATCCTTGTGGCCGAAGCCCTGGGCGGTCTCGACAAGATCAGCAAGGGCAGTTTGCAGATCTTCGGGACTGACATCGACAGCCGCGCGCTCGACGTGGCGCGGGCAGGGGTCTATCCGATCACCGCCGCCAACGATATCCCGGACCAATATCTAGAGCCGTATTTCACGTTCAATGGCAGCAATATCGAAGTCACCAAAGAGTTGCGGCAAGTCATCTTGTTTTCCAAGCACAACGTGTTCCAGGATCCGCCGTTCATGAACATTTCGCTGGTGAGCCTGCGCAACGTTCTGATTTACTTTAACACACCACTGCAAGAACGTGTGCTGAACCGGATTTTCTACGCGCTCAACAACTCTGGGATCTTGTTCCTGGGCACGTCCGAAACCGTGGGCGCGCTGGACAAAGAGTTCGAGGTGCGCTCGACCATGGGCAAGATTTTCTCCAAACGGAAGATCACTCAGCGGAAGACGTTCTTTGAGGAAACCGACGCCGCTCGGCTGATCAACCGAGGCACTGGCTCCAAACGGCAGATGGCCAATTTCACTGCCGCCGCCAGCGAGGACTTCGAGCTTTTTAATGCGCTCAGTCGTTTGGTGGCGCGCAAAGGGTTTGTGGCCACCAAGGGGGGTGAGATTGTTCGGATCATCGGCGACATCACCAACGTTCTGTCGGTCACTGAAACCTCCAGCCTGTCGTTTAGCGTCCGCATGCTCCGCGCGCCGCTGGACAGTGAGGCCATGAGCCTGATCACCGTGTGCGACCGGACTGAAGAAATGCGCGAAGGCCTCTGGCACGAGATCGAAGCGCAAGGATTCAACCGCGCGCGTCTGGTGTGCTACCCGATCATCACGCCCAGCGGGGGCGAGGATCATTTCCTGTTTTCCGTCACCACCGAACAGCGCGAAGAGGCGTCGTTGCAAGTGCTGGCCAAGTCAGATGCCGACAAGGATCGCTATCTGATTGAGATGGAAAAAGAAATGCAGGCCACGCAGGTGGCTCTGCAACAGACCGTCGAGGAATTGCAGACCTCAAACGAAGAACTGCAATCGGTGAACGAGGAACTCCAGTCCACCTCAGAGGAAATGCAGGCCACCAACGAGGAATTGGAAACCTCCAACGAGGAACTGCAATCCACCAACGAAGAACTGATCACCGTCAACGAAGAACTGCAGATCAATTCGTCGGAATTGCAGCGGATCACGTCAGAGCTTCTGGCGATCCTGTCCGACGCGCCGTACCCGATGATGGTGCTCGACCCAGCTTTGGTGGTGCGGCGGATATCGAGCAAGGCCAAGTCTTTGTTCACCATGGAAGACCTGCCGCCCACCGGTATTCACCTGGCGCAATTGTCGATGCCCAACGGGTTCCCGTTCCTGACACCCATTGCCAACGAGGCGCTCAAGCTGAGACAGCCGCGGGTCGTCCGGGCGCGGGCCAACAACCGCAGCTATTCCATCACTCTGTCGCCCTATGCGGACGTGATTGAGGACATCGTCGGTTTGACCGTGACCATCATCGAGGACGACCAAAGCGCATGGTTGCGCATGGCGCAGTTGATGGATCAGTTGGGCAACATCGGTCACTGGCAAGTGGATGTGGAAAGCATGGATGCCACCCTGTCCAAGGACGTCCTCGATGCCTTTGGCTTGTCCGAACAGGGCCAACCCTATCCTGTCGAAGACCTCATCGAATTCTACCACCCGGACGACCGCGACATGGTCCGTGAGAAGGTGCGCAGCGCCATTGAGGACGGTGAAACCTTCCAATACCAAGCGCGGCTTTTGGGCAACGAACGCAAACCCATGCGGGTGGAGGTGATGGGGGCCTGCACCTACGATGCTGCCGGTGAGCCGACCGCCATGGTGGGCGCATTCCGGGATGTCACTCAAGAAATCACCAACTCACTGCTCATCGCGCAGTACGAGGCGGTTCAGGATGAACTGGGCATCGGGTTCTATTCCTTCGATGTGGATCGAAATGAACCTTACTGGTCGCCGGGCCTTTTCACTCTGCTTGGTATCGACCCCGAAGAAGAGGGCGCGACAGTGGACGGTGCGGTCAAACGGTTCCATCCCGATGACCAGGATCGGATCAACGGTTATGTGGCCCAAGCGGTGCAAAATGCTGAACCCTATCAGTACACCGCGCGGATCATGCACAAAGGTGATTATGTGGACTGTGTCGGCCAGGGCGACGTGCGCACCCGACCGGATGGCTCCGTGTCCCACGTCTACGGCAGTTTCCGTCTGGTTTCCTAAAAGTTGTCTCAGCTTGTGAACACAATCACACGCTGAGCGCGAACGAAGTTAGCATCACCTTCACCACGCTGGGTTAGATGACACCCCATTGTTTTGAAGGGGGGGCCGATTTTGGCGGGGGGAACTGAACAAGGGATGTTTTCGATCGTGCTGACCGAAACGATCGCCGGGTCCGGTGATCTTTTCGTCAGATCAGTGGAAGTGCCCATGCACGGTTTTGTGCATAAACTGGTGTTCAATGAGGATCGCGACCACAGCGAGGTATTTGTGCCCGAGCTTGCCAACATGCTCGGGGGATACCTGAGTGCAGAAAACAAACCGGGGCTCACCACGGCACCGGATATGATCTTGGACCTGCCCGGCGCGGTGCTTGGGCGGTTGCGCGTGTTGCGCATCAAAGGGGCCCAGGGCCGCATGCAGGTTTTCGTCCGCTTCGCCTATTTCATTGGTGGTATCCAAGCGGCTTTCCGGGATCGTACCTGTTTTGACACGCCAACCCTGACCCATCGTGAAGCCTTGGCGACGGCAATCCTCACCGACATCTGTATGCCGACGCTGGACCTCGCGGCGCTCAGCGCAGCAACTGGGGCGGGGGACACAACTCAGGAACGTATGGTAAACCGGCTGGAGGACATGCAGCGGCGCCAAGATGATCTGGTGTTCTACGTCGAACTTCTAAAGCGCTACGTCCAACACCACGCGCCTCCCATTCCGAAACAGCACCCTTTTCACCAAATCGACAGTTCGCAGTTCAGCTAGTAAGAGCCACACGCGGTAGGTCCTCCTCGGAGTATGGAGCAAGCCTCTCGATTAAAGCAATTTCAAGTTGGGTCAGATCGTTTGGTCACCACCGCTTGATGTTGCTTGATGCCAAACGGCAGTGTTCGACATTGCATTCAAAACTGGACGTGTCGCAGGCAACTGATGAGGTGCCAGCGGATTTGTGTAACAAAGCCGCTTCGATGGAGAAAAAGAGACAAACTCCGTACAGGTAATTTCAGTCGTGCGGCGTCGCGTCTACTTCCCGCCGAGCTTGCCAAACATGGGGCGTGATCTTTCCCAAAGCGCATCCTCTAAGTCTTGTAGAAGAGATATACCATTTCCTGCGCGAATAGGAGTAACTTCCACTGCCAAACTGTTTTCTACGTCTGGACACCAAAGGTTTAACTTGAGGGCGTAGGTGCCTTTGGCGGTGTTGTTCAAATGCTGATAGAGTCTTGAGCTGATTTTCCTGGAGCTTCCAACATAAACTGTTTGGCTATCGTCTACATTGTTGTTGCGCGTTAGCACTAGCCCCTTTGGCCGCTCAAACGCTTCAAACGACGACTTCAACAATCGTGCGCCCGTTTGGTTGTTCACCGTAATTCGATAAATTGTCGCGTTATAAACACTTGGGTCAAACAACGTCTTGAGCCAGCTCCGAATTTCCTCACGTGAAATCCCCTCTCGTATCTGGTGAAATGTAAAACTCCTGCGAAACACATCTTCGAATGAAGCGTCATTCAAAGCCGCAAGCCGCTTCTCGAGTCTTTCACGCGCAAAGTTCAAAACGCCTGTGTCGATCAAGTTACCCACCTGTAATAAGATGAAAAAAAGCTGCAAAATCCATTGGTAAGCTGCAAACTTTCGTGTGCTGGTTGATAGCATATCCGCTGCGAAAGCATATGGTCCTTTAACGAAACATCGGCGGACGGGCGTCGATCCACGCCCCGTCGTTGGCACCAGACTCTGCCACCGCATGGACGGCGGCCATGGACCGCAATCCGTCTTCGGCCCGGGGGTAAAGATCCGCGGCGCTATCCATCGCTTGGCCAGTTTTGCGCGTAACAATCGCTTCTGCAATATCGCTGTAGATATTGGCAAATGCCAATGGCATGCCCTCCGCATGGCCAACCGTCACGCGGCTGGTGCGGTCGGCTTCTGGGGATAGGTCGCCTTCACCGCGCTCGATGGTTGTGAGCCGTCCGCGTAGCGGCATCCAATAGAGCTGGTTGGGCTGTTCCTGCGACCAGCGCAGCCCGCCGGTTTCGCCGAATACCTGCAAAGTCAGACCGTGCTGCCGCCCAAGCGCCACAGACGAGGTCCAGAGCCGCCCGACCGTGCCACCGTCCATGCGGAAGTTGACCATGGCGTCGTCTTCCAACTCCCGGCTTTCGATACAGGACACCGTGTCTGCCGACAGCCGAATTACCTCTTGCCCGGTCACAAAGCTGGCCATGTGGAGCGCATGGATGCCGCAATCGGCAAACTGCGCCGACACGCCGGCCTGCCCGGGATCATACCGCCAGCGCACCCGTGGATTGTCTGCGTCTTCGGCATCGGCGTGGTGCCCGTGAGCAAACTCTGCTACCACCAGCCGGACCTTCCCCAGGTCCCCGCGGGCCACCATGGCCCGCATGTGGCGCACCAACGAATAGCCGGTGTAGCCGTAGTTGACGGCACAAATTTGTCCGGTGGATTGGGCAATGCGAACGATTTCCTCGCCTTCCCCCACCGTCATGGTCATTGGCTTTTCGCAAAGCACGTGGAACCCGGCTTCCAAGAAGGCTTTGGTGATCTCGAAATGGGTGGCGTTCGGCGTGGCCACTGTCACCAAATCTATCCGATCATCGCGGATGCGTTCGCCTGCGAGCATTTCTTCCCAATGGCCGTAGGCGCGGTCGCGGTGCAGTCCAAGCCGTTGGCCTTGTTCCCGCGCCTCCTCTGGCCGGTGGTCCAGCGCACCGGCAACAAAGTCAAAGGCCCCGTCGAGACCCGCCCCCAACCTATGCGCCCGCCCGATCTGGCTGCCTTCACCGCCGCCGATCATCCCCCATTTCAGCCGTGCCATCCGAACCTCCCTCAGAATCCAATGGACGCCAAATAAGCGCGGTTGGACTTGGCGTCGCCAAGGGGGTCGGTGTCGGGCAAGGTCGGGTCGCAGTCTTGCTCCACTGTGCACCAGCCTTCGAACCCCGCGTCCAGCAGCACTTGGCGGACCTTTGGGAAATCCACATCCCCATCGCCCAGGTTGCAGAAAATGCCTTGCCCGCAGGCGTCGTAGAACCCGGTGCCCTTGGCGATCACGTCCGCCTTCACAGTTGGGTCGATATCCTTGAAATGCATGTAGCTGATGCGGCCTACGTGCCGTTCCATGAACGCCACCGGATCAAACCCCGCGTAGGAATGGTGGCCCGTGTCAAAGCAGATTTTGAGGATGTCTTCGGGCACTTCATCAAGCAGTCGCTCAAGTTCCGGTTCGAAATCCATGAACCCCGCCGCATGGGCGTGGATACCAACAGTCAACCCATGGTCCTCGGCCCCCATCTTTGCCACATGGGCGATGCGGTCCCGGAAAGCGGTCCATTCGGCCTTGTCCATCTGCTCCGCCGCATCGGCGCGCCCGGCGGTGGGCGCCCGGCGGGGCGAGATGCTGTCTATCAGGACCAGATGCTTGGCCCCATGGGCCGTGAGCGCTTTGCATGTGCGTACCGCCCCGTCGAGCACGTCGTCCCATTGGTTTGGGTCATGGAACGCGCGGAACACCACGCCACCGATGATGCTCAGATCGTGCTTGGCCAATCCTTCGCTCAGTTGCACGGGGTCTTCCGGCATGAAACCCACGGGGCCTAACTCGATCCCTTTGTAACCCGCCGCCGCGCAATCGCTCAGAACGCGTTCCCAAGTGGGGTTCCGCGGATCGTCCGCAAACTCCACCCCCCAGGAACAGGGGGCATTGCCAATCTCAATACTCATGACCTGTCTCCAACATGGACGTCTGACCATTGCCCGCTCGCGGTGGATCGGCGGATGGCGTCCACCACTTCCATCACGCGCAGACCATCGGCGAAGGTGGGCCAGACGGGCTCACCAGTTTCGATGGCGCGGAGGAAATCGCGGGCCTCGATGATGATCTGGTCTTGGTAGCCGGTGCCATGGCCGGGACCTTGGCAGAACGGCAGATAATCGGGATGTGCGGGTCCAGTGAGGATTTTGCGAAACCCGCGTTCCGGTTCGGGGTCGGACATCCGGTAGAGCCAGATCGCATTCTGGTCCTCTTGGTCGAACCGGATCGCCCCCTTAGTGCCGGTGACTTCATAGGCGTAGCCCATTTTCCGTCCCGCCGCGACGCGGCTGAAGAAAAGATGGCCCATGGCACCTTGAGCAAACCGGCATAGGCAATGCGCTTGGTCATCGTTGGTGACCACGCCGCCGGGGCGTTGCACATGGACCGTCCCCATATCGGCGCTGAGCTTTTCGATCGGACCAACCAAAGCCAGCGCGGCATTGATCATGTGAGGCGCTAAGTCGCCCAAAGTGCCATTGGCATCACCGCTGGTGCGCCAGTTTGCGGGCGTGTCTGGATCGGCGAGGAAATCTTCGGTGTGTTCGCCACGAAACCAGATGACGTCGCCAATTTCCCCGTCATCGATCAATTGGCGGGCATACTGGCTCGCTGGCGTGCGGATGTAGTTGTAGGCCACCATGTTCGCGACACCGGCCTGTTCGGCGGCGGCGGTGATGGCCTGGGCATCCTCCAGGGTTTCGCCCATGGGCTTTTCACACAGGATCGGTTTGCCTAGGGCGCAGGCAGCCTCGACAATTTCTCGGTGGGTGGATTGTGGGCTTGCAATGACGATGGCCTCGACCTTCGGGTCGTGCACGAGCACCCGCCAATCACCGGTGCACCGGGCGAAGCCGAACGACTTGGCGTATCTGGCGGCTGAGGCATCGGACGAGGCAGCCACCATTTCCAGTCGCGGGCGCAGGCCTGTGTCAAACACGGCCCCCACGGCAGACATGGCAACGGCATGGGCCTTGCCCATGTAGCCACCGCCGATGATGCCGATGCCAATGTCAGGCCCGGACTGTGTTGAGACGTGCGGCATCTCCCCTCCCAAGGTCTCCGGTTTGGCACCGAATGAATTTGCAACCGCTGGCCAAAGCCGTATCCTGAGCGAAACAAACGCGCAAGTCAGGGAAACACCTGACTGCATGGGGAGGGGAAGATGGCCGATCTCGCTCGGCTGCGTATGAACCGGTTCCTGGTGATCGGTCGCGCTGGCATGGACTTTTACGCAGACCCGCCTGGGGCCGAGGTGGAACACGTCACGGCGTTCACCTGTGCTTTGGGTGGCTCCGCGGGCAACACCGCGGCGGGTATGGCGCGGCTCGGCGCCAAGGTCGATTTGATCACCCGAGTGAGCGACGACGCGGTCGGTCGCTATGTGCTGAACCAACTGGACGCTTACGGCGTGGGCCGCAGATTTGTCCGGTCAGAAGGCGGCGAGGCACGGACATCGCTGGCTGTTGTGGAAAGCCGGCTGGTGAACACTCAAAGCGTGATCTACCGCAACGGGGCGGCGGACTTGGCCATGGGGGTCGCAGATGTGGCAGCGCCCGATTACGCCGACTACGGCGCTGTGGTGCTGAGCGGCACAGCGCTCGCTGATCCCACATCACGCACCGCGACAATGGAAGCGATTAATCGGGCCCAAGCGGCGAAAGTGCCGGTGGTAATTGATTTGGATTACAGGCCCTACAGTTGGACGTCCGCTGACGAAGCCGCAGCGGTCTATGCCGAGGCGGCCCAGCGGTGCGATGTGATCGTCGGCAACGACGTGGAGTTTGATGTCTTGGCCGGGCAGAAGGGTGCTGGGCACGCAGCCGCCCGAGACTTGGCGTCCCAGGCTGGCCTCGTGGTCTACAAAATGGGCGAGCGCGGCGCGGTGTCGTTTATGGACGGTGTAGAACTGGCCACAGGGATCTACCCGGTGCAGGCGCTCAAACCCACAGGCGCGGGCGACAGTTTCATGGCGGGCCTGCTCACCGGGCTGGCCCAAGGGGCAGACTTGAGGTCCGCCATCCTGCGCGGTTCGGCCTGTGCGGCCATCGTGGTGACCAAAGTGGGCTGCGCCCCCGCCATGCCTGACGAAGACCAATTGGCAGCCTTTTTGGCCGGCCATCCCGGACCATCCCAACCCGACCTAATCCCGGAGACCGCCGATGCACATTCCGCCCCATGACAATGGCAATGCCCCCATCATCGGGGCTGCGCATGACCTGGTTCCGCTGACGTTTTTCAACATCGTGAAGCTCAGCAAGGGCGAGACCTTTACATCGCACGTTGCCGGATATGAGACCTGCGTTGTGCCCGCGACCGGTGCGGTGTCTGTGACTGTCGGTGCCTTCAGCGCCGAGGCCCTGGGTGGCCGTGGCGTGGACGTATGGGACGGTGAGCCCGAAGGTGTCTACGTCCCGAGCGGTTTGGAAGCCAACATCACTTGCATGTCTGAAACCGCCGAGGTCTTCATCGCAGGGGCAAAGTACGACGAAGTCCTGGAACCCTTTGCCGTCCGCGCAGACGAAATCGATCTGGTCCAATACGGCTCCGACGACACCAAGACCCATCGCAAGATCAAACACATCCTGGGCCAGAAGCAACACGGGCGCGTGGGGCGGCTCTTGGTCAGCGAGCTGTACACCGTGGGCACCGGTGGTTGGTCCGGCTTCCCGGCGCACAAACACGACACCGACCGGCTGCCCGATGAAACACGGCACGACGAGGTGTACAATTTCCGCTTCCGCCCCGGTCACGGCTCCGGTGTGCAACTGTTGCAGCAAGAAGGCGACAGTGTTGGCGAAGCGTTCCACATCGTGGACGGGTCCACCTTTGCGATCCGCTCCGGGTACCACCCCTGTGTGGTCATGCCCGGCTATGAGATGTACTATTTCACCATCCTTGGCGGGCTGAGCCAGCGGCCCCTCAAGCAGTTCTTCCAACCCACCCACGCGGACCAGTTGCACACCATTCCAGGTATCCTCGACATGGTGGCCAAGTTCGCATGACCATGGCGACCCTGTCAGAGGTGCTGACCCCCGCTCTGCGGGATGGCTACGCCGTGGCGGGGTTGGTGTGCCTGGGATGGGAAGACGCCCGCGCCTACGTGGCGGCAGCGGAGGCCGAAGGGCTGCCAGTGATCCTGCAAGCTGGTCCCGGCGCGCGGGCCCATATGCCGGTGTCGGTTTGGGGTGCCATGTTCCGAGCTTTGGGGGAAAAAGCCTCCGTGCCATTGGTGGCCCACTTGGACCACGGAAAGAGCTTGGCAGAGTGTCAGGACGGGATCGCCGCCGGGTTCACATCGGTGATGTACGATGGGTCCGAAATGCCGTTCGCGGAAAATGTCGAGAAAACGGCTGAGATTGTGGCGCTAGCCCACGCCGCCGGTGTCAGTTGCGAAGGCGAACTTGGCTTTGTCGGCTACGCCCAAGGCGCCGCGTCGGTTGGAACAGATCCAGACGAGGCGGCTGAGTTTGTCCGGTCAACGGGTGTGGATGCTTTGGCGGTTTCAGTTGGCAATGTGCATCTACAAACGACATCCGGGGCAGAGTTGGATGAAGCGCGAATTGCTGAGATCGGATCGCGGGCGGGCCTCCCTTTGGTGATCCACGGGGGGTCTGGAGTGCCCACCGACCAACGTCGAAGGCTGGCCCGCGGTTCAGCTATCTGCAAATTCAACATTGGTACCGACCTGCGGCAGACCTTCGGACGATCCTTGCGCCGGGTTTTGTCCGCCGACCCGGACGCCTTCGACCGTATCGCCATTTTGAGCGCCACCGAAGCGGAGATGACCGAAGCAGCGCGCCTGGCCATCCGAACCCTCGGACCATGACTGTGCCGATTGGGGCTCAGTGTGTGTGCCCCTTCAACTAAAGAGATCTAGAACCCAAAACCCCAAGAGCGCACTGCGCAGCCTGATTTTGATAACCAAAACCGACATTTGGTGCCTTCGAGCCCCACTCTTGTTCCAAGCGCCAGCCCAATGGGGCTCTCTTCAACACAGTCGTCTCTTGGCAAAAGTAGGAGCGGTTTGACGAACTCAACCACGTTTAAACCTCATAAGCGTGTGGCACGTAACTGCGGTTAGGGTTAGAGCGAAGTCTGCCGCACCGGAGAGCATTCATTACCATTTTCTAAGTACAGAATGTTCCCAGAGCCCGAGCACCAGCATTTCGACATAGCTGCATGAATAGTCAAAGAACGAGGCACGACGGACCAGCGTCCGCCGAGTCCACGGCGCTTCAGAACGCGTTCGGGTTTCCCTCGACAACTGTCCCTGACCCGTCGTCGGTGCCATCCTTTACCCAGGTTACGGTCTCGCCGGCGATCCGCACTGACCAGCAGTTCGCGCCTTCCCCGTAATCGAAGCACATTTGATCATCTTCAACCATCCAGGTCCCGGTGTATCCCGCGCCTTTGATGGTACCGTCGTCTGCATAAAACTCGGTGTAGGCCGTCCCGTCTGCCATGCCACCTTGCACTGTGTTGCTGGAAATGGCGGAGGTGATCTCCGCACCTGTGGCCAAACTGGACGCAACTCCAGGTGCCGCACCCACCATCAGAACCGCCGCCGCAAGGACTTTGTGTTTCATCGATTTCATCTCCTGATTAACCGTTACCTATCGAACTTGTCCGATCGGGCCCAAGGTCAACGCCCCACCTTCATTGTTCCCCAAATACTCAAATCCATTGCCTCCCACGCTGCACCGCCGCACCAGAAAGAGCCACAAAATCAGCCATACCATTGCCATACGCGAGCCATACGCCTGCAATACCACCGATTTGAGCCGGTTTGCCCTATTCCGCGCCGCAGCGGGGCGGGATAGAGCACGGTTCCAAATCCGCCGTAGATGATCCACCCATGACCCCCAATCGTCCCCTTGCTCCGCTCACTTGGCTCCGTGTTGGGGGACCGGCAGAGATGTTCTTTCAGCCAAAGGACCTTGATGATCTGGTCTCAATCATGGCCGGGCTTGACCCGGCCACCGCCTGTTTTCCACTGGGGCTTGGGTCGAACTTAATCGTCCGCGACGGTGGTATTCGGGGCGCGATTATCCGTTTGGGCCGGGGCTTCCAAGGCGTTGAAATATCACAAGATACCGTTACGGTCGGTGCGGCAGTGCCCGATGCGCAAGTGGCCAAGAAATCTGCCGACGCAGGCTTAGACCTCACCTTTTTGCGCACTATTCCAGGGGCCATGGGCGGCGGGGTTCGTATGAATGCAGGCTGCTATGGCTCCTATGTGGCAGATCATTTTGTGCAGGCCCAAGCGGTCACCCGCCAGGGCGAGGTGATCACGCTCAAACCGTCTGACATGGGGTTCGGCTACCGAACCACGGACCTACCGCCTGATCTGATCATCACAGAAGTTACGATCCAAGCGGAACGGGGTAGCCCTCAGGATTTAAACGAAAAAATGGCTGACCAAGTCGCACGTCGCGATGCCACGCAACCGACCAAGGACCGCACTGCGGGCTCCACATTCCGCAATCCGGCGGGGTATTCGTCAACGGGTAAGCCGGATGACACCCACGAGTTGAAAGCCTGGAAAGTCATCGATACCGCAGGCATGCGTGGGGCCACGCTCGGCGGCGCTCAAATGTCTGAGAAGCATAGCAACTTCCTTGTGAACACTGGCACCGCCACCGCCG
>JBCDFD010000036.1:0-18417 GCA_039178645.1 Pseudomonadota bacterium | reverse complement strand
GGCACGTATCGGATCTATGACGGTCGTGGCGGCGCGGGAACAGGGACGCAGCGGTTTGCCCCGCTGAACTCCTGGCCCGACAACGGCAATCTCGACAAAGCGCGCCGCCTGCTCTGGCCGGTCAAGCAGAAGTACGGCAACGCCATTTCCTGGGCTGACCTGATGATCCTCGCAGGCAACGTGGCGCTCGATAGCATGGGCTTCAAAACCTTTGGCTTCGCCGGGGGCCGGGCTGACGTTTGGGAACCCGAGGAAGACATTTACTGGGGCCCAGAAACCGAATGGCTGGGCGACAATCGCTACAGCGCTGAGCGACTGCTGGCCAACCCACTGGGCGCCGTCCAGATGGGCCTGATCTATGTGAACCCAGAGGGTCCCAACGGGAATCCTGATCCGTTGAAATCCGCGTTCGACATTCGCGATACCTTTGCCCGAATGGCGATGAACGACGAAGAAACCGTGGCGCTGGTTGCGGGTGGCCATACCTTCGGAAAAGCCCATGGCGCAGGCGATGCAGCTTTGGTTGGGGCCGAACCCGAAGGTGCACCGACAGAGGCGCAAGGTTTCGGCTGGATCAGTGACTATGCCAGCGGCAAAGGCCGCGACGCGATCACCAGCGGCATCGAAGGCCCTTGGACAGCCAACCCGACGCAGTGGGACAACGGCTACTTCGATCTTCTGTTCGGCTACGAATGGGAACTGACCAAGAGCCCCGCAGGCGCGAACCAATGGACCCCGGTCGGCATCAAAGAAGACGACATGGCGCCAGAAGTGGACGGGTCGGGCGAGAAGGTTGCACCGATGATGACCACAGCCGACATGGCCATGCGCATGGACCCAGCATACGAGAAAATCTCACGCCGCTTCCACGCCAACCCCGATGAGTTCCACGACGCTTTCGCACGGGCGTGGTACAAACTCACCCACCGCGACATGGGTCCCCTGCCCCGCTACTTGGGCAAGGACGTTCCCGATGAGGTGCTGATCTGGCAAGACCCTGTACCTGCGATGGATCACATGCTGGTGGACGACGCCGATGTGGCTCAATTGAAGGCCGACATTTTGGCCAAAGGGTTGAGCGTCCGCGAGTTAGTGTCCACCGCTTGGGCATCCGCTGCCACCTACCGTGACAGCGACAAGCGCGGCGGCGCGAATGGCGGGCGCATCCGCTTGGCACCACAGAAAGACTGGGCGGTCAACGAATGGGCGCAACTGTCGCCGGTGCTGGATACCTTGGAAGAAGTTCAGCGGGCGTTCAACGCTTCGGCGCAGGACGGCAAGGCCATTTCGCTGGCAGACATGATTGTCCTGGCAGGATGCGCTGGGCTTGAAGCGGCTGCAAAGGCCGGTGGACAAGAGATCACCGTGCCGTTCACGCCCGGCCGCACCGACGCGACCCAGGCCATGACCGACGCAGAAAGCTTCGCTGTTCTGGAACCGACCAACGATGGGTTCCGCAACTACATTGATGTGCGTCATGAGCGGCCCGAAGAAGAGTTGCTGGTGGACAAAGCCTGCTTGATGGGTCTGACCGCACCGGAACTGACGGTTCTTATCGGTGGGTTGCGCACGCTGGACATCAACACCGGCGGAGCAAAGCACGGTGTGTTCACCGACACTCCAGGCACGCTGAGCACCGACTTTTTCACCAACTTGCTCGACATGAGCGTGAAATGGTCGAAGTCCGACGCGGGCCACTATGAAGGCCACGACCGCGCAACCGGTGAGTTGAAATGGACCGGAACCGGCGTCGACCTAGTGTTCGGCTCCAACTCCCAACTCCGCGCGCTCTGCGAGGTCTACGCCCAAGCGGACAACGGTGAAAAGTTCCTGGCCGACTTCGTGGCCGCCTGGACCAAAGTGATGAACGCGGACCGCTACGATTTAGTGGCATAGAATGATTATCGCTTAAAACGAGACAGGCGCAGTTTTTATACTGCGCCTTTTCTCAGAAAACAGGGAAATGTTTATGCTTATTCCCAAGCATACTCCGGTGTTTTTCCAGCTTTCGCTATCCAATCTGGCTTGTGCCAAGTTCCGTCGTAGCCTGCCATTTGTTCCAACACGCTCTCCAAGTATGCCTTCTGCCGATCTCGCGGGAGTTTGGCAGCAAAAGCGTCCGCAGACGTCAGGTCTGCTTGCAGTTTCATCAACCAAGGCATGAGCAAGGTGGGATCAAACATCCGCCGACCATCGTTCGTTTTCACTATCACCCCTGGCATATTTTCCGCATGATGAAGCGCCGCAAGAGAAGCCCGCGCGTCAAGGTTAGTTTCTGGGGCATAATCAAGGGCGTAGCGAAACACACGTTCTGTTAGAATGACCTGGAAAACCAATTGAGAGTTACGCAAATGAGCCAAGTCAGAAGCCAAGGAAATTAGTGCCTCCACATCCACCCTTAGCTCTTCAAAACCACCCGCACTTTTTGAATTCTTTGCCTGTGTATTCTCCAAGAAAGGCAGAGCTCCCCAACCATGGAAATATTCATGTAGATGGACCCAGACCGCGCAGGCTTCGAGCAAAGACTCGTCATTTGCGGACATAAGCAATTCAAACTCATTTTGGTCCCACATGGATCGTATGAAGTCACGGGTGGTGCTCTTGATGCGCCTAACAAACCTATCCACAAAATAAAATGCTGGATGCTTAGCTTTACTTGGTAAGCCGGCAACTGCATCTTCAAACAGAGCTACTGTTTGATGCTGATGAAAACCCAAGGTGCTACGTTTGACCAAAACTGGCATGGCGCGGCTTTGCGGCAAAGCTTCACTCACATCCGCTGCAATTTCATAGGGTTCAAATTGAAAACCTTCCAAATATTGCACCTTGTTTTCTCTCCCTTTTAAAAAACCCACATAGATACGTGACCCCTTTGCGGTAGATAGTTGCAAAAGCTTGTCATTTTGCCAGTGACCAGTTTCGAGGCCCCGCTTCAATTCAACAATGGCGGGATGCATGGCCACGTCTTGGGACGCTCCATTTATCGCATTGAGCGCGGCCTGAATGTTGGGTGGTGATTTGAGCAGATGAAACCGAACTTGGTCGATCAGATCTATGGGTGAATATGTCATGGGCTACTCCTTTGCGGCGGCACAAAGAACGGGTTCTCAGACAACGAAAACGTGCCTGAGGTGGAGATTGTCGTGAGGTAGGAATCGGCGGCGGGCTAGTGGCCGGAGCCGATCGCGTGAAAGTCGGCGAGACGTCTCAAATGCTGGGGTAAATCTAGCACATTTCGCGACTCATTCGCAAAGCCGTTAGCGCGACCAGTCATTTGGTAGCGATACCAGCGCGCACGAAGTTAGAACATAAAAAGAACATTGAGCCAGTTGCGCACTGTCGTTAACCTGGTTGCTCCTGACGTCCCTGAAAGAATCGCCCCTGACTTGACCTGACCGGAGCCAGCGCCCCTTGTCCCAACGCCGTGTTCTATCACTGTGGTTTCCCCGGCTCGGGGCGGAGCGATGTTTGCGGGTGGAACGCGGCACTGTTCTGGGGCCACTGGCGGTGGTGGGCGACAACCATGGGGCGCAAGTGCTGCATTCGGTGTCGGGCGAGGCCAGCGCGGCTGGGCTGCGGCAGGGCCAACCGCTGCGCGATGCCATGGCCATGTGCCCCGAGTTAATCACTCGCCCCCATGTGCCCCAGGCCGAGGCTGCCCTTTTGACGGGCCTACGTCGCTGGGCGGGGAAGTTTTCACCTTGGGTGGCCGAAGAGGCGCCCGATGGGCTGGTCATCGATCTCACAGGGTGCGCGCATCTTTTCGGCGGCGAACGTCCATTGGTGGACCAAGTGACCCAGGATTGCGCCGATCTGGGCCTCACCGTGCGGGCGGGCATCGCAGACACGCTGGGCGCAGCTTGGGCCTTGGCGCGGTTCAGCGGTGAAGCGCCAGGCGTCACGCGCAGCGGAGACGCCATCGACCAGGAAGCCCGCGCCACACGGTCCCGCGCGGCCAAACGACGGGCACTGGACCTTGCGGCACCGCCATCTGCCACCATCGCGCCGGGCCGGATCGCCGCCCCTGGCCAAACACGGCAGGCCATTGGACACTTGCCTGTGGCGGCGCTTCGGATCAGCGAGGCCGATGCCACCGGACTGGCCCGGCTCGGTCTGCGGCGGATCGGTGATCTGACGGGTATGCCGCGAGCGGCTTTGGCACGGCGGTTTGGCATGGCCGTGGGCCAAAGATTGGACCAAGCGCTCGGCATCATGCCGGAACCTGTGTCCCCCGCCAGGCCAGAGGACCACTTCGCCACGCGTCTCACCCTGCCCGACCCCATCGGTCTGCGCGACGACCTGGAGGCGGGCATCGACAGATTGCTGCCACCGCTCCTGGAAAAACTGCGCAAGGCGGGCAAAGGCGCGCGCCGCGTGCGGTTACAAGCGTTTCGCACCGACCATGGGGTTGCCGAGATTGACGTGGGTCTCGCCCGTCCCTCCGCTGACAGCGACCGTATCCGGCCACTTTTGTGCCTAAAACTTGACGAAATTGATGCGGGTCACGGGATCGACAGCCTGCGTCTGGAGGCCCATGTCACCGAACCGGTCCATGCGCGGCAGATGAAAGGTCACCTGGACGCTGCGCAAGATGTGTCTGACCGGTTGGCGCGCAACACCGGGCTCGACGATCTCATAGGCCGCTTGGGCGCACGGGTGGGGATGGACGCAATCACGCGTCTGCATCCCGCAGACAGCCATATCCCGGAAAAGACCCACCAGACGCTGGCCGCCGCTTGGTCCGAACCGGCGACGCACTGGCCGCCCCCGCCCACGCCGCGCCCCCTGCTCATGTGGCCGCCAGAACCGGTGCAAGCACCGCAGGTCCCTGCCCTGCCACGGATTTTTCGGTGGCGACGGCGCGATTGGCACTTGGCCACCGCGCGCGGTCCCGAACGTTTGTCACCGGAATGGTGGCTCGATGACCCATCCTGGCGCAGCGGCGTGCGCGATTATTGGGAGGTTACCACGGAAAGCGGGGCGCGATTGTGGCTTTATTTCGCCCACGGCGGCGCCATGTCAGGCGGATGGTTCTGCCAAGGCAGCTTTGAGTGAGCCCCGCAGCACCAAAGGCAAAGCCGCCCCATGCGCCACGGCCATTAACGCCTTGTTCACGAAGGTAACCATCTCAACTTACGACATAATTCTAAGTATACGCCGCTTGCTACTAAGGTCGGTCAAGGGCAGAATACCCCCACTGCGGACGGCTTTTTTCGTCCGAAAAATAGGCGATTTGCTTCGGTGTGGTTGCGGTGGGGGCTGCAAGACAACGCATCGAAGCAAATCGCACCTTTCCCTTGATAAGTGCACGATATCGAACCACACTTTTTGGTATGAGTGTGCTTCCTCCCATTCCGATCACCCACGCCCGCAACACGCCCGACCCCGTGGCCTTTCAGCGCCAAGAGTTGGGCATCATCCTATCGCTCTACGGGCGCATGGTCGCTGCTGGCGAATGGCGCGACTACGGGATTTCCACGTTGCGCGACAAGGCGGTGTTTTCGGTGTTCCGACGCACCGCCGAAAATCCACTGTACCGGATCGAAAAGCACCCGAAGCTCCGCAACAAACAGGGCATGTATGCGGTGGTGGGTATGGACGGTCAGGTGCTCAAACGCGGGCACGATCTGCGCGCGGTTCTGAGGGTCCTGGAACGCAAACTGATCCGGTCTGTGAATTAGATTTTGAGCCGCTTTCGGCTGGTGACGGGTCCGTCGCCCTGGTCGGCGATACGGGCCACCGCCTCATCCAGGGGTTCATACACCGTCGCCATGTAACCTGCGTTTGCGTGGATCAACATGTCAGGGGCCGATACCCAGGCCACATGGCCTTTCCAGAACAGGATGTCACCCCGTTGCAGCGGCGCATCGGCTGGCAGTGGTGCGCCAACCTCAGCTTCCTGCTCCGGCGTGTCCCCTGGGCAAGGGATCCCACATGCCAAGCACGACACCTGCACCAAGCCCGAACAATCCAGCCCAATCCGGGAATTCCCACCCCAGAGGTAGGGCGTGCCAAGGAACAATTCCGCCACGGCCACCGGATCACTGAACCGGCGGCTGATCGGTTGGATATGGGCCGACGGCACATGGTAACCCAGATGCGTCAGGCTGAACGGGCCGTCCTGAGACACCACAGTCAATGGCGTGCCGAAGGACAGTGTCATCACCTCAGGCGATTTCATATTGGCGGCGGAGTAGAGATGAGTGGCAAGCGATGTCACCCAATGGGTGGCCGCCATGGGCGGTCCCAGGTCGCGTCGGTCCATGACGCCACGGTATCCGTCGCGTTTAGCCTCCACCTCCACATGGGATCCCAGGTCCCGCAAGGGCTGAACCAACTCGCCATAAAGCAGCTGTCGGGTGCGGTTACCGTCCGGCGCATTACGGATGTCGGCGACAGACACCACCACCTGGCGTGGCTGTATGTCGCCGAAGGTTGCGCTCACCGGTCGAAACCGAGGATGTCAGGCAGAGCCTCCAACAAGGCCCGCGCACCCTGGCCCACGCCCCCCATGGGACGGGCAGGTGCCGCAGAGGGTTGCCAACCATAGATGTCAAAGTGCGCGTATGACTTGGCTCCTCCAGCGAAGCGGCGCAGGAACAGGGCCGCTGTGATGGACCCCGCAAACCCGCCCTTGGGCGCGTTGTCCAAATCTGCTGTGCCCGGTTCGATCATCGCCTCGTAGGGCGCATGGAACGGCAGTTGCCAGACCGGGTCACGGACCCGCGCGCCTGCCGGGTAAAGTGCATGGGTGAAGTCATCGTCATCGCTGAAAAACGGTGCCAGGTCCGGGCCAACTGCCACACGTGCAGCCCCCGTCAAGGTGGCCATGGATACCATCAAATCTGGCTCTGCCTCACCGCCCAAGGCCAAAGCATCGGCTAGAACAAGACGGCCTTCGGCGTCGGTGTTGTTGATCTCCACCGTGTGACCGGTCCGCGATGTGAGAATGTCGCCGGGCCGAAACGCAGCCCCGCCCAGGGCATTCTCAACCGCAGGTATCAAAACCCGCAACCGAAGCGGCAGTTTCAGTGCCATGACCATATGGGCCAGGCCAAGCACGGTGGCTGAGCCGCCCATGTCTTTCTTCATCAGCCCCATGGACCCGCCAGGTTTCAAATTGAGCCCGCCGGTGTCGAAACAAACGCCTTTGCCCACAAGCGTGAGTGTCGGGCCATTGTCGCCCCAGTTCATCTCGATCAGCCGCGGCGCGCGAGGGGAGGCATGGCCCACGGTGCGGATCAGCGGGAAGTTCTGGTCGAGCAGTGCTTCGCCCACCGTCACTTGACAGGATGCACCATGATCGTCGGCCAAGGTTTGAGCCGCCACAGCCAACTCCGCAGGTCCCATCAAATTGGCAGGCGTGTTGATCAGATCACGGGTGAGCGCCTCGCCGGTGGCAATTGCCGTTATGCGGTCGGTGTCCACTCCGGCAGGCGGAACCAAAGTGGCACTGTGTGGCGCGTGTGGCTTGGACTTGGCCGTGTAACCGTACCCTGAAAGCAACCAAGCCAATGCCGCTTCATCCCAAGCCTCAGCGTCGAAAGATGCCTCAATGGACCATGCGCCATCGGGCAGCTTGGGAGCGGCTTGCGCCACGGTGAACCGAGACCGTGCTTGGGCATCGGCATTGCCCAGACCCAACACAGCCGCCTCCACCGCACCATCTTCGCCGGGCAACAGGCGCAGATCACCGGGTGCTGCGGCAAATCCAGAGGCCGTTAACCATGTGCGGTGCCGGTCGGGCAAAGCCTCCAACCACGTGTCCACCTCTTCGGCGGACACAACGTACAACACACGGGACGGACCATCAGTGGGCGCAAATTCAGCTAGCGGGAGTTTTGGCACGCGGTCACCTCAGGCCATTGGTAAAATCCTGTCGATCCTACCGTCAGGCCCGGGTGCCGCAAGCCGGAAATCTGCCCGAAGACGCGCCGGTTGTCGCGTGTTCCAACCTCTCCTTCACCGCTGTGCGGGAAACCTCTTTGGCCGCACAGAGGGGATGGCGAGGACGTCAGACCGGCTGCGTCACACGGATAGATTTTGCGGGTCCCAGATCGCCGTCAGCGACTTGTCCCCAATGCGGTTGAGCCGAGCCAGCGTCGCGGCCAAAGCCGTTTTGTCGCCCACTTCGATACAGCCGGCGACATCCCGCGCCACTCGCGCTAGGCCCAACAAACCAATGCGTTCCGCCACAGGCACAATGCGCATCACCACGTCGTGCACGCTGTCCAGGCGATCCCGCTTGGCCAATTTCTCCACCCTCACAAGCTGAATGGTTAGGTCCTCCATGGCGTCACAGAGAACGTTTTCGGCACCAATTTCCCCCATTGTACGATACAGGTCCGCGAGCTTCCGTGGTTCAAACCGCACGAACTCATCAACTTTCAGATCGGTAACTGACACGATAGTCACCCCTTAGCTACGCCCCCACGGCGTGGCGTGTTGTTTAGGGAATTAGCCTCAAGAAATCGTTGAAAGGCTCACAACTTAATTGTTGGGATTTGATGTAAATCGGGCGCGACATGTGAATTCTGACCTTCGGTATGTGCTGGTGGCATGGCAATTTCAGTGCTCAAGCCTTTTCTGCACCTGCAAATACGGTACAGTGCCCCGGAGTTGTGTGGGGTGTGTGCCATGGGATATGTGATCGAACTGGCGGCGACCAATTTGCTGTCGCCCATCATTTTGTGTTTCGCCCTGGGGGTGGCCGCTGCTTTGGCACGGTCAGACCTGACATTCCCCGAAGCCGCCGCCAAGGCCATGTCGATCTACCTGCTTTTTGCCATCGGTTTCAAAGGCGGTGCGGGCGTGGCGGCGCACGGCATTGACCTGACATTGATCCTGTCCATCGTCGCGGGCCTCGTGCTGTCAGCGGTTTTGCCGTTCATCGCCTTCGCAATGTTGCGGGCGGTGACGTCGTTGGACCCGCTCAATGCCGCGGCCGTCGCGGCTCACTACGGGTCCATATCAATTGTGACCTTTGTGGCGGGCACTTCGGTTCTGCAATCCCAAGGCATTGCCAGCGAAGGCTACATGGTGGCGGTGGCCGCGGTGATGGAGGCTCCTGCGATCCTGTCGGCCCTATGGTTGGTCGCCAGCACAGGGTCCCGAAACGAAGACGCCGAAGACGGGTTGATGCGGGAAATCCTGCTCAACGGTTCGATTGTCTTGTTGGTCGGCGCGTTCTTCATCGGCATGATAACGGGCGAAGACGGGCTGGCACGCATCGACAGTTTCATCACGGCGCCCTTCCAGGGTGTGTTGTGCCTGTTCCTTTTGGACATGGGGCTCGTGGCGGGGCGCGGACTGCGCCAGGCCAAAGGTATTTTGACCCTGCCGCTTTTGGGCTTTGGGATAGTCATGCCATTGGTGGGCGCAACCATCGGGTTTGTCTTCGGCGCGCTCATTGGGTTGAGCGCAGGCGGCGTCGCTTTGCTCATGACCCTCTCGGCCTCGGCCTCCTACATCGCGGTCCCGGCGGCCATGCGTGTGGCCTTGCCCCAGGCGAACCCATCAATTTACCTCACGCTCTCCTTGGGCGTGACGTTCCCATTCAATCTAACTTTGGGATTGCCGCTCTATGTGGCCACATCCCAAGCGCTTTTGGGAGGATAAAGCGTTGGAAACACACGACGCACAGCGCGTGGAAATCATCATCGAAGCCACCATGGAACGGCGGTTGTCCGACGTCCTGCTGGAGGCGGACGTGACCGGTTTTACCATTTTGCCAGTGCATGGCGGCTCAGGCCGGTCCGGCCACTGGACCCGGGATGGCGAGATCAGCCGGGCTTCTGGCATGGTGTCTGTGATCTGTCTAGTACGGGAAGACCGCGTGGATCACCTGCTCGACTCGGTGTTTGCCGTTTTGAAGCACCATATTGGGGTGGTGAGTGTCACGGACGCCAAGGTGCTTAGGGCCGAGCGTTTCTAAGCCATAGACCGGGACAAAGGGGCTTAGAACGCCAGCCGGAGGCCCAGCAAAAACCCGTTGGACCCGGTGTCCACATCCACCACGCCCCAAGCGTCGGACCGATGGTGTAACCGGAGAAACGGAGTATAGCGCCACTGAGGTCGGCCCAGTTCCACTTCAGCCAACCAATGGATCAAAAGCTGGGCGCTGTCCCCTTTACGCTCAATCTCCAGCGGAGGGATTTCGCTGGCCCAGGACACGCCAAGGCCGAACGCAGCCCCTTGTATGGGAAGCCACGGGTCAATGGCGCGGTACCGTGCAATCACCGGCAACGAGATTTCCACGAAACTGTCTTTCCCATCAGAATGGTAGAGGCCGTTGAACTCGACCCCAAGAACAGTTCGCTCTGAAAGCACTGGACGTTCAGCCCACAGTCCCAAACTGAGCAACCGCGGCTTAGAAAGCTTGAATCCGGATTCTAATCCTAGAGCCTGTTCCCAACTGCCTTCGGTCATGGACCCCGCCGATACTGAAAGACCGGTCACCCAATTCCGTCCGGGTTCCGACGCGCATAGGTTGGACGGCCCCCAAAATGCAGCCACCACGACCAAGATGGCCAAGAAAGAATTGAGCCGCGCGCAGCTCAAATCTCACGTGTGACGGTTTCAGAAAGAAAACCGCACTCCAGCCACCACACCGTTCGACCCGGTGTCAAAGTCGGCGAAAATGTACCCATCAGACCTATGATGAATTCGTATGAACGGGGATACAACCCAGTCGGGGTCGCCAAATTCAAGTTCCATGAACCAAGTGGGCATGGCGCGCTGGCTTTGGCCCTTCCGTTCGATCTCCAGTTCCGGCGGTGAAGATGCAAAGGACGGGCCCACCCCGAACCCCGCGCTTTGGAACGGGAACCAGGGATCGATCGGATTGTACCTAATCCAGACTGGGATATTCAGCTCCACGTGGTCGTTGATGCCGGTGTGGCCGATAAGTTGGACTTCCCAGCCCAAGGTGAAGCGCTGCGAGATATCGCGCCACTTCTGCGAATAGGCCAATCCCGCCAAGTGGCTGTCGGCCCAATCGATGTTACCAGGGTCGTAAGCTATGGTGCCGTAGTCGTCGAACGTCATCTGACCCGCGAAGACCGCAAGCTTCCGGTCCTTGCCCGTCGCAGACTCGTCCGCGTGGACGGATGGTGCGAAAAGGCCCACCGCCAATGCACACCCCAAGATTTCTGTGTTCTTCAACGAATTGCCCCTGCTTTACCCCAAACGCAACTTAGACGCTGCGGTTGGGAATAGGCGACAGATGGCAGCAAGTTTAGGCTTTCTTGAGAACACGATTGCCCAATGTTTCAGCAATCTGCACCGCATTGAGGGCGGCACCCTTCCGCAGGTTGTCGCTCACGCACCATAGGTTGATGCCGTTTTCGACAGTGCTGTCCTGGCGAATGCGGCTGATGAACGTCGCATAGTCGCCCACGCATTCCACCGGTGTGGTGTAGCCGCCGTCCTCGCGCTTATCGACGACCATGATGCCTGGCGCTTCGCGGAGGATGTCGCGGGCCTCGTCTTCGTCCAGGAAATCCTCAAACTCGATGTTGACCGACTCCGAATGGCCCACGAACACGGGCACTCGCACGCAAGTGGCTGTGACCTTGATCGACGAGTCGACGATTTTCTTGGTCTCGGCCACCATCTTCCATTCTTCTTTCGTGGAACCGTCTTCGAGGAAGACATCGATGTGCGGGATCACGTTGAAGGCGATCTGTTTGGGGTAAACCTCGGGTTCCTTTTCCTGACCGGGCACGTACATGCCTTTGGTCTGGTCCCAAAGCTCGTCCATGGCGTCTTTGCCGCTGCCCGACACCGATTGGTATGTGGACACAACCACCCGCTTGATCTTCGCGCGATCATGCAGCGGCTTCAGCGCCACCACCATCTGCGCGGTGGAACAATTCGGATTGGCGATGATGCCTTTGGCTTTGTAGCCCTCGACCGCTTCCGGGTTCACCTCTGGGACCACCAACGGGATCAGCGGGTCATAGCGGTAGAGCGACGAGTTATCGATCACCACACAGCCAGCCGCCGCTGCGCGCGGGGCGTACTGCTTGGTCGGACCCGATCCGATGGCGAACAGCGCCATGTCCCACCCTTCGAAGTTGAAGGTGTCGATGTCCTCGCACGTGAGTGTCTTGTCGCCAAAGCTCACCTCTGTGCCCAAGGACCGACGCGACGCGAGCACGGCAACCTTGTCCACTGGAAACTGGCGCTCGGCCAGGATGTTGAGCATTTCGCGGCCCACGTTGCCCGTGGCGCCCGCGACGACGACATTATACCCCATGATGGTGTTCCTTTATCTCAGCGGCTCCCCCTTACCGGAATTGGCAGCAAAGGGAAGTGCGCGCGGTTGTCCCGTCACCGCGCTGTCAGCCGAGAGACACAGGTTCTACGCGGTCACCGGATGCTCAAGGTCCAGCCGCGCCAGAACTCCGTCTGCGATGGTCCCGTAGATCATAGCATGCTCGCTTTGGGGATCGCTCACGACGATGGGCGTGCCCCCATCCGAATTGCGCCGAATATCCATATGCAACGGCACTTCGCCCAGGAAGGGCACGCCAAGCTTGGTGGCTTCGTCCCGCGCGCCGCCATGGCCAAAAATGTCAGACCGCTCGCCACAGGACGGGCAGAGGAAATAGCTCATGTTTTCGATGATGCCCAGGATCGGCACTTCGACCTTGCGGAACATGTTCAGCCCCTTGCGCGCATCAATCAGAGCAATGTCCTGGGGGGTGGAGACGATCACAGCCCCTGCCAACTGCACCGACTGGCTCATGGTCAAATGCGCGTCACCGGTGCCGGGCGGCATATCCACCACAAGGATATCGAGCGGATCCCAGTCCACTTCGCGCATCATCTGTGTGAGCGCCGACATGACCATGGGACCACGCCAGACCATCGGGGCACCTTCGTCCACCAGGAAACCCATGGACATGACCTTCAGCCCAAAACCCTGCAAAGGCTGCATCCGTCCATCGATGGCCTCGGGCCGCTGCGCAACGCCCAACATCCGCGGCATCGACGGTCCGTAAATGTCCGCATCCAGAATGCCCACGCGCTTGCCTTTCGCGGCCAATGCCAGCGCCAAATTCACTGACGTGGTCGATTTACCGACCCCACCTTTGCCCGAGGCCACAGCGATGATGTGGGACACACCCGGAATATCCTGTTTGGGCTTCACGCCGCCCTTGGGCGGGCTGACCTTGGCAGAGGCAGGTTTCAACCGGGGCGGTTCGGGCGCCGTGCCGCCAGGGGCGCGTTCGGCAGTGAGCACCGCCGTAACCCCCTGCACTTCTGGTAAGTCTTTGACAACTTTTTCAGCCGCTTGACGGAGCGGTTCAAGCTCCATCGCCCGAGCGGCAGGCACACGTATGGCGAAAGTCACACGGCCATCCCGGATAGAAAGCCCATCGATCAGGCCCAGTGACACGATGTCACCCTCGCGATCTGGCCCACGAACCTTCGCCAGCTTTTCGAGAACTTGTTTTTCACTGAGCATGGCCCTGCGCCTCCAAACCACCGTTATTCATCACATAAACGGACTGGCCTTGGCTACAAGGGCGATCTGCTCAGCAAATCTTTGAATAGTCGACAAAATTAGTCACTCGCGCTGCACCTGCATCTGCGACCTTTAGGCAATGCGCAGCGCTAACAGGCCTAGTCTATGGAAAATTGCATGTGAGTCTGTTCACCAACCTAAGCAACTGAGGAACCCCGTGTCCGCGGCAGCAAATATCAAGCTTTCTGAAGAAGACCTCCTTCGCGCGCAAACCTATGCGTTTCTGAGCAACATGCTCCTATCGCCCCCCGACGCGGCGACGTTGGATAATCTCGCCGCCCTGCAAGGCGATGAAAGTGACATTGGCAAAGGCTACGGCGCTCTGGCCGAACGTGCTGGCGCAATGGGCGTCCAAGACGTAGCAGAGGAATACCAAGACCTGTTCATCGGCATTGGCCGGGGCGAGTTGGTGCCCTTTGGATCTTACTACCTCACCGGATTTCTCAACGAGAAACCGCTGGCCGATCTGCGGGCCACCATGGGGCGCTTGGGCATTGCCCGCGCTGAAGGAGTGAAAGAGCCCGAAGACCACATAGGATCGCTGTGCGAGATGATGTCGGGTCTGATCATTGGGTCCTACGGCACCCAGGCAACACCCGCTGTGCAAAAGCAAATGTTTACCGATCACATTGCACGCTGGGGCGGGCATTTCTTTGCGGACCTGGAAAAAGCCCAGACCGCCAAGCTCTATGCGCCCTTGGGTACGATCGGAAAAGAATTCATCGCAATCGAAGCTCAAGCCTTCGAGATGGACTAACCGGCGGTCTCGTTGGGGACGGCCCCAGCGACACTACCATTTGTAAAGGAGGACGCCATATGGCGGACATAACCAAAGACACCCAGACCGACCCAAATCGGCGCGGGTTTCTAACGCTCGCCGGGCTTGGTGCGACGGCAAGCGGCGCAGCGCTGGTCACCGGCGAAACGGCGGAAGCCGCCACCGACGTGGCAGCGGACAGCGATGGGTACCGGGAAACCGACCACGTTCGCGCCTACTACACCACAGCTCGCTTCTAAGCGCGCCACGCCGTCCGGTACGCCGGGCGTGTGATCAAGAAAAACCGCGAAACGCGGCTGATCGAATTACGAGAGGACAGCTATATGCTCAGGAAGAAGGTAGGTGGGGTTGCGAGAGGCCCCCGTCTGTCATCTACCCACGCATCCAATGGTGCGGGACAGACACTCAACCGACGCTCATTTCTAAAACGCTCCGGCCTGGCGGTCGGAGGTTTGGCTGGTGTGGCAGCACTGGGAACCGGCAAGGCGACCCAAGCCGCCGCGCCCGGGGCCTACTCGGCCAACATGGCTATGAGGAAATCGGTTTGTACTCACTGTTCAGTGGGTTGTACCGTTATCGCCGAGGTTGCCGGTGGGGTTTGGGTCGGTCAAGAACCGGCCATGGACAGCCCCTTCAACCTGGGTGCCCACTGCGCCAAAGGTGCGGCCGTGCGCGAGCATGCCCACGGTGAACGCCGCCTGAAGTACCCCATGAAACTCGTGGGCGGAAAATGGCAGCGCATGAGCTGGGACGACGCCATCGACGAGGTGGGCGACCGCCTGCTGGCCATCCGCGATGAGCATGGACCAGACAGCGTCTACTGGTTGGGTTCCGCGAAGCACAACAACGAACAGGCATACCTGTTCCGCAAGTTCGCGGCCTACTGGGGCACCAACAACGTCGACCACCAGGCGCGTATCTGTCACTCCACCACCGTTGCGGGTGTTGCGAACACATGGGGCTACGGCGCCATGACCAACAGCTACAATGACATCCACAACAGCCGCGCGATCTTTATGATCGGCTCCAACGCCGCTGAAGCGCATCCGGTTTCCCTCCAGCACATCCTCAAAGCCAAAGAGCAGAACAACGCTCCGATGATCGTGCTCGACCCCCGCTTCACGCGGACGGCAGCACACGCAGATGAATACGTCCGGTTCCGCCCAGGCACCGACGTGGCCATCATCTGGGGCATCCTGTGGCACGTGTTCGAAAACGGCTGGGAAGACCAAGAGTTCATCCGCCAGCGCGTTTACGGCATGGATGAAATCAAAATCGAAGTGGCCAAGTGGACCCCGGACGAAGTGGAACGCGTCACAGGCGTTCCTGGGTCGCAGCTGCGCCGCGTCGCGCGCACCATGGCGCAAAACCGTCCTGGCACCGTCGTTTGGTGCATGGGTGGCACGCAGCACACCACCGGTAACAACACCACCCCCGCCTACTGTGTCCTGCAATTAGCACTAGGCAACATGGGCACCACCGGCGGCGGCACCAACATTTTCCGCGGCCACGACAACGTGCAAGGCGCCACCGACTTGGGCGTACTGTCCCACACCTTGCCAGGGTACTACGGCCTGAAAGCCGGGTCCTGGGCACACTGGGCACGGGTCTGGGGTGAAGACCTCGACTGGCTCAAAGGTCGCTTCACAACGGTCAAAGGCTCTGACGGTAAAGACAAAAACCTGATGAACCTCACCGGTATTCCGGTGTCCCGCTGGATCGATGGCGTGCTGGAAGACCCCAGCCAACACCGATCAGCCAAACCGCGTGAAGGGCATGGTGTTCTGGGGCCACGCGCCGAACTCGCAAACCCGCCAAACGGACATGGCGCGCGCCATGGACCAACTGGACACGCTGGTCATCATCGACCCCTATCCCACCGTGGCGGCTGTTATGCACAACCGCACCGACGGGGTGTATCTGCTGCCAGCATCCACGCAGTTCGAAACCTACGGCTCCGTGACCGCATCGAACCGCTCTGTGCAGTGGCGTGAACAGGTCGTCGACCCGCTCTTCGAGTCGCTGCCTGACCACATCATTGTGCACAAGCTGGCCACCAAGTTTGGCTTCGCGGACCGGTTCTTCCGCAACATCGAAGTGAACGGCGAAGAGCCTGTCATCGAAGATGTCACCCGCGAATTCAACGGTGGCATGTGGACGATCGGCTACACCGGTTGGGCACCAGAGCGCATCAAAGCGCACATGGAAAACCAGCACACCTTCGACAAAACCACTCTCCAAGCGGTGGGCGGTCCAGTCGACGGCGAATACTACGGTTTGCCATGGCCATGCTGGGGCACTGCCGAGATGGGTCACCCAGGCACGCCAAACCTCTACGACACGTCCAAGCCAGTGGCTGAAGGCGGTCTGTGCTTCCGCGCCAGGTTCGGTGTGGAACGTGATGGTGTGAACTTGCTCGCCGAGGGCAGCTACCCCGTGGGTTCGGAAATCAAGGATGGTTACCCTGAATTCACAATGGCCATGCTGCAATCGCTGGGTTGGGACAAAGACCTCACCGACGATGAACGGGCGGCCATCGATGCTGTGGCTGGCGAAAAAACCAACTGGAAAACTGACCTGTCGGGCGGGATTCAGCGGGTCGCCATCAAGCATGGCTGTGCGCCCTTCGGTAACGCGAAAGCGCGGGCCGTGGTCTGGACCTTCCCGGATCCTGTGCCGCTCCACCGCGAACCGCTCTACACACCGCGTCGCGATCTTCTCGACAAGTATGCCACTTACGAAGACCGCAAGTTCTACCGCTTGCCCACCGCCTATGCGTCGGTGCAAGCGAACGACTACAGCAAAGACTATCCGATCATCCTGACCTCCGGTCGTTTGGTCGAATACGAAGGCGGCGGTGATGAAACGCGCTCCAACCCCTGGCTTGCTGAACTTAAGCAGGACATGTTTGTTGAAATCAACCCGTTTGATGCCAATGGACTGGGCGTGCGTGACGGCGAACAGGTCTGGGTCGAAGGCCCAGAGGGTGGTCGCGTGAAGGTTATGGCCATGGTCACCGAACGTGTGGGCCGCGGCGTGGCGTTCATGCCGTTCCACTTCGGCGGACACATGGAAGGCCGTGACCTGCGGGACAACTATCCACCTGGGGCTGACCCATATGTTTTGGGTGAAAGCACCAACACCGCGCAAACCTACGGCTACGACTCCGTGACTCAGATGCAGGAGACCAAGTGTACTCTCTGCAAAATCGAGAAAATCGAGCTCGCATAAGGGAGGACCAGCAAAATGGCTAGAATGAAGTTCCTGTGCGACGCCGAACGCTGCATCGAATGCAACGCATGCGTCACAGCTTGTAAGAACGAACATGAAGTTCCATGGGGCGTCAATCGACGCCGCGTGGTCACCATCAACGACGGCAAACCGGGCGAGCGTTCCATTTCGGTGGCATGCATGCACTGCTCGGATGCACCCTGTAAGGCCGTGTGCCCAGTGGACTGCTTCTACGACACCGATGAAGGCATCGTGTTGCATTCCAAAGACCTGTGCATCGGTTGTGGGTACTGCTTCTACGCCTGCCCATTCGGCGCACCGCAGTTCCCGCAGGCTTCAAACTTCGGCTCCCGTGGCAAAATGGACAAATGTACTTTCTGCGCAGGTGGCCCGGAGTTGAGCATGTCGTCGGCGGAGTTCCAGAAGTACGGCCGGAATAGGATTGCCGAAGGCAAACTGCCACTGTGTGCCGAAATGTGCTCCACCAAAGCACTGCTGGCAGGTGACGGAGATGTGGTCTCCTCCATCTACCGCGAACGGGTCGTTGCCCGCGGCTTTGGGTCCGGCGCTTGGGGCTGGGGTACAGCGTACGACCAGAAGGGCGGCTAGACAGCAAGCTCCAATGGCTGCGCCACCGCAGTGATCGAAAAAACAAAAAGGCCCGCTGCTCAGTCAGTGGGCCTCCCTTTTGGTGTAATGACGCGATCCAAACCCGTCGGACGCTGAGCCGTTGGGGCGAACAACCGCCGTGAACTTAGAGCGCGTTCATCCTGATTGGATTCGGGGTTCCCCAAATGTTTGATCCGTGATTCCCTGTCGCTGAGGCAGATATTGGGGGTCATAAATGGGCAAACCGCATCCTATTGAGTTGCGC
>JBCDFD010000035.1:0-18430 GCA_039178645.1 Pseudomonadota bacterium | reverse complement strand
CGTCTGGATGCCTGTCTGGCCATTGGTCGAGCATTGGACTTCCCATTGTTTGTGCGTGTCCCTTCGGCGGATCCGGCGGCAATGCTGCAAGCGTTGGACAGTGGTGCCGACGGCCTGATCGTGCCCCATGTGGACAGCCCCGAGAAAGCCGAAGCGGTGGTGAAAGCCGCACGGTTCGGGCGCGGAGGACGCGGCTTCGCCGGAACCTCCCGTTGGGCAGGCATGGGCACACGGCCCATGGGCGAGGTTCTGGCCGAGACGGCAGATACGCTGGTGATCGCGCAAATCGAAGATGTGGAGGGCGTGGAAACCTGCGAAGCCATTTGCGCTACGCCTGGATTGGACGGGATTTTCCTAGGCCCTGCCGACCTATCTGTCGCCTATGGCCATGCCAACCAAACCAGCGATGATCTGATCGCCGCCATCAAACGGGTTGGTGCAGCGGTGAAGGCCAACGGGCTCGCGTATTTCACCTTTGTGCCGGATGCGGAAAAGGCCAAAGCGTGGAGCCAATATGGGTTCACCGGATACTTCATCGCATCTGAACACGCCTGGATGCGCCAGATGGCCAACGCGCAAGCGCAGGCCATCCGGGGTTTATGATCTGCCCATGGGCCAAGATTACTTCGGTTGGCCTTCCCAGCCACCGGAGATTTCTTCGGTGCTCACATCGCTCAAGGGCACGGGGAGAACCAAGTTCAGAATGATCGCTAAGGCCGCTGCGGGGAGTAGGCCGCTGGTCATGAGGATGCGTGCGGTTTCTGGCAAGTGCTGCACCGCGCCCGGTTCCAATTGCAGGCCAAGCCCCACGGACAGCGAAATGGCGAAGATCACCATGTTGCGCTTGTCCCATTCCACGGCTGACAGCATCGACACGCCCGCTGCGCCAACCATGCCGAACATGACGATGACGCCGCCGCCCAGGACCTCGATGGGGATGGTGCGGATCACGGCACCCACTTTGGGGACCAGTCCGCAGACAATCAGGAAAATCGCGCCGATGGTGACCACGTGGCGGCTCATGACGCCGGTCATGGCGATCAGGCCGACGTTTTGCGAAAATGAAGTGTTGGGCAAGCTGCCAAACAGACCAGCAAACGCGCTGCCCACACCGTCCGCATAAGTTGCGCCGGTGATCTCTTCTTCGGTGGCTTCGCGGCCTGCGCCACCTTTGGTGATCCCTGCCACATCGCCCACGGTTTCCACCGCCGACACAAACGCCATGAGGCAGAAGCCCAAGATGGCTGCGACATTGAACTCAAACCCGTAGCGAAAAGGCTCAGGCAGGGCGAAGGCCGCCGCCCGCTCCCATGATCCGGTGATGGCGTCGATGGACAGCATCCCAACGGCGATGGCGTAGATGTATCCTGCGAGAAGGCCCAACAGCACGGATGACACCGATAGCATTCCACCGGTGAAGAACTTCAGCCCGAGCGTGACGAAGATCACCACGAGCGCCGCTGACCAATTGAGCAGACTGCCGTATTCCGGCGTGCCAATGGCCGGAACACCCCCGGCGGCGTATTGGATGCCCACTTTGACAAGCGCCAACCCGATCATCAGGACCACCAGTCCGGTCACCAATGGGGGCAGGGCAAATCGAATGCGTCCGATCACCAGGCCCAGGGCGCCATGGAACAGACCGCCAACGACGACGCCTCCAAAGAGCGCGGCGAGACCGTCCACGCCTTTGCCCGCCACCAGCGGGATCATGATGGGCAGGAAGGCAAAGGAGGTGCCTTGCACGATGGGCAGTTTCGCGCCCACCGGCCCAATTCCGATGGTTTGGATCAGCGTTGCCACGCCCGCGAACAGCATCGCCATTTGGATCAGATACAGCAGTTCCGGGAAATCAGGGGAGTTGGACCCGAACCCAAACCCCGCAGCCCCCGCCACGATAATTGCGGGCGTCACGTTCGATACAAACATGGCCAGCACGTGCTGAATGCCCAACGGCACCGCCTTGTGCAGGCCGGGCATATAGTTGGGGTCGCGCAATTGGTCGGGTGTGCCTAGGGATTGGTCACTCATCTGGATATCCTCGTACGGTCGTCTGATGGGCCTTGGCGGCCTTGCATGGGTCACATCCCGTTGGCAAAGCTGGGTCCATGACCAGGGCTCACCCGGTCCTCTGCGGATCGCGGTGCCCAGAATGGGGGCAAGAGGGCCAAAATTTCGGCCAGTGGCCCAAGAAAGAGGCAGAATGACTGGATATCTCACCACCCACGTTCTTGATACAGCGCTCGGGCAACCGGCTTCCGGTTTGCGGATCACGTTGGAGCGGTTGTCAGACGTAGGCAGCGAGCCGTTGGCGGAAGCCGTGACCAATTCGGACGGGCGCACAGATGCTCCTATCCTGGCCCAAGATGCCTTCGCGCCTGGACGCTATCGTTTGACGTTCTTTGCGGGCGATTATCTGCGCGCCATGGATATGGCAGGGGAGGAGCCGCTGTTCCTGGACAAAGTGCCCATCGAATTTGGGATGTCCGACCCCGAGGCGCACTACCACGTACCGCTTTTGCTGTCGCCTTACGGCTATTCCACCTATCGGGGGAGCTGAGCCATGGATTGGGTCATTGTTGAAACGTGGGTCGAGTTCGCCGTCCGCTGGGTGCATGTGATCACCGCCATCGCTTGGATCGGATCGTCGTTCTACTTCATCGCCCTGGATTTGGGCCTGCGCAAACCGCCGACACTGCCCCAAGGAGTGGGCGGCGAAGAATGGCAGGTCCACGGTGGCGGGTTCTACCACATCCAGAAATACATGGTCGCGCCCCAGGCGATGCCGGAGGACCTCATTTGGTTCAAATGGGAATCGTACGCCACTTGGCTGTCGGGCTTCGCGCTGCTGATCCTGGTCTACTACTTGGGGGCAGAATTCTATCTGCTCGACCCGGAGGTCGCCGATATCTCCGTCTGGGCGGCGGTGGCCATTTCACTGGGGTCGCTTGGATTTGGGTGGTTGGCCTACGATCTGATCTGCAAGTCGCGGTTTGGCGAGGACAACACCAAGCTGATGATCGGGCTCTACGTGATCCTTGTGATCATGGCCTGGGGCTACACTCAGGTTTTTTCGGGACGCGCAGCGCTTTTGCACCTTGGGGCGTTCACGGCGACGATCATGTCGGCCAATGTGTTCTTCGTGATCATTCCCAACCAAAAGATCGTGGTGGCGGACTTGAAGGCGGGGCGCACGCCTGATCCCAAGTATGGAGTGATTGCCAAGCAGCGGTCCACCCACAACAACTATCTCACCCTGCCGGTGATCTTCCTGATGCTGTCCAACCACTATCCGCTGGCATTTGCGAGCGAGTGGAATTGGTTGATTGCCTCGCTGGTTTTCCTGATGGGCGTGACCATCCGGCACTTCTTCAATTCGCTGCACCGCACTAAGGCATATCTTTGGTGGACCTGGGGGGCAACAACGGCGCTGTTTGTGGCCATCGTCGGTCTAAGCCTCGCGCCATTGGCGGGTCAGGATTTCGAGGAGGAAGCCGCGATGTCCCCCGCCGCGCAACGGTTTGCCACGGCACCGGGATTCACCGAGGTGTCGGACCTTGTGCAGGGCTATTGCAGCTATTGCCACATGCCCGAGCCCGGCATTGACGGGTTGGCAGTGGCGCCCAAGGGCGTCCGGCTGGATACCGATGCCTGGATCGCCCACCACGCCCGCGGAATTTACTTGCAAGCCGGTGTGAGCCACGCGATGCCGCCGCCTTATTACGGCGCTTTGGAGCCCGAAGACCGAGCGCTGATCGTTGTGTGGTATCGAGAGGCCAGGGCGCAATAGCGTCCTTGGGCCTTAGAACTCTGATCCGAACAGCTGTCAGGTGCGCGCCAACTGGCATCCGAAATCAAACGTGGCATGCCCCTGTTCCATCGCAGCCAGTTGTAGAAAACAAGTCAAGTCCTCGAACGAAAAGTCGTACCTTTCCCCAACCGAGAATTGGTGCGTTTCGCTCCCAAACGTGGCGATGACATCGTTACCGCGCAGACTGTGAACGCTGATCAACAGCTTTGGCGGAAGTAGGGCATAGGCCGTGTGCACTCGGTTGAGCGACACTTTACGCAAATGCAGATAACCATCGCCCATGTGGGTGTGGAGCCAAGCAATCTCTGACCGCAAGCGCGACAGCTCGCTTTCCAACTCGGCGGTTCGAGCTTCGGCAATCTGGCGGGCCGTTTCGAGGTCCTCTCGCGCGTCTCTGTGATCGTCGTTCTGAGGCAACTGAATGGGATCCTGCTGAGCCGAAGCGCCGGCATCGGCAAACCAGAATCCCATCCCAAAGGCTTCCACCGAAACAATGAGGCCCAAAAGGACCGGCATCCAAACGGAGCCTCGCCGTGACTTGCGTCGCATGTTGTGTGTCCTGTGTTTGGTGTGTGGCCCCAGTCGCCGGTAAAGACCGGCAGTGGTCGGGTCCGTTAGTGTCGCGCAGCTTGGCGTTTACGGGGCTTACCAACAATCCACCGGCGGCATAGGCGTCGGTCGCGTTCGGACAGTGTCCTGTCCAAAGGTATAGCGGCCCTCGCCTTTAGGTCCGCGATCTACGCGCTTGGACCCAAATACATTGGCGGGATTTCGAATAGCCATCGGACCACTTCGACAATCCACCGGACCCACAGTCCGCGATCACCAACGCTCCAACGATAGGTACGTCCGATGTCACTTACATCTATTTGGCTCCCAAAGGCCCTTGCTACCCTAAACCGACGCTCTTCACCGCAGCAAACCGGTGGGTTCGTGATGCCGCTGGTCATGGCCAGTTTCATTTGCATCGTTCCGCCAGCGAACTCCGCCACATTCTCACCACCCCAGATGGCGCCAACGCCCGTTCAGGGGACTCTGCCCAACGGACTTGAGGAGGCCGCTGCGCACGCCTTGCCAGAAAGTCGCAATGTGGACGCTGCCTTCACCAATCCTGCGTATGAGCCGTATTTGAAGCTTTCCCACGACGCCAATGTTTTTGTCAGCTTCGTCAACGAAGGCGCCGGATATCGCAACAGTCTGGGGTACTATACGTTTCAGAACAACACCTTCGACGGCTTAGCCAAAACATCCATCGACACAGACGCCTCTGGTTTGGTGGAACTCAGCGAGCTTGGCGCGACCGATGGCGTAGACATGCACTGGTTATTTCCCAACGCATCGAAACGCGGATCGGGAGGCGACTTGCGCGCGGGCGACACCGTGGAACTTAATGGCGGATCGAAGCTGAGCGCGGGCACCCATGTGGGGTTTTTCCTGGCTCAAAACGCATGGGACGGCAGTCGTGTTGGGTTGCGTGAATCCGGCACTGAAACTCAGGTCTTCTATAGCCACGACTTCCTCAACCCCGAAGCACCTGCGCAGGCCACTGAAAACGATCCCGAGTTGCTCACGCAAACGCGGCACGTCGCCATGCTTTTTGCCGACAATCTGAAGTCGGGACTGATACTGGCATTCGAAGACTTGAATAGGGTCGATTACCGTGAGAACGCCCATTGGTATCGCTCCGACGAAGACTTCAATGATGCCGTTTTCTATATCACGGCAACGCCAGGGACCCCCATGGCCGATACCAGAGCACCCGACGCGATCACAGCTCCGGTTCCGTTGCCCTCAGCGATGGTGTTGCAAGCCGCCGGTGCGGGTGTGTTGATCATTGCGGGTTGGATCACACGTAAACGGCTGCGCCGGTTAGGTTTAAGCCAAGCCGGATGACCGAATCCTGCCGCCCTGGCCGTTAAGCATGTTGTCGTGCGGCACCGATGAACCGCTCGACATCAAGACTTTGTTTGGGTTCGCACGCTAGGTCATTGCCAAGCTCTGAACGGGACACCGAAGGGAAGGCGCAACGTCCATGCTGCAATCGAAAGGACCAATCAGAGTTCTGGTGGTGGACGACTCCGCCACAATCCGCCGTGTGGTCAGCGCCGAACTAAACAAGCAAGCCGACATCAATTGTATCGACGGAGCCGCCGACGCCTTCGAAGCACGGGAAAGGATCAAGGCCGAACGGCCCGATGTGCTTGTGTTGGATGTGGAAATGCCACGGATGTCGGGGCTCGATTTCTTGCGGAAGGTCATGAAACTGCGGCCGATGCCAGTGGTCATGTTTTCGGCATTGACCCAGTCCGGCAGCCACGACGCGGTGGAGGCCCTGTCAATCGGTGCATTCGATTGTTTGGGTAAAACCGCCGACATGCTGCACGATGGCACGATGGACAGCTTGCCAAACCTGATCCGTGCGGCTGCCGCCTCGAATATCGGTGGGACCGTCAAAGCCGCTCCAGCTGCATCAGGCGCCTCGCCCAAACCCACCGTAGCGCGGTCTGCGACCGAACATGTGGTCCTCATCGGATCATCGACCGGTGGTGTTGATGCGCTGGAAACCGTGCTCTCCGGGTTCGCGGCCGACTGTCCGCCGACGTTGATTACGCAGCATATGCCCGCCGAATTCCTCGCCAGTTTTGCCGGTCGCCTAGATGGTTCCATGGCACCAAGGGTGAAACTGGCCGAGAACAATGAACCACTGGCGCAAGGCCATGTGTATCTTGCCCCTGGCGGGGATTACCATCTGGCGTTGCAGCCCGGGACCACACCCCGATGCATCCTAGATCCGCAGGGCAAAGTGTCTGGACACCGTCCCTCGGTGAATGTCCTTTTCCGTTCCGCCGTGCCCATGGCATCAAAAGTCGTCGCGGCCATTCTCACCGGGATGGGCGCAGATGGGGCGGAGGGCATGACCGAACTTCGACATGCCGGAGCCCGCACCATGGCCCAAGATGCTGCCACGTCCACCGTGTTCGGCATGCCACGTGTGGCCTGGGAAATGGGAGGTGCTGAGCAACTTGTACCACTTGATAAGGTATCAAAAACTATTTTGGACCTATGCAGCCATGATCACCGCCAACCCGCTTGAGTGAGGATAGCCAGCCAAATGAACGCGCACCGCACCGAGCACATAAACCAAGGCGAATATGCCGTTGGGTCCGAACCGGACCTGATGATCACCACCTTGCTGGGATCCTGCGTGGCGGTGTGCCTGCACGATCCCAATGCCAATGTGGGCGGCATGAATCATATCCTGTTGCCAGAAGACACCGGCGGCGCCGCGTCAGGTGCCAGTTTCGGGGTGAATGCCATGGAGCTTCTGATCAACGCAGTCACAAAGTCCGGCGGCAACCGTGGTCACCTAGTGGCTAAGGTGTTCGGCGGCGGCAAAATGGTGAAGGGCCTGTCAAATATCGGCGAACGCAACCGCGAGTTTGTCATGAATTTCCTTGCCGATGAAGGCATCCGCTGTGTTAGCGAAAGCACTGGCGGTGACAGCGGCAGGCGGGTGCAATTCTGGCCACACAGCGGCAAGGCACGTCAGAAGTTCATGGAAGCCGTGATCAACGATCCAGCGCCTGCGCCAAAGCCCAAGGCGAGCGATGTGGAGCTTTTCTAGGTTTGCACGGTTTTGCTGCGCAAAGCGCGTGAAACCTGGACCTCCGCTTTCCCGGACGCACTGATCCCACGGGCTCTATGATAGGTATGCTGAGCGCGGTGAAGCCTTTCAGCACGGCGGCTCGAACCTGTATTTCAGCAACCTGACGTTCGAAGTCGCGTGCCATGACGCTCTGCCCCATCAGCTTCACGCTGTGCATTTTTGTATCGGCGCGGCTTCAGCGGTGGTACCCGCTCCATTTTCGCCACATGGCGTGGTATGTTCAGTGCTCTCTATTCGCGACGCCGTACGGCTTTGTGCGAAAGCACGGCCCACCATGAATTGATCGAGGCACTGAGATCCGGCGACGGTGATCTTGCCGCGCATTTGATGCGCGACCATCTGGCCGACCCGCTGTCACAATTGGATCTGAGTGCTGCGCCACAAATGGCCGAAAGCCTGCGCGCTGCGTTGCGGCGTTAAACACAAACGCGGTCTAGCCGACGCCGCAATCCCAACAGAGCGAGACCGCTCGCCAGCGCCACCAAACCCGGTGGAACGGGCACAGGTGCGACGCTCACCACGAAGTTGTCGAACGCGATGCCGTTTCCTGAAATGTTTTGCTCTGCGATTATGAACCGAAGCGTGTCGATCTGGCCAAACAACAGACCAGACTGAGTGATTGGGATGTTACCGGGCTGTTGAAACCCCCCAGTCGTATCAGTGAGGTTCCGAATGGCCGCTGTTTCCACACCGTTTCGGATGCCGACGAGGTCGATCAAATCGTTTCCACCAAGGTTCACGGAACCGAATTGGAACTCCTCAATGGTGAATCTGCGTCCGTCCACGCGCGAAAACTCGAAAATGTTGCCGTCAGCGGGAAAATCTAAGCCAGCAAAGAAAAACTGTCTGGGATCAGTGTTGAAACTGAATACACCGCCGCGCGCGCCAAATCCGTCCCCAAGTATCGCTGTCAGTGCAAAACCATCTTCAAACAGGGTGTTACCTTCCTGAATCTGATCTCCCCTCGGGAGAGCATCAAAATCAAGGATGACGGTTTCCGCGTTCGCTGTGGTGAAAAAACAGAGGGCGGCACTGAATGCAACTGCGAGGGTACAATGAGATGTCATAGGGTTTTCCTGTATTTTGACTTGAGCTGAACGCTCTGGCGTACCCAAATTTTCTTTGCTCGCGGAAAGAAAACCCAGTAACATTTCCGCGAGATAACTTTTGGGTGTCGAGATAGTAGCAGCTTGTTGCCGATGGGTGGTCCAGAGCTTAGGCGTGACATGCATGTGTCGCCTAAAATCCGGGCCAGCCCGATCTCTGTTGTTCCCGGCGGTTGCAATACCCGGTCAAGGCTTCGGAAATTTGGACAGGGGTAAAGCGCCGTTTGACCACCCGGCCTGGAGAATCTACCTAAACCAACGGATTTAACGGGGGCGCTTGGTATGGCAGATTTGGGTCAAACGATGGCACCGACGGTGCGCGGCAGTGGGGCAGGGAGAACCGGCGCGCCATTGGCACTGCGCTTGGCCATCTTGCTCATCGGTTTGATCTGCACCTTGCCAATTTTGGCCGTTGGCCTCGCATCGGTTTGGGCTCCATCGGACACGGTCGGCCACTTGGCATCCACCGTTCTGCCGCGCTATGCGGGCAACACCGTGGGCCTTGTGGCGGTTGTGGGGCTGGCAAGCGCGGCCATTGGGGTTTCGACGGCATGGCTGGTGACCATGGCTCAGTTCCCCGGCCGGCGGATGTTCGAGATCGCTTTGGTCCTGCCGTTTGCCTTCCCCGCTTATGTTTTGGCCTTCGCTTACACCCACGTTCTGGACCATCCTGGTATCGTGCAGACCACGCTTCGGTCGATCACCGGATGGGGGCCGCGCGACTATTGGTTCCCTGAAATCCGCTCGTTCGGCGGGGCGGCGACCATGATGACCTTCGTGCTCTATCCGTATGTTTACCTATTGGCCCGCGCTGCGTTTCGCACGCAAAGCGCGGCTCAGTTCATCGCGGCGCGATCCTTAGGCAAGGGCAATTGGTTTGTGTTCATGACCATCTCGCTGCCCATGGCCCGTGCCGCCATTGCCGGTGGCATGTTGCTGGTGGCCATGGAGACTATCGCGGATTTCGGCACGGTCGCCTATTTCAGTGTTCAGACCTTCGCCACTGGCATTTACCAAAGTTGGTTTGCCATGGCGGACCGAGCGGCGGCAGCCCAATTGGCCCTGTGCCTATTGTCGTTCGCACTTTTGCTTGCCGGGTTGGAACGCCTGTCCCGCAGGGGGCAGAGCGTCGGTGGATCAAAAACCATGGTCGCCCAACCCGTGTTCCATCTCACGGGCTGGCGTGCCGTCGGGGCCGTCACGGTCTGTGCCTTGCCCGTTCTGATCGGCGCCGTCATCCCAACCATCGCGCTGAGCTTCATGGCATTCGGGTCTGAGCAAGACCTGCTCAGCCCACGCTATGTGCGGTTCATTCAGAACAGCGTCACGCTGTCGTCGGTCGCGGCGGGGCTCACCGTAGTGGCGGCCTTGGTGATCGGGACCGGGACGCGGCTTTATCCGACCACCGCCAACAAGACCGCCGGCCATATTGCGCGCCTCGGCTATGCCGTTCCGGGCGGAGTGATCGCGGTGGGGCTGCTCGTGCCCTTTGCTGCGCTGGACAATGCCATCGACGCGGTGATGGAAAGCTGGTTCGACATCAACACCGGTCTGCTGCTCACCGGATCAATCTGGGTCTTGGTCCTGGCCTATATGACCCGTTTCATGGCGGCAGCCCTGGGGGCCTACGAAGGGGGGATTGCTAATATCAACCCCAACCTGGACTCCGCGTCCCGCGTCTTGGGGCGCAACACCTTTAGCACCGTCGCCCGGGTGCATGTGCCGCTTCTTAGCCCCAGTCTGCTCACCGCCGCGTTGATCGTATTTGTGGACGTGATGAAAGAGCTTCCCGCCACAATGATCATGCGCCCTTTCAATTACGACACCTTGGCGGTCCAAGCCTACCGGTTGGCTTCGGATGAACGGTTGGAAGGCGCCGCTGTTCCGTCTCTCGTGATCGCGGCCATCGGCTTGGTTCCAACCATACTACTATGCATGAAAGTTGCCCAAGGACGGCGATGAACAGGGGGCAGGAGGGCCTCCAAGCTCCAGTTTATTGATGGGCGTAAGAGACTTTCCCTGTCCTAGTTTCCACGGGCCTCAAGCAGGGCATTGCTAATACGGTGTCGCTCTTGGCTACTCAAAGCTGTGCCTCTTGAAGAGAGTTTAACGGTCATCGCGGTCGGTCTTTTCAAGCGTTGAACTGGGGTAGGGTCCATCTTGGGTCCGGCGCCATCTGGCGAGCTTGCGATATCGCTGTCCTGAGCCTTTGCTGGTTGTAAAGAACCTCTGCGCGGATGTCCGCCTGCGAGTACATGCGCGGCACGGAGCGCTTAACTTGCAAACTCTTTGGAGGTACTTTCGTAGTGTCTCAAATGTGTTGATTTCTGCAATCGCTCCAGTATTAATCAGTCAGATAATGTGACCTTCTGTTAAGCATATTGCTACGCTGACTTGGAACGTTTCCAAGCATAACGTTTTGAGGTGTTTTAAGCTCAGCAGCGTGTGGTTCCAGTTCAATCACGCACAACAATTGTGCGCACAGCGTAGATAATACCCAGATCTTTTCGATGCATTGATCTCGTACTATTTACAAAGTACTAGACTTTTGATCTCGTCCAAGCCAACGTTAGCCAATGACAGCCCACCACGTCCCACTCTCCACTGATTACCATGGTCTTCCGCTCCGCCTGATCCGGGCGCGCGATAAAATCATTGCACCGATCCGTGCCATAGTCGCGCAGAGCGATTTGACGGAACAGCAATGGCGCATTCTGACCGTCCTGTATGACCATGGTGCCATGGACGCCACGACACTGTCCAAACACTGTAGTTTGCTTTTGCCCAGTCAAACTCGGATTTTGCAGTCGTTGGTCATCAAGTCCTTGGTAGAACGGGAAATTGACCCGGGTGACCGCAGGCGGCACCGTCTGGCTCTCACTGAACAGGGCCGCCAAGTGATCTTGCAGCACGCAGAAAAAGTGGCCGCTGTGGTCGCCGACATCGAACAAAAGATCGGGCGCAAACAGTTAGAAACCCTGACCCAATTGCTTGACGAGCTTGGCGCCGCGTGACCGGTCTCGTTGCCTAGACCGTCATCATCCCTCGGATCTCATCTTCGTTCATCTCTGCGCGCGTGCCGGATTTGATGATTTGACCCCGTTCCATCACGTGGAACGTGTCACACAAATCGCGGGCAAAATCGAAATACTGTTCCACCAACAGGATTGCCATATCACCGCGGTCCCGCAGGAAGGTGATGGCCCGTCCAATGTCTTGAATGATCGAAGGCTGAATGCCTTCGGTTGGTTCGTCCAGAACCAAAAGGCGCGGACGCATCACCACGGCGCGCCCGATGGCCAGTTGTTGCTGTTGTCCCCCCGATAGGTCGCCGCCGCGACGGCCCAGCATATCTTTGAGCACAGGGAAAAGAGTGAACACATCATCTGGCACCGATCGCTGATCGCGGGGCAGGGAGCCAAACCCTGTCTCAAGATTCTCTTTGACCGTGAGCAATGGGAATATCTCCCGCCCCTGGGGCACGCTGGCAATGCCCGCGCGTGCGCGCATGTCTGGGCGCAAGGTGGAGATGTTCTTACCTTCCCACTGGATTGATCCGCCCGATATGGCCTGCCGTCCAACGATAGCGCGCAACAGAGTGGTCTTGCCCACACCATTTCTCCCTAGCACTGTGGTCACTTTGCCCGGTTCAGCTTGCAAGGACACCGAACGCAAGGCCTGTGCGGCTCCATAGTGCAGGTCCACCGCCTCAACACTCAGCATCGCCGCACCCCATCTTCATTGTTCCGAAAATACTCAAAACTCGCTGCTCACCGACCAAGATATACCTCAATCACTTGCTCATTTGCGGACACATGGTCGAGCGATCCTTCGGCCAACACATGGCCCTGGTGCAGAACGGTCACCCGGCAATCCAGGGCCCGCACAAAGTCCATGTCGTGCTCCACGACGATCACTGTATGCTGGCCTGCGATGTCGCGGAGCAGTTCTGCGGTGCGCATGGTCTCCGCATCGGTCATGCCCGCTGCAGGTTCGTCCACAAGTAGAAGCTCCGGGTCCTGCGCAAGCAGCATACCAATTTCCAGCCATTGCTTTTGCCCGTGGCTGAGGTCAGCGGCCATGTCGTGGCGTTGACCATCAAGCTTCACCAATTCCAGAATCTCGGTGACTTTCTTTATCTGCGCGCCGGTTTGGCGGTGGAACAGGGTCGCCCAGACAGACCGTTCGTCCTTCAGTGCCAATCCTATGTTCGCCTCAACGGTTTGGGTTTCAAACACCGTGGGCTTCTGAAACTTGCGGCCGATGCCCAGGCGTGCTGACCCAGCTTCGTCCACGCGCGTGAGATCCTCGGTTTGGTTCCACAGCACCTTGCCGCTGTCGGGCCGGGTTTTGCCGGTGATGATATCCATCATCGTGGTTTTGCCCGCGCCGTTTGGACCGATGATGGCGCGCAGCTCGCCTTTCTCGACGGTCAGGCTCAGATCGTTGATGGCTTTGAACCCATCAAAGCTGCGGTTCACGGCGTCCAGGCTCAGTTGAATGCTCATGGTTTCACCTTCACGGTGCCTTGGTCGTCTCGGACCTCCAGGTCTGCGCCATCCTCTCTAGCCGCGCCGCGCTTCAGGCGGTTGCGTTTGGGAAGCCGGTTTTCGATGAGGCCAAGGACACCGTTGGGCAGAAATATAGTGACGAAAACGAAGAGACCGCCGAGCACAAAGAGCCACAGGTCTGGGAAAAGCGCTGTCAGCCGGGTCTCAGCATAGGCCACGAGGATTGCACCCAGGGCTGCGCCCACCAGTGTGCCACGCCCGCCCAGGGCCACCCAAATGACGATGGCGATTGAGTTTGCCGGTGAAAACTCGCCCGGGTTGATGATGCCCACTTGGGGTGTGTAAAGCGCGCCTGCGACGCCTGCCATCATGGCGGAGACGACGAAGACGAAAAGCTTGTAGTGTTCCACGCGGTAGCCGATGAAACGGGTCCGGCTTTCGGCGTCCCGCACGGCTATAAGCACTTTGCCGAGCTTGCTGTCGGTGATCGCCTTGGCGATAAGCAGCCCCGCGGCGAGGGCCACTGCGGACAGCACGAAAAGCCCTGCGCGGGTGGTGTCCGATTGGAGATCGAAGCCCAACACGTCCTTAAAATCGGTGAGGCCGTTGTTTCCACCAAACCCCATTTCATTGCGGAAGAAGGCCAGCATGAGCGCGTAAGTCATCGCTTGGGTGATGATCGACAGGTACACGCCCGTGACCCGACTGCGGAAGGCGAACCAACCGAACAGGAAGGCAAGCGCGCCGGGAACCAGCAGCACCATCAGGCAGGCGAACCAGAACATGTCGAAGCCGTACCAATACCATGGCAATTCCTGATAATTCAGGAACACCATGAAATCCGGCAGGATCGGATTGGCATAGACCCCACGGTCGCCGATTTCGCGCATGAGATGCATGCCCATGGCGTAGCCGCCCAGGGCGAAGAATGCGCCATGTCCGAGACTAAGGATGCCGCAATATCCCCAGACCAGATCCAAGGCGACCGCCAGGAGCGCGTAACAGAGGTATTTTCCTAAGAGGGATACGACAAAGGAGGGAACCGGTTGGCCTTCCATCATCAAGTTCCCCACAGGGACAGCGACGGTGAGGATGAAGAGACCCACAAGGAAAATCCCCATGCGGCGGTCGATGAGGCCGGTCATGCGGGGTCTCCTGATAGGTGGGGCGACCCGTCGGGGCGTCGAGCCCCGCCGTGCCGCCACGGGCTTGCACCCGTGAATGCCTCGGGCGGGAGTATTTTGGGAACGATGAAGATGCCAGTTCCGCGTTCGTTGGCCACGTTCGCGAGAGATGTGTTCGTGGTCATTCTCATTGGTCCACCGCCCGTCCGCGCACAGCAAAGAGGCCGCGTGGGCGTTTTTGGATAAAGAGGATGATGGCCACGAGGACCAGAATTTTAGCCAACACCGCGCCGGTCCATGGCTCCAGGAATTTGTTGACGATGCCTAAGGTGAAGGCTCCAGCGAGCGTGCCCCAGATGTTGCCTGCGCCACCGAATACGACGACCATGAAACTGTCCACGATATAACTCTGACCCAAGTTGGGGGAGACATTGTCAATTTGGCTGAGCGCCACCCCGGCAAGCCCGGCGATGCCTGCACCCAGGCCAAAGGTCATGGCGTCCACCCAACCGGTGCGGATGCCCATGTTGGCTGCCATGGCGCGGTTTTGCGTGACAGCGCGCATTTGCAGGCCGAGGGGCGTGCGCTTGAGGATAATCAGCAGCACAGCAAATACGGCCAGGGCAAAGAGCAGAATCCACAGGCGGTTGTAGGTGATGGTCATTTGACCCACTTCGAACGCCCCGGACATCCAGCTCGGGTTGCCGACCTCGCGGTTGTTTGGGCCGAAGATCGAGCGGACGGTTTGTTGCAGGATCAGCGAAATCCCCCAAGTGGCCAGTAGCGTTTCCAACGGGCGGCCATAGAGGAAGCGCACACAGCCCCGTTCGATGGCCACGCCGACTCCCCCTGCGATGACGAACGCAAGCGGCGCAGCGATTAGAAGGGACCAGTCAAAGAGGCCGGGGAAGCTGTTTCGGATGATCTCTTGGACGAAAAAGGTGGTGTAGGCCCCGAGCATCACCAGTTCGCCATGGGCCATGTTGATCACGCCCATCACACCAAACGTGATGGCCAAGCCAATGGCGGCCAAGAGCAGGACTGAGCCCAGCGACAGGCCAAACCAGATGTTTTGGGCCAGTCCCCAAAGCCGTTGGATTTGGTCAATGCGCTCGATGGCGTCAGTGGCAGCAGTGGCCAATTCGGGCGTTTCGGAGTCCATCAACGGCACGAGGATCGTGCGAGCCTCGGTGTCGCCACGGTCTTGAAGAATCGCCACAGCGGCCAACTGATTGTCCAGTGTGCCCTCGCCCGATTGCAGGGTCACGACGGCCAACGCCTCTGCCATGGCCTCACGGACGTTGGCTTCGGTTTCCGCCTCCAACGCTGCGCGCAAGATATCAGTCTGATCCGGGTCTGGGGATTTGAATGCCGCTTCTGCGGCGGCCAAGCGGCGATCTGGGTCGGGGTGCTGCAACGTCATCACACCGATGGCGGTGCGGATATCGCGGCGCAGAGCGTTGTTCACGCGGACCTTGGTTGCACCGCGGCGCGGCACCTCGCCATATTCTTCGCCGTTGAGAATATCGCGGGCGAAGTCGTCGCGGGAGATTTCGTACACCTCGACCATGCGCCCGTTGGATTTCAGCAAGTGCAAATCGCCCGAGAGCAACACCTCAAGAACCCGCAACGCGCGGTCATCGCCCGTCTGTGCAATCTGATCGACCACCAGCGCCCGGTCTTCGAAAGACCCATCGGGCAATGTCAGGATGATATCTTCGAGTGACTGGCTCGATGCCAGGCTGGCCCAGATACTCAAGGTCAGGGCAATCACAAAACGCAGGGCTTGGGTCATCAGGTCCGCCGAGGGTACAAAACGACGGCCCAGAGTTGGGCCGCCGCAATTTCAAAACGAGGGCAGGGGCTTAGGACCCGCCGCAGGTTTCTGTCACGGTGTTGTAGTTGCCGCAGTTTAAGCCGGGCCAATCGGACTTCAGAGGCGCAGACTCTGGCAGGTGATCCGACCATGCGTCCCCAGGCACCAGACCATCGGTTTCCCACACAACGTCGAACTGACCGTCGTCCTGGATTTCACCCACGAGCACAGGCTTGGTGATGTGGTGGTTGGGCAGCATGATCGACGTGCCACCGGTCAGGTTTGGAACCTCGGTGCCGGGAAGGGCCGCAATCACAGCATCGGCGTCCGTGGTGCCAACGGACTCAACCGCTTTCACCCACATGTTGAAGCCGATGTAGTGAGCTTCCATTGGGTCGTTGGTTACACGGTCTTCGTCTTCGGTGAATTCGATCCAGCTGTCGATGAACGCGTCATTCTCGGCAGTATCCACCGACATGAAGTAGTTCCATGCCGCAAGGTGGCCGACGAGAGGCTCAGTGTCGAGGCCGGACAGCTCTTCTTCACCCACCGAAAAGGCCACCACGGGGATGTCCTCGGCGGAAATGCCTTGGTTGCCCAGTTCTTTGTAGAACGGCACGTTGGCGTCACCATTGATGGTGGAAACCACAGCGGTTTTCTTGCCTGCCGAGCCGAACTCTTTGATGTCAGACACGATGGTCTGCCAGTCAGAGTGGCCAAACGGGGTGTAGTTGATGATGATATCTTCTGGCGCCACACCTTTGGACTGCAGGTATGCTTCCAAGATTTTGTTGGTTGTGCGTGGGTACACGTAGTCGGTGCCCGCCAGAACCCAACGTTCCACGCCTTCTTCGTTCATCAGGTAGTCCACCGCAGGAATGGCCTGCTGGTTGGGGGCCGCGCCAGTGTAGAACACATTGCGTTGGCTTTCTTCACCTTCGTACTGAACGGGGTAGAACAGGATCGAGTTCAGTTCTTCGAACACGGGCAAAACCGATTTACGGGACACGGACGTCCAGCAGCCGAACACAACGTCAACTTCGTTGCCTTCGATCAATTCGCGCGCTTTTTCAGCGAACAGTGGCCAGTCCGACGCTGGGTCAACGACCACTGGCTCCAACATCATGCCGTTGACGCCGCCCTTTTTGTTCTGCTCTTCGATGAGCATCAGCATGGCGTCTTTCAAAGTGGTTTCCGAGATCGCCATGGTGCCGGACAGTGAGTGCAAGATGCCAACCTTGATGGTTTCGGCCATCGCGGTGGTGGTCATCAGCATAGTGGCTGCGCCGAACCCCAGGAGGGTCTTGGAGAATGCGTTCATGGATTTTTTCCCTTGGACACGGGGCGCGGAGTGGCAGGCTGTTTGCGATGTGCAATGGCGCAATACCGCGTCCCCCGTTTGTGTTGCGGGCCGACGCTTTTGCGGCGCGGTCCCAAACTCACCTGCTCTCCCTGACGGCAGGCGTTTGTCGGTTGCCATAGGGTCGCAGGCGGGGAACCCTGGATTGGGAGATTTGGGGTACGGCGTTCACAAGTTTTGCCCATTCGCACAATAAATGATCAATTTTGGTGGCAAAATAATCAGAATGTAAACCCAGCTGGCATATCTTTTGCAGCTTCGGTTCCGTTCGCCGCGGCACTTAACCATTGATGGTCAGCCTGCCGCTGCCGTGAAATCGCCCGAAATGGTCCGACGAAATCGATGAGACTGCCCATCATTAAGTGAGGCCAATTCGCGCTTGACGGGTCAGCGCCCGTCCCTTAATGCCCGCGCACCAATGGCGGAGTAGCTCAGGTGGTTAGAGCAGCGGAATCATAATCCGCGTGTCGGGGGTTCAAGTCCCTCCTCCGCTACCACTACGGTATTTACGTTAGAAAAACCGCCTAACACCTTGAAAGGTAAGGCGAGAATTGGTGTTCGTATGCCCTGTTTTCGGCAATAGCCGAGGTTTTGCGCAAACACCATTCTCAGGAGCTGATTTCGATCTGAATGGCTTCCTTGATCCCAGAGTTTCCAAGGGTTTAGCAGAAAGTACGTGGCGGTTCGTATGGTCCCCTCCAGGGTGCCGCTCCGGCCTTCGAAATTAGACACTTTCTCACAGAGAATCTGTCGTTCCAGTTCCAGCGCCTTGATCTTCGTCTCATAAGCCTGCAGCAGTTTTTCGTTTTCGGTGGCAACAACACGGGCCACGAGACGGTCGATCTGCACGCCAACGCTTTGGACAGACGACTTAAGCATCGCAAGATCGTCCGAGCTGTGTAACGGCATGCAAGTTTGACCCCTATCTTGGGGTGATCGGCGTCCAAAAGTGACCCCCCTTATAATTCTGATCAGAAGCTTCCTCAAAGGCATGAGGGAGCAGTCAGGGGATGTTGGTTGTGGAGAGTAAGCCGG